>CAVJFW010000033.1:0-17190 GCA_963648975.1 bacterium | reverse complement strand
GTATTGTTCTCACGAATATTTATTGCACGGATGTACAATGTTTGGTTGAATTTTGATTCGTATGTCACTAAAATATTGAAGAATCGTTCTTAAGACTTAACGTCTAAGAGCAAAATTTCATGAAAAGGGGGATTAATTTTATCATGAAAAAGTCTATCCGTAGTTTAGCTTTGTTAGGTGTCTGCGCCTTATCCTTGACCGCCTGTGGTGAAGTCAAGTTCGCTGATTTCAAGACTGCAGCCGAGACTGCTCTCAAGAAAGAAGTCGAATACACGACTGCCAAGGCTTCTGGTAGCATTACCACCAAGTCCAGCGACAGCGAATCCAAGAAGACCATTGACTTCTCCTTCACTGTCAGTGGCCGTACCTTGACTGGTTCCGGCATCGAAGGCCTTGCCTATGGTCTTTGGTTGACTGCCATGACCCCAGCCACATTCACCGCTTCCGAAAACACTGAATATAAGTATTACAACTTAGGTGTTTCCTACAATGCCAAGGATGATGATGGCAACACCATTTCCACCGAATACAAGTGGAATGACTGTGGTCTCATCACCAAGTACACTGGTTATTCTACTATTGGTACTACCAAGGGTAAGGTTTCCATCTCCGTCTCCTATTCCAAGTAATCAAAACCTGACTACGATGACTTCCCGGAAAAATCCGGGAAGTTTTCTTTTGCACGGAAATCGGAATCGCTTACAATATTCGTATGAACACAAAAGAATTCCTGAAAGAACATGCAGTCTATCAGATTTATCCGATATCCTTTGCGGATGGCAATGGCGATGGCTATGGTGATTTGAAAGGTCTCATCTCAAAGCTTGACTATCTCGAAGAAATCGGAATGAAGACAATCTGGCTTTCCCCAATCTATGAATCCCCGATGGTGGATTTTGGATACGACATTTCCGACTATCGGAAGATAAATCCGCTTTTCGGTACGATGGATGATTTCGATTGCCTGATGGAAGAAACAAGGAAGAGGGGGATGAAGGTCATCATGGACCTTGTCATCAACCATACATCCGACAAACATGAGTGGTTTGAAAAAGCACTCGCAGACAAGAACTCCCCATATCGTGGATACTATTATTTCAGGCAGGGTAAGAAGGACAAGAACGGAAAATGGACTTATCCGAACAACTGGACGAGTAATTTCACGGGTTCGGCCTGGGAAGAGGTGAAAGGTGAAGAGGGAATGTATTACCTTCACATCTTCACCAAACAGCAGCCTGATCTCGACTGGCATAATCCGATGGTCCTGAAGGAAGTCGAGGATATCATCGGTTTCTGGATGGACAAGGGCGTCTATGGATTCAGATGTGATGTCATATCTGAAATCTACAAGGAAACCCTGGATGACGGAACGACGAAGAAACCGATTTCCCAACCGATAGGAATGGAACACTATCTGGCGACTGAAGGCAATCATGAGATACTGAAAAAAATTCAGAAGGATGTCATCGCCCCAAGAGGTGGCGTACTGATCGGAGAATGCGGTGGGAACATCACCATCGAGGATGGAAAAAAATTCCTTGAGGATGAACTGGATACGTTCTTTGAGTTCGACATCGCCAACTGCTATAAGAGTTTTCTTTCCTATAGAATCAATCCGAAGAAGTTCAAGCCGATCCTCATTTCCTGGATAAAGGAAATTGACTGGAGCGGAAACTACATCGAGAATCATGATCTCAGAAGAATCTTCGGACGATATGTCGATGGCAAATATGCTGATTATGGAGCCAAGATGATGTTTGTTCTCCAGTTCACTCTCCGTGGTACTCCCTTCATATACATGGGACAGGAATATGGTGCACACAACTATCCAAAGCCACTGAGGCTTTCTGAATGCAAGGATATCGTCACACATAATGTCTATCATATGGCAAGACATTATCTTTTGCCGCCTTTTATCGCCAGATATATCGCTCATAAATTCGGAAGAGATGATGAAAG
Organism: bacterium; assembly: GCA_963648975.1. Classification (GTDB taxonomy): domain Bacteria; phylum Bacillota_I; class Bacilli_A; order RFN20; family CAG-288; genus Enterosoma. The sequence continues at coordinate 15,231 of CAVJFW010000033.1, read as the reverse complement.
GGCACCGATGACATTTGATGATTCCGCATCTCATGGATTCACGCCCGATGGCGTGAAACCATGGCAGAAATTCAACGAATATAGCGTTGAATACAATGCCAAGACGCAATCAGAAAAAGAAGATGGCATTTTGTCTTTCTTCAGGAAAACAAATGAACTTAGGGAATCAAATGATATACTTACCTATGGAAAAATAGATTTTTCAGTCGATGATTCCTCTCTTAAGGACGTCCTTTGTTACACAAGAGATAAAGATGGTGATTCCATCCTTGTCATATTGAATCTGTCCAACAAAAAAAGAAGATTCCCGGCCTGCTTCCATAAGGGCAAGGGCGAACTTCTTTTATCCAATTATGGCGATGTAGGTGAATCTCTTAGACCTTATGAGGCTTTGGTGCTACGCATTTTGAAGTAGACGAAATAACCGATAAGAAACAATAGGAGAATTCCTTTTGTGATTACGCTGACATAGGAACCGAATTCAAGGAACAGGTTCATCTTTTCGCATCCAGAAAGGAAAACCATTCCTGTGATTTCGGCACCGGTCTGGAAGAAGCTGATGACAAAGAGAATGGAGAATATCGACTTGAACAGTTCCTTCCTGGTGACGATTCCCATGATGCCGAAAAACGCAAGCAATCCTGAGAATACATATCCGATCAGAAAGAGAATCACCCCGTAATGGATATTCATGTAGGAATCTTCCATGAAGGATAGCATGGAAAAGCCTGTGACAAAGATCGGTTGATTTGTCTTTGAGTCAATCGAATACAGGAAAGGCATGAAAAAGAAAAATAGGGAAATGATTCCTGCCAAGGCTGAAAAAACAAATGGGAGTTTTTCGATATTCAGATATTTTTTTATGAAGGACTGATTCATGTTTTCTCCTGATGATTATGTGGATATCCATGATTTTCACAAATGAAAACATGACCACAAAACAATATGTATAGGATATAATAATCCCATATGAAAAAAAACAACAATACGGAAAAAGTGACTTTTTCCAATATGATGCTTCATCTTTTCGAAGGCGTGTTTGCCGGATTTGCATCCGGTGTCCCCTTTTTTCAGGTGAAAAACCTCAAGGGTGCCCTTTCCATGAAGGAAATTCCTTTTGAAAAGGTAAGGAAGGATGAACAGAACAAGAATGCCTTAGTCAGAGGAATCGATGACAACAATCCCTATAAGATGTCCTTGCTAGGTGAACTTGTCTATCTTTTGTGCCATCGTTTCACCTATCTTGTCGGATTCATCGTTGGCTTTGCCTTATTCTTCTTTATTCCGGCCCAGAACCTTGTCACTCAATATCCGACTGCCATCTATGGCGGATTCATCGCACTGTCCGTAGGATTTGTCATCTTCGAGATATATACGATCATCAAGAACAGAAAAGAGAAAACACATTATATTCCATCCCTGCTATTATTCATCCTCACTTGCTGTCTATGCTTCATCCTGCTGAAGTTTGCCTACGGAAATGTCGCTGACATATGGGCTGATGAGAAATGGCAGAAGCTGATTCTCATAGGTGGATTCTTCCTATCAGGATTCCTTCTTACCTTTTCTGGAATGAGCCTTACCACGCTTTTCTTCTTCTCCGGACTTCTTATCTCCGTATCTGATGTCTTCAATGCCACTTTGTATTCCCATACAGGAATTTTAAACTGTGGTTTGGCGATTGTATCTGGAATCATCGGCAGCTTTGTCGCCTTGATTCTTTTGAGACATAATTCCTTTGTTTTGGAGAAATCCAGTATCAACCTAGGCTTCTATGTCATGGGCATCATATTCATCGCTTTAAACAAGATCAAATCTCCGTTTGTCACTGGCGTTTCCACGATCTATGCCGAATGGATTACCATTGGAACCACCATCGCCGTATGTCTTTTCGTTTCCCTAGGCTTGACCATAAGGAATTATGGATTCATGAAAAAAGACAAGATTGATGAGGAACTGTCATGAGATTGGACCGTTTTCTTTCCGTCCATGGATTTGGTTCCAGAAGGGCGAGCAAAAAGGTGCTGAAGAACAATTCCATCACGGTCAATGGCGAGATTGTCAAAGACTATACGATGCAGATAAAAGGTGATGATGTCATCATGGTGAATGGAAAAATCGTTCCGAATACGCCATACATCACAATCATCCTGAACAAGCCATCTGGATATATGTGTTCCATGAAGGATGAGAATTATCCTTCCGTCATGAACCTTATTCCGGAAGAATATCGTTCCAGAGTAAGAATGGTTGGCAGACTCGATCAGGATACCACGGGTCTTCTCATCCTGACTGACAATGGTGTCCTCAATGCAAGGCTTGCCCATCCTAAGACAAAGGTGGAAAAGACGTATTTCGTCACTGTCAATCATATTCTGAGACCGACCTTGGTTGATTTGTGCAATCAGGAAATCGATATCGGAAGAGGAGAGATAGCCAGACCATCCAAACTGGAAATCGTCGACGAATATCATGCTTACCTGACAGTATCCGAAGGAAAATATCATGAAGTCAAAAGAATATTCGGCCATTTCAGCTATGATGTCGTCGAACTGAAAAGAGTCAGACTTGGGCCTATTGAACTCGGTGACCTGAAAGAGGGAGAACATAGGATTCTCTCCGAGGAAGAGTATGATTCATTGCTGAGAATCACGAATCTGAAGAAGGAGGAACAGTTATGAATGTCATCTGTCCACGCTGTGGAAAGGAAAATACGACACCGTTCAGCGATACCGTTTTCCATACACATGGTTACGAATGCGCTGACTGCAAGAAGGATTTCGGTGTTGATGACGGCAAGACTTTTTCCGAATGGGAAAAGGAACTGAATTATTTTGAGTATGAAAGAGTCCATAAGGACAAGACAAAGAAAAAACTTGTGATTGCCATGGATGAGAAGACAGGTCATGTCATGCTTTCTCCGACAATCGTCTATCCCAACAGGATGATGCAACCGATTGAACCACAGGACATTACGGAATCCTTTGATGTACTCAAACAGCTCATCTTCGAAAAACTTTTCATTCTGGATTGGGACAGAATCAGCGTCGGTCTTCTTCTTGGTCAGGATGAATCCTATTCCATCCGCATGAAGTTCACCTCAAAACCTGAAATCTCCTATTCCGGAACCAACAGATTCCCACCGTATCTGAAGGTTCTCGAACAACTTTTTTCTTCGTTTTTCGAGTTGGCATAGCATGGAAGTTCAATCAAGAAATATATTGTCCGTTTCCTTTTGGAAAAGAAATCCAAATAGCATGGAAACGGTGGATAGGATTGACATACATCCTTTTGAAAAACATAAGTTCCAGCTTGAAATCCATACAGCGGAAAAAGATAAGACTGTCATCATCGATGATGATGAATTGCAGAACCTTGTCATGAATCTCATTGCCAGATGTGAAATACTTAATGTTCCGGATACTTATCAGGCCTATCTATATGAGAATGATGTCGAGGATTTCAGTCTGAAATTCTATTTCCTGCTGGAACTCAAGGATTTCACCTATATTGCGATAAAGGGACTTCATCCGTTCAGGCAACCTCATTATCATGATCTGATTGATGTCTTTCTTCCTTATTTTGAAAAATAAAAGGAGCCTGCCACGTCGACAGGTTCCTTTTTGGATATCCAAACGTATCATCTCTTCCCATATATCGTATGGAATCACATACAGTCCCATATAACGTACAATCTCATCTCGTCTTGGCTAGACAAGTCGACTCTTCTTCTTCTGTCTACGTCGAACCGTATTGCCTTGAAGGTAGCTGACGAACATATGCTGCACTGACACAAAGACAACCGACTCCAAAAGAAATTGTAGAGCCTGAAAACATCCCTGCTACTTAACATCACATCCAGTAAAGAAAGGGTAACGTCTCTTATCTTCTCGTCTATACCATGGCCAATGATATCTTGTTATGGATTAAGATGACACGAAGACAAACAGAGTCGTAAAAATTATCTTGATTATGAATCAATCCTTGACGTCTATGGCTTAGAAGCTGTATTCGTTGCAGAGCTTGTTGAATCCGTTGATGGCTTCTTCCTCATCGGCACCTTCGCATTCGATGGTGATTACGGCACCGGAATCGATTGGGGAGAGGGCGAAAACATTCATGATGGACTTGAGATCGCATTCATCACCGTTTTCAAGCTTCATGGTAACATTGCACTTGTGGTGATTCGCTTCTTCGACTAATTCTGCGCTGGAACGTGAGGTGAGTCCACCCATGTTGTTGACCTTGATTTTGACAGTTTTCATAGTTGATCCTTTGTACCTTCATTATAGAAGAAAATGTAAGCGATTACAATAGTGTTCACGAAAACCCTATTGGATTTTTTGCTTTCCATTTTCTTTTTCCGCTTACATTATACAACTCTTTTTATTTGCTTACATAGTTTTTTGTCACCAAATTTCAACCACTTTTGCGTGATATTAAGGCACTTTTTCGAAATGGCCGCCTTTCATTTATCATCTTATGATATAATCTAAGAACAATCTGAAAAGAGGTAATCATCATGCAAAAAATAACAAAGGCTGTCATTCCTGCCGCTGGCCTTGGAACGCGCTTTCTTCCGGCCACGAAGGCTCTTCCGAAGGAAATGCTTCCTATCGTCGATGTTCCGAACATCCAGTATATCGTAGAGGAAGCCGTCAAGGCTGGCATAAAGGATATTCTCATCATCATCTCCGGTGCCAAGGAATCCATCGAAGACCATTTCGATGTGAATGCCGAACTTGAAATGAGGCTCAGAGCTGCTGGAAAAGATGAACAGGCAGATCAGATCAGAGCCATCGCCGATATGGCAAACATCGTCTACATCCGTCAGAAGGAGCCGAAGGGTCTTGGTCATGCCGTCCTTAGCGCAAAGCCATTCATCGGAGAAGAACCATTTGCCGTCCTTTTGGGCGATGACCTCATCACCGATGACGTAAAGCCGGCTATCGGAGAACTTATCGAAGCTTATGAGGAAACCAATGGTGGAACCATCCTTGGATGCAAGAGAGTTCCGGATGAACTGCTACACAAATATGGTGTCGTCAAGCCGACTGCCGAAGCTGTCGGCAGTATGTTCCCTGTCTGTGACATGGTTGAGAAGCCAAAGGAAAAATCACTTGCCCCAAGCAATGTTGCTGTCTTAGGCAGATATGTCCTTCCGGGATGCATCTTCCATTATCTTGAAAACACAAAACCAGGTGTCGGTGGCGAAATCCAGCTTACGGATGCCATCAAGGCCAGCATGGAAAGCAATCCATGCTATGCCAAGGTCTTCACCGGTACGAGATATGACATCGGTGACAAGTTCGGTTATGTCAAGGCCATCATCGACTATGCCATGAAGAGAGATGACATCGGAGAACAGGTCAAGGAATATATTGCAAGCCTCGTCAAATAACGGGAAGGTATCTATGGAAGAAGCTACACAGAAAAAAATCATGCTGACGGGAGACCGTCCTACGGGAAGGCTTCACATCGGTCATTATGTCGGTTCCCTAAGAAGAAGAGTGGAACTTCAGCAGGCAGGCGGTTTCGATGAGATGTATGTCATGATTGCCGATACACAGGCTCTCACCGACAATGCCGGAAATCCTCAGAAGGTGAAGGACAATGTCATCGAGGTCGCCCTCGATTATCTTTCTGCCGGTCTTGATCCGACAAAGACGACCATCTTCATCCAATCCCATGTTCCGGAACTCTTCGAGCTGACATGCTATTATCTTGATTTGGTCACATTGTCGAGACTTGAAAGAAACCCGACGGTAAAGAATGAACTCCATCTCAGGGAATTCTCGGATGAATCCATCCCTGCCGGCTTCCTTTGCTATCCGGTATCCCAGGCTGCGGACATCACAGCTTTTGATACGACCATCGTTCCGGTCGGAGAAGATCAGGCACCGATGATCGAGCAGTGCAATGAAATCGTGCATAAGTTCAATTCACTGTATGGTGAGACATTGACTCCATGCAAGATAATGCTTCCGGAAAATGAGGCATCGAGAAGATTGCCAGGAACGGATGGAAAGGCAAAGATGTCCAAATCCCTAGGCAATTGCATCTATCTTTCCGATGACAGAAAAACGGTGGAACAGAAGGTAAGGACGATGTTCACGGATCCACTTCATCTCAGAGTGGAGGATCCGGGCCATACGGAAAATAATCCTGTCTTCATCTATCTTTCCGCTTTTGCCACGGACGAGCATTTTGCCAGGTTCTATCCTGAGTTTCACAATCTCGATGAATTGAAGAAGGCATATGAGAAAGGTGGCTTAGGTGATGTTCCAGTCAAGAATTTCCTGGCTAATGTTCTCAATGATGTCTTGGAACCAATCCGTCAGAGAAGAAGAAAATACGAAGAAAACATCGCCGAGGTCTATAAGATTCTTGAAGAAGGTTCCATCAAGGCTCAACAAAAGGCCCATGAAACCGTCGTCAGGGTCAGAAGAGCTCTGGGTGTCAATTATTTCGAGAATCGAAAGATGATCGAAAAACAGCAGAAGGCCTACAACAAGCTTCATCGTGAGGAAGAGGCGAGACTTGCTTTCCAGGCAAAACAGAAAAAGAACGGATGACATGAAAAGGAGTGGCCAGAAGGTCACTCCTTTTGTTCTGACGATATTTCATCAATCGGCCTGTTCTGATTCTCACACATCCTGAAAATCTTTGGGAAGGTGATGAGGAAAACGATGGAGGTGACAAATCCAGCCACGAAATCCGTGATTCCCTCTGACAGATAGACTCCTTCGAAGCCGATGAAGTGAGTCAATACGAAACATAGTGGAATCAGTATGACGACTTTCCTGTTGACTGCAAGAAGCAAGGCGGATAGAGCCTGACCCAAGGCGACGTTGATGTTCTGCAATGTCATCTGAACAAAGAACATGATGGAACCCATCAGGAAGAAAGGCGTATATCTTATGACGACTGTTTCGACTTCTTCGGAAGCTGAGAACATTTTGGCGTAGACGATTGGAGCTGCCATGGAAATGGAATATACAATGGCTCCGAAGATGAAGGCGATGATGGTTGCCATCAATATTCCCTTTTTCAGTCTTTGCCCGTTTCCTTTTCCGTAATTGTAGGAAACAAACGGTTGCATTCCATATCCGATGCCGTTGAGTGGCAAGGATATCAGCTGCAACGCGGATAGCATGATGGTAAGGGCGGCTGTATAGGTGCTCTCACCACCCGTTGCCCAGTTCAGATTGATGTTGAAGACAATCTGTATGGCGCATTCCGTCAATGTCATGACAAAAGGCGAAAATCCCAAGGATAAAACCTGAAAGACTCGCTGCGATTGCAATTTCATTTTTCTTATGGAGAAATGGTATAGACTGTTTTTGCTGAAGAAAAACAAAATGATCCATACAAATGACACTGCCTGAGAAATGACTGTGGCAAGTGCGGCACCTTTCACACCCATGTTGAAGACATAGATGAAGAGAGGATCGAGACCGATGTTGAGTATGGCGCCGATGAGAATCGAGATCATGGCGATGAAGGAGTGGCCAAGGGATGTGATGAACGGATTGAGTCCTTGCGAAAGCAGGATGAATACGGAACCTAGGGAATATATCTTCAGATAGGATGTGGCAAAGTCGATGGCAGAGGTAGGACACCCGAACAGGATGACGATGTCTCTTGAAAAAAGGAATGTGAAGACAGATATGACGACACCTAGGATGAACAATAAAAGGAATGAATTGTTGAAGATGCCATTGGCCTCATCGATATCTCCCTGTCCTAGCTTCATGCTGGCTCTTGGTGAACCACCGAGACCCACAAGATTGCTGAATGCCTGTATGATAAGCGTGATGGGGAGAACGATGCCCAGGGCAGCAAGTGCATCCATGCCATTATCCTGTATGTGTGAGACATACACTCTATCCACGATGTTGTATAGGAAGGTGATGAGCTGGGAAATGATGGCAGGGACGATTAAGGAAATAATCAGTGGCAATAGTTTTCCGTTGCCAAGTTTCTTTGTCGTTCTGTCGATCTTATTCGTATTCATCTCCATAGCCTTCGTTGTCAGTCAGATTGTCGATGTTCATGCTCTGATAGCCACATCTGCTTCCACCCCATAAGGAAAGAATGGCTTCAAACTGCTCTTTTTCAATCGAGAAGTATTTGTTGTCAGATCCTGAAAGCATCTTTCTTGTTTCACTTTCTTCCATCTCAAACCAGTCCGTGTTTTCCTCACGGTAAAAATAGTGGTCCTGGTAATCGATGATGATGCTCTTTGGAGATGAGAAATCTCCGTTTCTTCCCAGATAGAGATAATACATGACGTTGAATCAGATTCCGTGGGTGACGATGATGTCCTTGACAAGATAAATCAGGGAAATATTGCAGACATCCTTCATGGGGAAGTTGTCAGATAGCTGACTGAGGGTTTCAGTGACGACTTTTTTGTATCCGTCCATGCAGAATGCATTCTGCCATGATGGAACAAGTATTTCCGTCTCGTCATAGGAGAAGATGCCATTGGAGAGATTCTCATAATCCGGATGAATCCTGTCGGCGATGATATCCTTTCTTCCGAGGAAGGAATGATATAGCGCCCTGAGGAACAATATGACTTGGTTGAAGATGATTTCCTTCTTCCTGTTGAATGTCCTCATGATTTTTTTGGCTTTCTTAGGCTGAAGGGAGATATCCTTAAGAACGCATAAGGGAGAAAATTTTGCAAGCATCATTTCCATTGTGACATCATCATCTGACATCAAAAAGGACTTCAGAAGTCTCATGGCGTTGTCCTTGATTACCTTGGAGTTGTCAAAGATATCCGTTTTCTGCGACTGGATGATATTTTCCCATTGCCTGTCAAGGCAGTCATATCCCTTCTTCGTCATTTCCTTGCTCTGTGCCTTGAAGATGATGGCTGAGGCAATATAGGAATATAGGGAATAGGCAAGCTGGTTTTCAATGTCTGCTTCTTTATATTGGAAGCGGTTCTCATGGTCAAAACGGTTTTCCACCTTTTGACCATTCACAAAAAAGGAGAACCCTGTCTCATCGTGTATTTCGTTGATTCTGTCTGTTAGCTCTGAATGATTCATAAATATATTCTAACCCAAAAAAAAGGAAAATTGGCAAAAGAAAGAGCAAGAAATGAAAATGGTTCTTTCATCCGTGTCTTTCAGCCATTATAATCAACTAGGTAAAAGAGGAGCCATTCAAATGAATCAAGATAAAATTCTGGTGATTGACTTCGGCGGACAATACAATCAGTTGATTGCCAGACGTGTCCGTCAATGTCATGTCTATTCTGAAGTCGTTCCTTATACGATCGATATTGAGAAACTCAAGGATCCAAACGTGAAGGGATTCATCTTCACCGGTGGCCCGAACAGCTGCTATCTCGAAAATTCTCCACTCATCAACAAGGAAATCTATAGTCTCGGCAAACCGATTTTCGGCATTTGCTATGGTGCACAGATGATTGCCCATCAGCTGGGTGGCAAGGTCATCCATGCATCCACAAGCGAATATGGAAAGACCGACGTGAAGATCATCCATGAATCCAAGCTGCTGGACAGATTTTCCAAGGATACCGAAGTGTTCATGTCCCACACGGACAGAATCAGTGAGGTCCCGGAAGGATTCGTCATTACCTCCAATACGGTTGATTGTCCGATTGCTTCCTATGAATCCGTGGAGAAGAACATCTATGCCACGCAGTTCCATCCGGAAGTCAGGCATACAGTCGAAGGACAGAAAGCCATTGAGAATTTCGTTTTGAACATCTGCGGATGCGCTCCGGAATGGAAGAGTGAGTCCTTCATTGAAGAGCAGGTCAGCCTGATCAGGAAACAGGTCGGCGACAAGAAGGTCCTTTTGGGACTTTCCGGCGGTGTTGATTCCGCCGTCACGGCTGCCCTTCTTGCCAAGGCCATCGGAAAGAACCTTTATTGTGTCTTCGTCGATCATGGTCTTCTGAGAAAGAATGAGGCTGAGGAAGTCGAGGAAGTCTTCGGTCCAAAAGGAAAATTCAACCTCAACTTCATCAAGGCTGACAGCAAGGAACTTTTCTATTCCAAGCTTGCTGGCATCACGGAACCGGAACAGAAGAGAAAAATCATCGGAGCCACCTTCCTCGAAGTCTTTGAAGCTGAAACGAACAAGCTCTCTGATGTCGAATATCTCGCCCAGGGAACCATCTATCCAGACAGAATCGAATCCGGACTTGGCATTTCTGCCAAGATCAAGAGCCATCACAATGTCGGCGGTCTTCCGAAGGACATGAAGTTCAAGGGACTTGTCGAACCGCTCAAGGATCTTTTCAAGGATGAAGTCAGGGAAGTCGGTACATTGCTCGGCCTTCCGGATAGCATCGTCTATCGTCAGCCATTCCCAGGTCCAGGTCTTGGCATCCGTATCATCGGTGATGTCACCCCGGAGAAAGTCAAGATTGTCCAGGATGCCGACTATATCTATCGTGAGGAAATCAAAAAGGCTGGCCTGGATAAGTCCATCTCCCAGTATTTTGCTGCCTTGAGCAACATGAGAAGCGTCGGTGTCATGGGTGATAGCAGAACCTATGATTATGCAATTGTCCTGAGAGCCGTCCAGACGGATGACTTCATGACCGCAAAACCGGTAAATATTCCTGCTGATGTCATGACGACCATCGTCGACAGAATCGTCAATGAGGTCAAAGGTGTCAATCGTGTCATGTATGATTACACCAGTAAACCTCCGTCAACGATCGAACTTGAATAATATGAGCAAGGCAACGCCACAATGACGTTGCCTTTTTGTATAATCTAGTTATGAAATATTATCATGACCATGCTGCCGAATACATCGAGTCGACGATTCATGCGGATATGAGTGCTGCCTATGATATGGTGGAAAAGTATCTGAAACCGAATGCCAGTGTCCTTGATGTCGGATTCGGTTCAGCCAGGGACATGCTTTATTTTTCAAGGCGGGGATATGACGTGGAGGGAATCGACATCGAGGAAGAATTTGTGAATCATGCTGAGATGTTGAATCTCAAGGCCTATCTTGCGGATGCCTTGTCTTTTAAGTCTGAGAAGAAATATGACCTGATATGGTGCTGTGCCTCTCTTCTTCATCTTCCTAGGGAAAAGCTTGCTCCGACCATCAGGCATTTGTGTTCACTTCTTAAGAATGACGGCATTCTGTTCCTGTCGATGAAATATTCGTCCAGGGAGGATGGATATGATGAGAAGGGAAGATATTTCACATATATCCACGAAAAGGATGTGACATCCTTTCCTATCAGGATAGTGGAACGGAAAATAACTTCTGATTTCACAAGAGATGATGTGAAGTGGATAAACATGATCATTCGGAATCCTCAAATGAAATATGATGCTGATAAAGCTGCCAATTCATGCATTTGAAAAGGAAATTGAATGAATTTCTGATCTTCTTGCTTCAAGAACCGATGCTGAAAATTGATTGTTTTTCTATACTAAAAATAGGTTTTTGGTTGGAGATTTCTTCTTTTTCATGTCATCCAAGCTTATAATTATCTATATGTTCACGGATAAAATAAAACTTGTCGCCACGGACATGGATGGCACTTTGCTGGATAGTCACAAGAGGATGCCATCTGACTTCAAGTCCTGGGTGGTCAACCATGAGAATATCACTACCGTCATCGCCAGTGGAAGACAGTATTATGCTCTTGCCAGGGATTTCATGGATATCAAGGATCATCTCATCTTCATCGCCGAGAATGGCTCCTTGGTTTTCAGCAAAGATGAAATCATCTATCGAAATCTCATGAAGAAGGAGGATGTCCTTCTCGCTGTCGAGAAACTGGAAAAACTGCCATTTGCGACTCCACTTTTATGTGGAGTGAAATCCGCATATATGGAAAAAAGCGCTGACGAGGAGATTCATCATGCCACCATGTACTATGAAAGACTTGAGGAAGTCGCTGACCTCAGAGCTGTTGCCGAAAAGGAAGAAATCGTAAAGCTTGCCATATATTTCAGGAATCAGATGGCGGAAAAATCTGCCTATTATTTTTCGTCTCTTCCTGATCATCTGAAAGCTGTCGTCTCTGGCGTCAGCTGGATCGACGTTGCCAATGTTGATGCAAACAAGGGAAAGGCGTTGAAGGAAATTCAGGAGCAGAAACATGTGTCCTGGAGTGAATGTGTCGCCTTTGGAGATTATTTCAACGATGTTGAAATGCTCGAACAGGTGAAATATTCCTTTGCCACTGCAAACGCACACCCGAAGATCAAGAAACTTGCTTCCTATCTTACGGATAGCAATGATGACGATGGTGTCATGAAGGTTCTCAGAAAACTTTAAAGTTGTATATCCTTCTTTGTTCTTGAATCTGTTTCCTATATGTCTTTGGAAACAGATTTGAGGCCATATAAAGCAGAAGACCGAATATGAGAGAAAACAGAAAATCTGGCTCTCATTTTTTAGTTTTCTGCTTTAAGCAAACGAAGAAGATACAAAAATGGAAAACGATTTTGCTTTGGTCAGGTTCGTGGATGGTACTTTTGAGTTGGATGTCAGGGCAGATAAGGACAATGACACGGTATGGCTCACACAGGATGAGATGGCCTTGTTGTTTAATGTGGATAGGACACGAATCGTAAGACACATCAACAACATTTATGAAGATCAGGAACTGGATGAGAATTCAACTTGTGCGGAAAACGCACAAGTTCAATTTGAAGGCAACAGGAAGGTTTCAAGAAAACTTAAAATCTACAATCTTGATATGATCATTTCTGTCGGTTATAGGGTTAGGTCTGCCAGGGGAATCTTGTTCAGAAAGTGGGCAAATCAGATTTTGAAGGACTATCTTGTCAAAGGTTACGCGGTCAATGAAAAGAAAATCAAGACGCTGAACAAGACAATCGAAATTCAGAACAGGATGTTGGCCTCCGCACTTGATATCGAACAGACGGCGCTGGTCAATGTCATAGAAGAATATACAAACGCGTTGGATCTGCTTGACGATTATGACCATCAATGCATCGACAAACCCAAAGGCAACAAGACGATATATGAGATGACATATGATGACTGCAGGAAAATCATCGATTCGATGAAATTCGGTGATGCATCCAATGTTTTTGGTGTCGAAAAGGAAAAAGGAAAACTGAATGGCATATTGGCGGCAGTATATCAGAATGTCTTCGGAAAGGAAGTTTATCCCTCGTTGCAGGAAAAGGCAGCGCACCTTCTGTATTTCCTGGTAAAGGATCACCCGTTTGTGGATGGCTGCAAGAGAATTGCTGCAACTCTTTTTCTGGAATTCCTCAATCGAAATCATGCGCTGGTCAAAAACGGCAGGGTGATTGTGGAAAATGATACATTGGTTGCCATTACGATACTTACAGCGGAATCCAAGCCTGAGGAAATGGATGTCATCGTCAAAATCATCATGAATTTCCTTGTCAAGGAATGACATAAATCAATCAATGGGCGGCTATTGTGGCTTCTTGATTATTTCCTGTTCTTGAAATCTTCATCGATTTCCTCTCTCCAGGAAGAAGAAAACGTATTGCATGCACTCATCATTCGGACCGCCTTTGAGATTCCCAGGAAATTCTTTTCTATTCCTTTACTGTCATTGTGGAAATTGACGGTGTTCCTTCTGCTTATGCCGATATGATCGGCTTCCTCTTCTGCATTGATGTTGCTGGCCAGGAAAAGAAACTGCCATCCAAGTTCCTGCTTCTCACTGATCATTTCCTTGATTCTTCCATAATCATACTTTCGTGATGAATTTTCTTTTCCGTCCGTGATGATGACATAGAGAATGTTTCTTCTTTCGTCTTTTTCCTCAAGATAGGATTCCATACCTGTGATGCTTTCACCAAGGGCATCGAGAAGGGCAGTGCATCCAGACGCATGGTAATCTTCTTCTTTCATCTCATTTATGCTGGAAATATCCTGATGAAGGAATAATGTCTTTGAGGTGGAAGAAAAGAGAATGGTGGATACAAGGCAGATGCCATCTTCCTTCTTCTGCTTTTCCAAAAAGGAATTGTATCCCCCGATGGTATCTTTCTCCAATCCATGCATGGATCCTGATTTGTCCAATATGAATACGACTTCCGTGACTGTTTTGTTCATGATGTCACCCTCCTTTGTGCTTTCATTCTATGAAATCACGGAAAGAAAAAAGTCGCCCTGAAGGCGACAATCATCCTAAGATTGGTTGGTTGTAGTGGAAGAGTATTTCATTGATGTTATAGATGTCATATTCGCCTTTTTGTAAGCAGTGCTTGATGATGCAGTCAAAAAGCAGGGAATCACTGAGCGTGTATCCGGCGCTGTTGAGTAGTTTTTCCGTATCTTTCATGTTTAGCTTAAGTGCAATGGCGGAACTGAGAATCGTGTTTTTGCTAGGCTTATGACTTTCATCCTTCAACTTTGAGAAGAGTCTCCTGTCCATGTTTGCCCTATGATAGAACTCACTGTCACTCATTCCGGATTTGTCGATGAAGGAAAAAAGAAGTGCTGTGAATGTTTCTTCTGATGTAGTGATTTTAACATCGTCGCCGTTTGGATCGATGCCTGCAAGACAGCATCTGCCCATCAATGTTCTTGGCCTTGAAATAGGTATGCCTATTTCCATTTCTTTTTTAATCGGCAATGATCCATAAAGTGAAAGTATGACGGTCATGTCGGAGTCGCTTTTTTTCAAAAAAGACAAAATGGTTTCTTTTGCTATTTTGTATGCTTCAATAAATGGATAACCATATATTCCAGAAGATATCAATGGGAAAGCGATGCTTTTTAGATGTTTTTCCGTTGCCAGTGTGAGGCTTGTCAGATAGCAGGAAGAAAGGAGTTCCTCTTCATTGTGCTTTCCATCGATGTACATTGGTCCGACGCTGTGGATGATGTGTTTTGCCTTTAAATCAAACCCTGGCGTGATTACGGAAGATCCAGTTTTGACCGGGGCCAATTCCTTGCAGGCGCCAGAAAGCCTTGCCATGCCTGCCTTATGGAATATGGCTCCACAGACGCCACCACCAGCCATAAGGTTGGTGTTTGCGGCATTGACGATGGCATCGCAGTCAAGAGTGGTTATGTCTATGTTTTTCAGTATCAGGAATGGCATGGAAATATTTTACTTCATCCTGTCGGCTTTGAAACAGGAATAAGAAAAAACATGTCATTGTCGGATTGCCAGGCACTGTTCTTTTCCGGGAATCGTTTATTTATATAATAAATAAATCATTTTTCGTGCTAAAATGAATTCATATA
>CAVJFW010000032.1:0-19104 GCA_963648975.1 bacterium | reverse complement strand
GATATAGGCATTTCATTTTTTTAGCAGAAAATTGCAAAACATTTCACAATCGTCAAATATATATAATTTGCAATTTTATAATGTTTTTCACCAATCGACTAAATAAACACTTTTCATATGTCTTCCGTGTTTTTCCGATATCGAAGCCCAATCGCACATCATGACATATTAAGTCTACTCGGGAAAACAACAGTGAAAAAGTCTCCCATCCAAGTAGGACAAGAGACTTCTGACTTACTTTGCTTCCCAGTCGTAGGTGATGACTTCCGGAAGGAACGGATTCTTGTGTCCGCAGACAGGGCAGACATCAAGTGGAGTCTTTCCGATATGGATATGTCCACACACCTGGCACTTCCAGACGACGAGTGTACCTTCCTTGATGACAGCCTTGTTTCCGTCAAGCTGTTCAAGAAGTGATCTGTATCTGGCTTCATGTCTTTTTTCGATGGCAGAGACCATTTCCATCTTGGCGGCGATTTCAGGGAAGCCTTCTTCCCTTGCCACCTTGGCCATCTCCGGATACATTTCCGTGTGCTCGAAGTTCTCGCCACCTGCTGCATCCTCAAGGTTTTCCTTCGTGGATGGGATACTTCCGCCATGCAGATACTTGAACCAGAGTTCGGCATGTTCGTTTTCATTTCTGCTCGTCTCGTTGAAAAGTTCGTAGAAATCCTGTCTTCCTTCCTTCTTTGCAACGGATGCGTAATAGGCATATTTGGTATGGGCCTGACTCTCACCGGCAAAGGCTGCCTTGAGATTTTCTTCCGTCTTTGTTCCTTTGAGTCTCTTGAAATCTTCTTCTTTCATATTACCTACCTCCAATGACCATATTATAACGGAAGAAAATATGATGTTGTGATAAAATGCTCATTGACATGACACCTATTTTAAAGCGGTTACCTTGCTTCATGAATATCATGAAGTAATATAATCAATCAACGGTTGAGGACTATTAAAATGAAAGAGAAAAAGAAAGATAAATTCAGTTATTTCAGTTATCTCAAGCCATATAAAGTCCACGTCATACTGGCAATCAGCACCATTCTCATAGAGTGTGGTCTGGAAATATCCCTGCCATTTCTGATGAACCTGCTTCTTCAGAACGGAATGACGACGGATCTAAGTGGCAGCAGTGCCAAATATACGCTCAACATGAGCTATACCCTGACGATAGGCGGAATCATGATGGCCTTTGCCATCACCTCCTTCTTCCTAGGCATGATCACGGCCAAGGCGACAGCCAAGGCAGGCCGAGGACTCGGCTATGAGCTGAGAAAGAGGGAATATCAGAAGATACAGGATTTCTCCTTCTCCAACTATGACGACTTCAGGGTTAATTCCCTGATCACGAGAATGACAAACGACATACAGATTATCTCCGACTCCTTCTGTCAGATGCTTCGCCCGATCCTGAGAGCACCGCTTCAGCTTGTCTTTGCCACCGTATTCGCCCTGATCATGTCAAAGGAACTCAGCGTCGTCTTTGCCGTCGCCGTCCCATTGCTGGGCATTGCACTCATCACCATCGTCATGATGGCAAGGCCGAAGTTCTACCAGTTGCAGAGTGCACTTGACCGTATCAACAGGACGACACAGGAATCACTTGTCGCCGTCAGACTGATCAGATCCAACAGCAAGATGGACTATGAAGAGGAAAAATTCAGAAACGTCAACAGCGATTCGAAGAGAATCGGAAATTCCGCACTCAGTCTCACTGCCCTCAACATGGGATTCATGCAGATGATGACCTATGCCTGCATCGTCGCTGTCTTGTTCATCGGCGGACAGACAGCCATCATCAACAAAAAGGATGCAGAGGCTGTAAGCAACATTGCCACCTTCCTAAGCTATGTCAATCAGATGATGGCTTCCCTGAACATGTTAAGCAACGTCTTCATGATCTTCACGAGAAGCGAAGCAAGCAAGAAGAGGGTTCAGGAAGTTTTCATGGCTCAAAGCGAAATCATCGACAAAAAGGATTCCACATTGAAGATGGAGAATGGAAAAATAGAGTTCGACCATGTCTCATTCAGATACAGGAATTCCAGTGGGGAATACGTCCTGAAAGACAACACATTCACCATTTCCGACAAGGAAACCGTCGGCATTTTGGGTCAGACCGGTTCAAGCAAATCCACCCTGATCTATCTCATCGAGAGGTTCTATGATGTCAGTTCCGGAAGAATTCTGATTTCCGACCATGATATAAAGGACTACCCAATAGATGAGCTTAGAAGAAACATCGCCATCTGCTTCCAGAATCCGACTTTGTTCACCGGTACGATAAGAGAAAATCTCCTTTGGGGAAAAGAGGATGCAACGCAGGATGAAATCGAGGAAGCATGTAAAATCGCCTGTTGTCATGACTTCATCATGGAAAAGCTGCCAAACGGCTATGACACGATGCTCGGTCAGACGGGAAGCAATGTCTCCGGAGGTCAGAGACAGCGTCTATGTATCGCCAGGGCCATCATGAAGAAGCCTAAGATTCTCATCCTCGACGATTCCTTCTCCGCCCTTGACAGGATCACGGAAGCCCAGCTGAAGGAAAATCTGAAGACAAAGATTCCTGACATGACCATCATCATCATCTCCCAGAAGGTTTCCACCATCCATGACGCCGACAAGATCATCGTTCTCAACGAGGGAAAAATCAATTCCATCGGTGACAACGACACCCTGTTGAAGAATGACGCCATCTATCAGGACATCTACCACATTCAGATGGAGGGCAAATAATATGCAGAAAAAGAATAGACCCGATAATCTCCCGAAGACTCTTCTAAGACTCTTTGGTTATATGAAGGATGTCTGGCCACTCATCGTCATGGTCATCCTTATGGCCTTATATTCAGGTGCCACGGAGATCATCGTCTCAAGGATGGCCGGTGTCGTCACAGACAACATCATCCTTAACATCCATGAATCCGAACAGGTGAGGATGCAATCCCTCATCAGCGACCTTGTCCCGATCATCATCATGTGCGCAGCCGGATTCCTTTGTGCCTTCATCTACAATCTCGTCATGGTGAGAGTGACCCAAAGGGTTCTCTTCAAGATCAGGAATGACCTGATGAGAAAGATGCAGTCTCTTCCGATACGTTATTTTGATTCCCATACACATGGTGAGGTGATGAGTTATTTCACCAATGATGTCGATAGCATCGTAAACGCACTCAACGATTCCTTCTCAAACATCTTCCTTTCCGTCATCAAGATCATCGCCACCATCATCACACTCTTCATGATCAACGTCTATCTGACCTTGATTGTCTTCTTCTTCATCTTCATCATGTTTGTCTTCATGTACTTCAACACCAAGGCCAGCAAGAAATATTTCAGGCAGCAGCAGAAAGCCCTGAGCAGTGTCAACTCCGTCGTCGAAGAGGATGTCTCGGGTGTCAAGGTCATCAAGGCCTTCTCCCATGAGAAGGCATCGTTTGAGAAATTCAGTGTTGCCAACGATGACTGGAGGAAATCATCCGAAAAGGCATTCTTCCATACGCAGGTCAATATTCCCTTCTTCGTCTCGCTCAGCTATCTCAACTTCTCCATCTCCTCCATCTGCGGTGTACTCGCCTTATGCACAGGATGGGCAGGACCTATCACCTTCGGTCAGCTTCAGTCCTATCTGGTTCTGACAAGAAACGCCTGCCAGCCGTTCAATTTCTTCACCCAGCAGCTCAACAACTTCATGGTCGCCGCAGCTGGTGCAGAAAGAATATTCCACTTCCTCGATGAGAAGGAGGAGGAAAACGACGGCAAAGTCACGTTGGAGAAAATCAGCGATGAGGAAAACTTCACCGCTCGCTATTGCTGGAAGATACCCAAGGATGACAACACCCTCGAAAGAAGAGAACTGAAAGGCGAAATCAGATTCGACAGCGTCTTCTTCTCCTATGTGAAGGGCAAACCGGTCCTTCAGGGAATCAGCTTTGAGTCACACCCCGGAAAGAAATCCGCATTTGTCGGTTCCACCGGTGCCGGAAAGACGACGATCATCTCCCTGTTGGCAAGGTTCTATCCACTGGATAGCGGCGCCATATATTATGATGGCATCAATATCGAGGATATCGAGTTGACTTCCCTGAGGAGAGCCATCTCCATGGTCACTCAGGATACCCACCTCTTCACCGGAACCATCGAGGACAACATCCGCTATGTCAGGCTCCATTCCACCAAGGAGGAAGTCGTCAATGCGGCCAGGATGTCCCATGCGGACAGCTTCATCAGAAGGCTTCCTGAAGGATACGAGACGATGCTATATGATGATGGCGGAAATCTTTCCGCCGGTCAGAGACAGCTTCTCGGTCTTGCCAGGGCGAGTCTCAATCGCCCTCCGGTCATGATTCTTGACGAAGCCACTTCCAACATCGACACAAGAAGCGAGATGCTGATCCAAAAGGGGCTTGCCGAACTTGAGAAGAACCGCAGTGTCCTCATCATCGCCCATAGACTTTCCACCATCCGTGATGCGGATGAAATCATGGTCCTCGACCACGGAAAAATCATCGAAAGAGGAACACAGGAACAGCTTCTCGCCCTGAAAGGCGCCTATTACGACCTATACACCGGAAAGGTCGAACTCGACTGACGGACAATGCCAACCGGCATTGTCCTTTTCTATTGCAAAAAGTGTCTGACCATGTAGACTTGAAGAGGGGATTAACCTATAATCCTTAGGATAAGAATCACGGATAAATAACCATGGAAAAGAAAAAAATCATCGCCTTTGACTTTGACGGGACTTTGGTCGACAGTTCCCTGTTGATTCATAAGACAATCGTCAACGCAGCAAGAGAATATGGACATGAGGAAATCACTTCTGAGAACCTCGAGGAGCATTTCGGCCCGACCGAATCCGGCATCCTCAGGGAAATCGTGGGACCGAAGGTATTCCCTGAGGCCTGGGCTTTTTTCATCGAAGACTATATCCGTCTGCAGCCAGAGTGTCTGACCAGACTAGAGGGGCTCGAGGAACTTCTCATCGAGCTATCCGGAAGAAAAGACATAGTTGTTGTCCTGATCACGGGAAGAAGCCTTCCGACATGCGAGATTTCCTTGGCCTATCTTGGTTATGAGAAATATTTTTCCAAAATATATACCGGCAGCGAAGAGGGCATCAACAAGGATGAGAACATCCTTGCCATGCTTGAGGACTACAAAGCCGAAAAGAAGGATGTCATCTATGTCGGAGATACAATCGCCGACATACATACGATGAAGAAGGTGGATGTCGACATACTTTCTGTCACATACTGTCAGAAATCAGAAGAGACGATTCATGAGATTGAAGAAGAGAACGAAGGAAATGTCTGTCATTCCGTTTCTGAGCTGAAGGAAAGGCTTTCTATGTTGATCTGATCCTGAAAAGAGGGAAATCCATGAACAACGAAAAAAGAAACGACACGGAAGATGAAGTTCTTCGTCTTGAACGTGCCGATGATATGACAAGCACCTTGCCGGATGAGGAAAATGCCAGTGTCAACGAACCTGTCCTCCCATCCGAACTGCATCAGGCCCTGATCACCAATGACAAGGCCAAGCTTTTGGATATCCTGAATGAGAATTCCGCTGTCCAGCTTGCCGACTGTCTAAGTCCTTTGACGGACAACGAGATCATCCTCTTCTATTCCACGCTGGACAATGACTATGACAAGTTGGGTGAAATCTTCTCCTATCTTCTCGTCGAAGAAAGAAAGGCGTTGATAGACAACCTTCCGAAGAAGGCACTCCTGGCCGTCTTGTCCAATGTCTCGAATGATGACCTTGCCGACTTCCTCGAAGACATACCAAAGGCCATGAGGGAAAGAATCCTTCTGCTGTTGCCAAATAAGAGAAGAACCATCATCAATCAGCTTTCCGCCTATTCCGATGATACTGTAGGTAGTATCATGACGACGGAATATCTTTCTATCATCTCCGGTACAACGATTGAGGATGTATTCAAGAAAATCAAGCAGGATGGAGCAAGACTTGAAACCATACGTTCCATCTTTATTGTCGACAATGCCAACAAGCTTCTCGGCGTGGAAAGAGTCGAAGATCTCATGTTCGAGGACACCATGAAGAGAATCGATGATGTCATGACCAAGGACTTCGTCTATATTTCCCCGATTGCCGACAAGGAATCTGCCGTCCCTATCTGTCAGGAATACGATCTTCCTGTCCTTCCCGTCGTCTCAAAGAACGGTGAGATGCTTGGCATCCTTACCTTCGACGACGTCATGGACGTCCTCGAGACGGAGAGTACCGAAGATACCTTGAAGCAGGCAGCCGTTGCTCCTACCGATGCCCCCTATCTGGAAAACAAGGTATACAAGATTGCCTTATCCTACGTCATCTGGCTTTTGATTCTTTTGGTGTTGAACACCTTCACCGGCATGATCATCTCCAGATTCGAAAACGCACTCCTCACACTCCCTATCCTCACCGCCTTCATTCCGGCCATCAATGACTCCGTCGGCAATTCCTCGAGTCAGACGACCTCCATGGTCATCCGTGCCCTGACCACAGGGGAAATCACCAAAAAGGACTACTTCAAGGTTGCCATGAGGGAATTCCTCGTCGGCTTCATCTCCGGCATCATCGTCGCCGTATTCGACTTCGGATGGGTCATGATTGAACTTAACACGCCAATCCTGCAGACGGATTCCTTTACCAGCAATGCCGATCTTGTCGCCAAGTTCGGAAACATACAGAACATCTATCTTGCCATCGCCGCGATTACGGCCTTCGCCCTTTTGATCGGTATCACGTTCTCCAAGTTCTTTGCCGCCATCCTACCGATCGTGGCAAAGTCCATTCATATCGACCCAGCCGTCATGTCAGGCCCTTTGATGACCTGTCTTATGGATATCGTCACCCTTCTCATCTATTTTGGCATCGCCACGGCACTCATCGATGGCATCGCGCCTGGCACACTCACTGTGTTGCCATGTCTCGGTTTTTAGGAGGAAATGAATCATGAACAATGATGAAATCAAACCAGAAATCGAAGAAATCCAGGCTGATTCCACGATTCAGGGTAAGGTAAACCACCCACTCAATCCGGACTTCCTGAAAGCCACCATCCATAACAGAAACACGAAGATTCTCAATGTCACCGTCCACTCCTACGATCCGGTCAATGTCGCCAAGGCCGTCGAGACCCTGGAAGCCGAAGATCTCCTTTTCTTCTTCAAGGCAGTCAACAGCGATGATTCCGCCGAAGTATTCACCTATCTCGAGCAGGAGACGAAGGAAAAGGTCATCTCTGCCTTTACCTCCTCTGAACTTCATGAACTTGTGGACAACATGTCCACCGATGACCTTGTCGACTTCGTGGATGATCTTCCGGCAAACCTGATCTCCAAAGTCCTGAAGGCAACCAATCCCGAAGACAGGGCCAGAGTCTCCGCCTATCTCAACTTCAAGGACGATTCCGCGGGTACCTTGATGACACCGGAATATCTCCAGGTCAGGGATACGGAAACCGTGAAGAACGCCATCGACAAGATCAGATTCTTGGGAAAAGACATGGAAACCATATGGGAAATCTTCATCGTCGATTCCTCAAGAAAGCTTGTCGGCACTCTCACGCTCGACAAACTATTGGAAAACGAAGATGACACCAAGCTTGAGGAAATCATGAAGAACGACTTCGTCTCCGTCAACATCAATACGGACCAGGAAGTCGTCCTCAAAGCCTTCAGAAAATACGATGTCTCCGTCATTCCGGTCACCAACAACCAACATAGGATGCTTGGCATCATCACCTTCGATGACGCCATGGACGTTGCCAGCGAGGAAGTCACCGAGGATAGCCAGATCTCCTCCGCCGTCATTCCGAATGATGAGCCATATCTGAAAACGAAGATCTGGAAGCTTGTCAGGAACTATGCCGTATGGCTTGTCGTCCTTCTCATCCTCAATACCTTCACCAGCATGACGATGTCCTATCTTGAGACACCTCTTCAGCTCAGCTTCCCGCTTCTCATCGCCTTCCTGACTTCCATCATGGGCACCAACGGCAACGCCTCTGACCAGACGGCAACCGTCACCGTCAGAGAACTTGCCTTAGGCAACATCACCACCAAGAACTACTTCAAGGCCGCCTTCAAGGAACTGAGATCCTCAGCATTGACCAGTCTCATACTCTCCGTCTTTGCCTTCGGATGGATGCTTGTTGAGCTATATACTGGCATGGTAAGTCTTACCACGACGGATACCAGCGTCCTTATGACATTCTTCAACGGGGATAGGAACATGATGTTCGTACTTGTCTCCCTTGTCGTCTCGCTGACCTTCTTCATCACCATCATCCTTGCCAAGATGATTGGCGTCTCGCTTCCGGTTCTGGCAAAGCTCATCCATCTTGATCCCGCCGTCATGTCACAGCCTGTCATCTCCACCATATTGGATATTCTTTCCATCGTCGTCTATTTCTCATTATCCAGTCTCTTCTTTGCAAATGTGCTGTACTGAAAATGAGTTTCAGTATATGACAATCTGTATTCAAAGGTATTGAAATGTCACAAAAACGAACCTCTCTAGGTGTATGCCGGGAAAGTTCGTTTTTTTGTTTCCTTCCAAGGTGGAACATCAGACTAGCAGTATGTAAATCGTTTTGCCTTGATTCCCAGGTTTTGCCTACTTGACAGAGAACGAAATGACAGAATTCATTATTGAAAGTGTGTCATTATCTGGCTTCAGGCTAATGTCTTGTTTCCTGACCAACGTGTTGGTCAGGAAGAAAGCAATGATACAGACATATTACGGACAATTGCATTGACATCCATAAGGATTACACATAAAAATTGTAAATATCAATCGGTTTTCCAAATTGGAAATTCTGTGGATTCGTGGATAAAATTTTAGGATTTATATACTGTCCCTTTATTGGAGACAGGGTAAAGCAAAAAAAGCATGCATTTTTGGCATATGCTGCCTTAAATGCATGCTTCATATTTACATATACTGAAATTGTCCTGGTTGAAACATTATATGTACATTTCAACAACGAAATTTTTTACATCTATCTTAAATAATGTTTTTCAATCTGATGTACTAAGATTCGGATTGTTTATATGGCGGAGTTAAATGTTGCGTAATAGATGTTGATGGCACCCGTGTCGCAGACAACCTTGGTATATTCATCACTTTCTCCAACTGAGATTCTTATCGCAGCAAGAGTCTTTTCGGAATCCTTTTGAATCGCTGTTTCCTGATAAGTGATTTCACCATCATCGAAACTATGGCCGACTTTCACTGTGCCAAGTTCTGCACTTTCAGAGGCATAGATAGTCAATATACCGCCATAGGCCGAAGTGTTATGGAATATGAAGACCCCTTTGTCTGTTTCGTTATCCTGGCCATTAATGGAGAGATAATTGTCATATTGTACAGTGTCGGTGCCAATCGTTCTGGCACCTTTGAAGAAGATTTCACCCTTGAAGGAATATTTGCCATATGTGGCCTTCGTTGTATCCGTATAGGTCCCTGGTCTGATATTGATTGGTTCGAAGATGGTTTCGTTTTCTGCAGTTGGTGCAGGAATCGAATATGTAGGTTCTGTCTTCGTGGTGCCTTCAACGTATTCGCATGTCAGGGCATTGATCTTACAGGATGCATCCGATAAGATGGCATAGGAACCTGCCTGATAGAATTCCCATTCATATTCAGCGTATTCAAGTCCTACCTTCTGATCCACGATGAATTTGTCGATGGCGGAACCATCAGCAGTCAATTTTGCCAGGAAAAGTTTTCTGTTTGGTCCCTGAGTACCATTTGACTTGCCACCTGATTTGGCTTTCAGGGTAAGTTTGCCGGCACCAGTCGTGGTGAAGGAAATGGAAGCCTTCAGGCTTTTATCGGAAGTACCATCCGTCTTCAGGCATGAGTTTGCTTCTGCGGATATTTTCTTGCATTTGAAGAAGTCTCCAATGGTGAAATCCTCTTTGGTTTTCGCTTCAAGTGTCGTCATGTCCACTGTCTTCGTGATGGTAGGAATGACAGAGGAACTGGACACCGGAGCTTCAGTCTTGGATGAGCTGCTTACGACAGGTGTGTTGCTTGATGCAGGGCTGGATGTTGCGACACTAAGTGGAGCACTGTCACTTGCCGAAGTGGAAGTTGAGGAGCATCCACCTGCCAAAATGGCGAGCATGGCAACTGCAACAGGCATGATTTTCAATTTTCTTTTCATTTATTTCTCCTTGATATTTGGTTTGAAAACCCTTACATGTATACATTATTCTCCTTTTCCGACACATAATCCACATATAGCCTTCATTTTTATGATGACAGAACAAAAATAGCGAAATAATATGTAAGCCCTTTTCTATTTATATTATATTTTATTGTGTATTTTTCATCTGTTAAAGAAAGGACGCAATATGAAGATAAAGAAAATATTACCTTTGATTCTGACATCATTGTTCATCAGTGGATGTAATACTACTACCTCAGATTCATCCACTGGAAAAACTTCAGGAGAAAATCAGACAAGTACAGAAGATATTTCCACCAACCAAAGTTCATCAAGTGATGCCTCCGGCATCATCTTTCTGAAGGAGATCTATGCTTCTCCCGATGGGAAAAGCTCAAACACCGGAAGCAAGGATTCCCCACTGAGCCTTGAGGCAGCGATGCAAAGGCTGGATAAAGGTGGAAAAATCAATCTTTTGGAAGGAACATACAAATATTTTTATCCACTGTCCATCACAAGGGATTATGAAAAGGAACACAACGTCCTGGCCACCTCTTTGGATGAAGAAAAATGGATTGAACCGGTGAAGAATGAAACCGGAGATTATGTAAAGGTAAAAATCGATTTCTCTGCCATGGGATTTGCTTCTTCCAACCGCGGCATAACCCTGAATTCCGATTACTGGCACATAAAGGGGTTCGAAGTCTACGGAGCAGGAGACAACGGCGTCTACATCGGTGGAAACCATAACACCGTGGAACTGCTTGACATCAACAACTGTCAGGATACCGGGCTTCAGCTTGGCAGGGCGGGTTCCTCCTATGAAACCATGGACAAATGGCCTTCCCATAACACCATTCTGAACTGTACCTCACATGACAATCATGACCCTTCAGGTGAGGACAGCGATGGTTTTGCGTGTAAGCTCACCACCGGTGTCGGAAATGTATTCGACGGATGTATCGCCTATAACAATGTGGATGATGGATGGGATTTATATACCAAGGGAGAGTCCGGAGCCATTGGACCTGTGACCTTGAAAAACTGTGTGGCATTCAACAACGGCATGACTAGTCAGGGAATCGGCACATCCAACTCAGATGGCAACGGATTCAAGCTGGGAGGTGAACAAATTGCCGTACCCCATACGGTGATCAACTGTGTGGCATTCAACAACATGGCCACGGGATTTACGGACAATTCAAATCCGGGGACCATCCACTTCGAGAACTGTACCGCCTACAACAACGGCACCAGGGATGAAGATGGTTATAACTTCTCCACTTGCAGGGATACCCAGACCAGCATCAACTACTATAAGAACTGCCTATCCTATTGTGATGGAGACGTGATCAATCCAATCACATCGGAATCACATATTGCAAATTCCAAGGATGAATATAAAGGAAGTGCATCCTATTGTGCCTTCTACAACGGTTTATCCAATCTTGTGGTCGGAGAGCCGACAAAAGTGGATTATTCCTCGAGCACCTATCGTGGAGCCTCCTACACATATGAAAATCCTTTTGTCAGTGTCACATCGCCTCAGGAAATGGCCTCGAAGGGAGTGGCGGCATCTTCCATCAGTGATGTACATGGAAATTTAAGAAACAAGGATGGTTCTGTCAATTTGGGGGATTTCCTGAAAGTGAAATCCACCTCGCCATTCTATACGATGGGTGAGAACAGCACACCTTTGGGTGCCATGTTCGAAGCAAAATAGGAGGAACAAACATGAAAAAGTCATTGATTGTCATATGTCTTGCCGCATGTCTCTCTCTTGTCGGCGGAAGCAATGTCACGGCGCCAATCGAGAGAAACACAATTTATGCGGCGGGAACCTCTGATCTTCCGACGGAACTCACGACGGCCGCAGGCTTGGTGGAACTGAATATCGACACCTCAAAAATCGTCAGTGACATCAGATTGCCACATACCGGTCTATATTCCACTTCCATTGCCTGGGCCTCCTCAAATACAGATGTCATCCGGATTGAAACAACGAAATCCGATGCAGGCAAGGTAAGTGATATCCTAGGCAAGGTGACTCAGGATGAATTCGCTGACAAAAAGGTGACGCTTACTGCAACCATCAGCTATGAATCAAAAGGTGAGACCTATACCACAACAAAGGCATTTGATGTAACCGTATTGCATGCATCCAAGTCACAGGATGAGGAAACGCCTTTGGCATTCTCCGAAGACTTCTCTTCCTATAAGACAGGCATCGATATCGGAAACTATTTCAAATATACCGCCAGCGGGAATCTTGGTTTGGCCAATATCACGGAAGAGGTCACCAACAATGTCAATCTGCCAATCTCAGGAAAGAAGATGCTGGAAATCAAATCCGGCAAATTATCCACGCCAAACACCTATACGGCAAAGATAAACGCAAACACCACAAACGTGAAAGGAACGGATTCCACAAACATTCCGAAAGTCGCATTCGAATTCTATTCCCTGTTCGTCGGCGAGACAAACGGCGTTGAGATTTCCTTGAACGGCGGTTCGAACAAAGCCTTTGCCATAACCTTATCGAGCGCTGGCAATTCCTTCCTATATGAAAATGAAAACCATATCTTCGAATCCTCGCCGAAGGAAGGCATATGGAACAAGTACAGGGTCGAAATGACCTTGTCTGGCTATATCAAGCTGTATCAATATGATTTCAACAGTTCCGGCTATACGGAAATCACTTCCGGGCTTAGTGGATACAACGCCTCAGCCGGTGTCATGTCTGGTGGAAATACCAAGAGGATACTGGATTCCCTGAAGATCAAAATCTTAAGCGGAACAAAAAATGGATACACATATCTTTCTGACATCAAGTTTGACAATATCCTCAACATTCCAAAGGAAAACAGCATTTCCAATCCAAACCGTGATTTAGGCATCGGTTTGGTCAAGGATTATCCAGAGGAGGTCTTTTACTTCAAAGGCGATACCACGACTTTCAATACAATTCCTGAATTCAATGTGGAAAACCGGTTTGATTCCACCAAGAGATTGGTGAAAGGTACGGATTATACCGTCAGTGATCCAGTATTGGTCGAAAAAAACATCGGAGCCTACAGACTGACGACAAAGACATTCATCATCACCTTGATCAAATATCATGAAACCAAGGAGGTGAAACAGTATTTCTACGAATCCGAAGTCGGTACTCCGGCAAGCGTCGTTGACTTCAGGGCCTCCTATCTGAAACAGGATTCCACAGATGCCACCAAGGCAAGAATCACATTGTCGGGAAAAGTCTATCAGTCAGATGTGAAAGCTTCCTATCTGATATTGGAAAAAGGTTCTGCAGCTCCAACTGTCGATGAAATCAAGAACAATTCCAGCGTCGATGGAAAAGTGGACGGAGGCAATAACATCGCCATCACCTCATCAATGTCAATCGATTCAAATCTGATCGACATCGCAAAGGAATATGATTCTTATCTCGTCATTACATCCACCAACGGAGACTCTGCCATCTATTCCTCCAAGGAGATTTCGACAGTCGTCAACATTTCCACCGTGGAGGATTTGTATGACATGACCGTCAATGAATCGACAAGGAACTCCACATTCCGCCTCATCAACGACATC
Source organism: bacterium (assembly GCA_963648975.1). Lineage (GTDB taxonomy): Bacteria > Bacillota_I > Bacilli_A > RFN20 > CAG-288 > Enterosoma. The sequence continues at coordinate 5,321 of CAVJFW010000032.1, read as the reverse complement.
GACTGTTCTTCCTATGACTGGAAATATTCCGCAAATGCCGCAATCTCGTTCACCGGTACACTCGATGGACAGGGACATACCATTTCCAATCTTTCATTGATTTCGACGGATGCGAAGACGGCATTGTTCAAGGAATTGAAGGGAACTGTCAAAAACCTCAACTTCGATTCCTGCTTTACCTCTGGTTCCGGAGACTCATGCATCCTGGCCGGTCAGGTATTCGGTGGCACCATCGAGAATGTCAATATCACGAACAGCAAAGTCATCACAAACCCGGATGCCGAAGGAAGTGAAGGATATTACGCCATATTGGTCGGTAGATTCAGAGGAGATGAGACTGTCTCGACCGTAAGAAACATCAATATCATCAATTGTGAAATCGAATGCAACAAGTATGTTGGTCTCCTCACCGGTGGTGTAGGTGGATCAGCACAGGATGTCACAGTGAACATGGATAACATCTATGCACAGGGTAAAATAAATACGGAAGGTGCAGCCGTGGGTCTCATCGGCAGAAACAGGGCCAAGACAAGCATCAACAATGCCGTAATCCTCCTGGAGGTGACATTTGCCAAGAAGGAAGTCGGAGCCATCGCCGGTCACAACAAGGAAGGTGGCAAGATTGTTGCAAACAACATCCTATCCGACCTGAAGATCAAATCCATGACTCAGCCTACCTATTTCAACAACTTCATCGGTTCACATGATGCCAATACCTCATCCTACAGTGGAACCAACGTGAGCTATGTCAAGGAAGACTATTCCGACCTGGGAGATTCCATCACACCGACAAAGACGGCCATCAGCTTTGGCGACGGAATTTCCTCATCTGACCTGGACTCCCAGTCCTGGTGGGAAAGAAATACCTTCCTCAGGGATCTCGATACCGACCTGAACTGGTCCTTCGACAAGACAACATCAAGACCTGTTGTCATGAAAAGGACTGCTGATGACATATCCTTCTCCACTTCGGATTACAAGAAGTACATCGATATGTTGGGCGATGATGTCTCCACCTATCGATATCCTCTTTATAAGGCTGGCAATATCTACGACTACCTGTCTGACACAGACAAAAATAGTGTAAGTGTTCTGAAGGTGAAGTATGACGAACGCAAAGAAAAATACGAAACGTACATAAAAGAGATCGAGGACATCTATTCTTCCTCGGATTCCATCGTTGATCCAAATCTATGAGAGGAGAAAAATCATGAACAAGAAAATATTGATATTCCCTTTGTCACTATTGCTGATATCCATGGCCTCCTGTAGTGGAAAGACAGATTCTCCATCTGGCGATTCCATTCCTGGAAGCAATCAGGCCGACACCAGCCTGAAGAATTCCATCCTGAAAGTGGAAAAGAATCCCTATGTCATCAAAAGCGATACGGAAATTTCCAGAAATGAAAAGGTGATTTCCTCCACTTATTCCAACTATGAGGTAAATACAAATAACAATATTCAGCATAATTACGGGTCCAAAGCCATCATCAATGGAATAGATGACCCATACGGAAGCGACAGCAAAACAAAATCATACGATATTTATTATTCTCCGACCAAGACCTATGCTTTGGGAGATGACCAAAAGTATTCCGTCAAGGATGAAGCACATGAAATCAAGGCATTTTCCATAAGCTATGACTTTGAAGTGCTCAAAGACGTGAACGGAAGCAATTCTTCCTTCACTTCCAAGGTTTCAAAGTCTGACACGGCATCATTCTTCAAAAAAGAAATCAGTGAAATCGATAGCGATGTGATGATCAAAGGAAGTCTTACGACCATCGATTCGGTGGAAAGACTGACCGAATTGGAATTCAAATATACGACAAAAGCTTCCTACACCTGTACAATCAGCCTAAGTTACGAATATACGATGCCAAGTCTGAATCTGCCGACAGTATAATCAGACGAAATGGAAAGCATTCCTGTTAAAAATAAAACCACAGGAAAGAAAAAATCGTGGAGCGTTTCCGTTCCACGATTTTCTTTCTCATTTTTTATTTCTGCATCTTCAGCTCATATAGTCCTATGGCGATGGATGTGGTGAGATTGAGTGAATCCACCTCATCAGACTGTTCGATGCGGACATTGTTGTGGTTATGAATGCTCTGAGGAAGTCCGGTTGCTTCGTTTCCAAAGACAAGGGAGCAGGGAGAGGCAAAGCTGACTTCATGAAGAGGTCTACTGGTATCCAATACGAACGGATAGTATTCCCTTGGATATTCCTTCAGGTATTCCTCAAAGGAGGAAAATTCCTGTATTCTGATCTTGAAGAGAGCACCCATGCTGGCTCTTACCACCTTGGGATTGAATTTATCTGCACAGGGTGTGATAAGGGCAAGGTCATGATATCCGAAAGCCAACAAGGTTCTCATGGCATTTCCCAGGTTTCCCATGTCGCTGGGGTTTACCATCACGAGATGGTTTTCCTTTTCGTCTAGTCTGGATTCGAACTTGGAGAATACTCCAAGTACATGAGCGTTTTCCTTGGAGGCAATCTTGTTGAATACCTTGTCGGATACGATGATCTTATCCTTCTTTACCATGGAACATAATTTCTCATATCCCTGAGTATCCACACTGTCGGTGGATACATATATGTTCCTTAAAAGATCACCTTTGAACTTGATCAGTTCAAAGGTAGGAAAAAATCCTTCCGTATAAGAGTAATCCAGGTCTTTGTTATATTTTTGAATCATACGCAATAATGATAACGATTTTGAGGCAGAAAAGGGAAGAAGAAAATACAGAAAACTCCGGGAACTTATATTTCCTCAAGGCCAAGGCTCTTCAAATATTCATATGTTCCGTCATAGTATTTAGGAAGCCTGGTTTCGTCTTCATAATATCCACTTCTGTTCATATTGGGATTTCCGCTAGGAACACAGATCACCATGCCCATTCTTGCACGGGTCAGAAGGACTCTATATGCATTCAACATATACTTGATGACTTCCTTCTTGTTTTCGGAATACGGTTTCTGTTCAACCCATTGTTTCTTTCCGTCAAATCTATAAAATCGCCATTCATTGTTTTCCGCTCTCATATCGGCATCCCAAAGAAGACAGGTATAATCAAGTTCAAGTCCCTGAACCTGAATTTCAGTTGCTGCATCCTCCAAATAATTGGAGGCTCTTGTGTCAGCTTTGTCTTCCAGGAACCAATGAACTGCATTTTCATTGTCTGCCGGAAGAATATGTACTCCCAGTGGCTTGAATCTTGCCGATTCCTTGGTTACAAGAACACCGGTCCTTTCGCTGCCGCGCACTTTATCACGCAACCATTTCCTGGCTTTATCCATATCTCTTGTCAAAACCATCGGATATTTATCTTTGATTTCCTTAAACAACTCAGAGGCTTGGGAATCAAAGGAAAGCATGGCATGGACAAAAGCGGATAATTTTTCAGCCCTGAAGGAACGAAGCGACACGCTTAAATGCAAGTCTTCGGAATAAGTCACATTTCTGTTGTCCTTCAATAGTTCATCCACCTTGCCTTCGGCATATTCCTTTTCCATCAATTTTGGTGAAATATATACTTTCCAGTGAGTAAACTTCTCATTTAAGGCTTTGATCCATTCTGAAATACCAGCCTCACCAGTATTGATTTCCTGGCCTCCTCCAACAAGGCAGACAATTGTCGCCCAATCTTCTCTTTGATCCAATGACCATATCAAAAATGCTGCTTCTGAAAGTGGAAAATTAGGAACTTTCAACTTATTTCCATAAGTCCCACCTCTTTTCAGATAGTCAGCCAATCTCTTATGTGTCCATGAGCGTTGTGCTTCATCGAATATGGCAACATGTTCAACCTCTCCGTATCCCGCTTCCTCATTCTTCAAGGCTTTTTGAGGATCAATTTCCAAGACACCGTTTTCAACCGGATTTTTTATTTTAGCCAACATGTTGTCACGGTACCTATGAATGATCTGAATGAATTTACCTACTTCTCTTCTTGAATCCGTGAGATTCTTCTTCTCTTTCCTCTCTCTGCATTTATTGCAGTTATTCTGGGCGAGAGCTTCTGTCAATACTGCAACCAGCGGTCCGTTTCCGGAAAGGTAAACTGCCCCTTCATCCTCACTTGGTCTGTCATCTCCTTGGTAGGTCTGCTTTATGGCCACATCAAGACCAACAAGAGTCTTACCGGCACCTGGAACGCCAGTCACAAAGCAAATGCTTTTTTCTTTGTTTTCCTTGCTTCTTTTGATGATATCAAGAATAAATTTTATCGTCCTGTCAGTCGAGACATCATCCGCTTCGTGTCTTGTTATGTCTTCCACTGAATGATTTTCATATAGTTTTTTTGCAGCCTCAACAATTGTCGGGGTAGGAGCATAGGGAGAAATAACCCATTTATCATCTATTGGAGTTTCGTTTGGATACTTATTCATCACAAGTCTGAAAACATTCAAAATATTATTTTCACCGGTGATCAATGGATTGATGACTCTGTCATCATAGACAGAATCATTTATATCCGTTGTACATGTATTGCACTTGGTGACAATCAAAATAGATGCAATGACTTTATTTGAACTCAATTTATGGAAATTCTTCAAATCGAGTGCATAATCCAGGACTTGATCAATATCAGTTTCAAGGACAATTGATTGACCAACTTTGAAAAAAAAAAAAAAAACAATTCCTTTATAGAGGATGACGGCATCAATTCTTTTTCCCAGTCTGGGAATGTCATATTCAAATATGATTTGTCCATTTTCTTCATTCAGATTCGAAACAAGGTCTTTCAATATCTCAATTTCAGATTCCCAGGCTTCTCTTGTCGTAGTCAGGGCAGAACCATGATAATTCGAGCATAAATGCCCTAAAATCGAATCACTGTCCAATCTCATGAATTCGGCAAAATCACTATTGAATAAACAACGCACACTTTTTTCCATACTAACCCTCGTGACTTATAAGTCACGAATATTATATATGATCTTGATGCCATTGTCTGATTTCAGAATCTAATTTTTCACAAATTGCATGTATTTTAAAGAATCAAGGATACCATTGCCAAGATTATGACAAAGCTGGGTCCTACCATATTCTTTGATGTCGATATTCAAAAATGAGAACGGTTCGATTGCCGTCTTCGACTTTTCGACATATTTCCCGTTTATGATTTCTCCAATTTTGCCAAGCTCTTTTGGAACCCTTCTGCCATCCTTGTGAACGCTGATTCTTTTGATGACATCATAGTGATTTCCATTCTTCTTGACTCTTGTGTTGCTAGGTCTTTCAACCTCTGATATTCCCTTTGGCATTGCCATAATCAAGCCTCTTTGTATAGTGATCAGTACCACTATACAT
>CAVJFW010000031.1:0-19239 GCA_963648975.1 bacterium | reverse complement strand
ATATTATTTTATATAATATTTGCGGAAAAAGAAATTCAAAACATGAACTCAATTTTAAAAGAACTAGAAAACATTTCATCTTACGTTTTTCCTTTTGAAGGAGCAGAACATCTGGCCACCATTGTCATCGTTCCCTATAGGACGGACACATGGCGCAATGACGCCCTTCCAGCCATCGAAAACTACCTGGAAGTGGTCAAGGCAATCAGCGAATACGAAATGGTCGTGGTCATCGTGGATTCAAGGATCGACGAGAAAATCTGCAGTCGTTTCCAGTTGAGGAATACGCACATCCTGCGCTTCAGATATGATGATGCCTGGGCAAGGGATTCTCTTCCCGTCTTTCTGAAGAACGATGAGGAAAAGAGACTTGTCGGTGTCGATTTCGGATTCAACAGCTGGGGTGGAGAAGTCGATGGACTCTATACTCCATATGATGATGACAACGCATTGGGAAAGAATACACTTCTCGATCTGATGATTCAGCGTCATCCGGCAAAGGATTTCATCCTGGAAGGCGGAAGCATCCACACCGATGGAAATGGTACACTTCTCGTGACTGAGGAATGTCTTCTTTCCAAGGGAAGAAATCCGTCTCTCAGCAAGGAACAGATTGAGGAAAGGCTGAAGAAGGAACTCAATGTGAAGAAGATTCTTTGGCTTCCGTATGGAATATATGAAGATGAGACAAACGGACATGTCGACAACATCTGCTGTTTCCTTTCTCCGGGAGTCGTCCTGTTGGCCGAAACCGATGATATGACTGACCCACAGTATGAGCGTTCCAGAAAAGACAGGGAATATCTTGAAAATGAGACGGATGCATCCGGCAATCCTCTCAAGATCATCTCCATGCCATTGCCAAAGCCACAGTTCATGACAAAGGACGAGTGCGATGGAATCAAGGCTGACGGCAAAGCCATTGAAAGACTTGAAGGAAGAAGACTTTCTGCCAGCTATGTGAATTTCTATATGGGAAAGGATTTCATCATCCTTCCACAGTTCGGTGATGAAAATGATGCCGTTGCAGTCAAGATTCTCCAGGATTTCTACAAGGGTGCAAAGACCATCGTCCCGATTCAGTCGAGAGAGATTCTTCTCGGTGGAGGAAACATCCATTGCATCACCAAGCAGATCCCGTTCATGGAACCTGGATATGACATCGAACCGAAGGAAGGAGACAAATGATGAATGTCACTTTAGCCGCAACACAGATGAAGTGTTCTTCCGATTATGATGAAAACATCCATAATGCCACAAAACTGGTGAAGGAAGCCAAGAAGAAGGGGGCAGATGTCGTTCTTCTTCAGGAACTTTTCCAGCGCAAATATTTCTGTCAGGTCGAGGATTACGAAAGATTCGGCTATGCAGAGGAATACGGTCATTCAAAGACCTTGGAATACTTTGGAAAATTGGCCATGGAAGAACAGGTTGTCCTTCCGATTTCCTTTTTCGAGAAGAAAGGAAACTGTTATTTCAATTCCATGTGTGTCATCGACAAGGATGGCTCAAGGCTCGGATTATACAGAAAAACCCACATTCCTACAGGTGAATGTTATGAGGAAAAGTTCTATTTCACTCCAGGAGATACCGGATACAAGGTCTTCGACACCAAAGCCGGAAGACTCGGAGTCGGAATCTGCTGGGATCAGTGGTTCATGGAAAGCGGAAGAATCTTGGCTCTCAAAGGCGCCCAGTATCTTCTTTTTCCGACAGCCATCGGATCGGAGCCGACACTTCCGATTGACTCCATGCCACATTGGAGAAATGCCATGGTCGGTCAGTCAGCACTCAACATCATGCCGCTTGTCGCCTCAAACAGAATCGGAAAGGAAGATGACAGGGATTCATCCATGACTTTCTATGGTTCTTCCTTCATCACCGATGAGACGGGAACGATAGTCGAGTCGGCATCGAGAGACAAGGAGGAGATTCTTCTTCATACCTTTGACCTCGACAAGACGGACAATGCAAGACGTGACTGGGGAATTTTCCGTGACAGGCGTCCGGAGATGTATAAGGACATTCTGAAGAATGACGCCAGCGAGGAGAAAATATGAGATTCATATCCTTTAACGTCAATTCCATAAAGGCATACCTTGCCAAGGGACTTACAGAGCAATGGCTGAAATACCAGCCGGATATCTTCTCCATGGAAGAACTCAAGCTGACCGAGACGGAACATGCCAATTTCCCTTTCTCCATGGAAGGATACGAGACATACTGGACCGTCAGCAAGGTAAAGAAGGGCTATGCCGGAACGGCCATCATGACCAAAATCAAGCCGATGAGCGTCCATTATGGCCTGAAGGATGGAAAATACGATGATGAGGGAAGAGTCATCACATTGGAGTTCGAAGACTTCTATTATGTATCGATGTATGTCCCCAATTCCGGTGAAAACCCAAGCAAGAACGAGAAGCCAAAAAGACTAGCCTACAGAATGCAGTTCGAGGATGATCTGAGAGACTATCTTTCCTCCCTCATGGCAAAGAAGAATGTCGTCGTCACCGGGGACCTCAATGTCGCCCATGACGAAATCGACCTGAAGCATCCGGAAACCAACCATCTATCCGCTGGTTTCACCGACGAGGAAAGATCTGCCTTCGGAAAGCTTCTTTCCATCGGACTGGTAGATACATTCAGAAGATTATACCCAACGGAAGTCAGATACTCCTATTGGTCTTATCGTTTCCATGCAAGAGAGAAGAATGCAGGTTGGAGACTCGACTACTTCCTCGTCAATGACAAAATCATGCCGAAGGTGAAGGACAGTCTCATCCTCACGGACTGTTTTGGTTCAGACCATTGTCCGGTCATGCTCGACATCGACTTGTAACGTCTTTCATTTGCAAATCATCACATTTGATGATAAGATTAAAATTCAAAGAAGGTTTTATCAAAACTATCGATTGAAACCATAAATTTTATTTTGTGTAAGGAAATTTGAATATGCAAACAAACAATTCTGATTTACAGCCTTTTTCCAGGGAAATCGGCAACTATCCCATCAAGGTCGTCGCCTTGGGCGGTCTTAACGAAATGGGCAAAAACTGCTATGTCATCGAAGTGAACAATGATGCCTTTGTCATCGAAGCCGGTCTGAAATATCCAAACAGCGCCATTCCGGGCATCGATGTCATCATCCCTGACTTTGACTATCTCAGAGGCATTGCCTCCAGAGTCAAGGGTATCATCATCACCCATGGACATGACGACCAATATGGTGCATTGCCATATCTTTTGAATGTCTGTCGCGCTCCGATTTATGCAACCGAGACCACCATCAACATCATCAAGGCTGAATACGAAAAGAAATTCAAGAAGATCAATACCTATGACTTCAGGAAAGTCGAACCGAGCCAATGCATCAACATCGCCGGACATACCTTCGATCTTTTCCAGACAAGTCATTCCGTCAGCGATTCCTTCGGTTTCGCACTGAAGACGAAATTCGGAAACATCGTCTATACCTCCGACTTCATCACCGACTATTCCGCCCTCAAGGGATTCCAGTTCGACCTTCCGAAAGTCGCAAGACTCGGTGAGAACGAAAAGACATTCCTTCTCATGACGGAAAGCGAAGCTGCCGACAAGCCAGGCATCGCATCTCCAAATCACAAGATCACCGAGAAAATCAAGGATGCCATCGAAAACCAGTCCGGAAGAATCTATGTCTCCATCTATTCCCAGAACTTCTACAACATCCAGGAAGTCATCAACCTAGCCAAGAAATTCCATAAGAAGATATGTATTGCCAACAAGGCTCAGCTTCCATTCTTCGAAAAAATGGCAGCCACCGGAAACCTTGTCATACCGGATGAAATGAAGGTCTCACTTGCGGATACCAAGATTACATCCAACAAGGAACTCATCATCCTTGTCACAGGATCCGGAGAATCCCTCTTCAACCTCTGCAAGGACATCTGCTACAACAGCGTCGCTCCGTTGAAGGTCGAAAGCAGTGACACCTGGATCAACGCCGCACCTAGCGTTCCGGGAACCGAAGCCATCGCCACGGAAGCCAGTGACACCATCTTCAGGACAGATTGTCATGTCATCACACTTTCAAGGAAGGAAGTCAGTTCCATGCACGCCCAGCAGGAAGATCTCAAGATGATGATTTCCCTCTTCCGTCCGAAATATTACATGCCTGTCAAAGGCGATTACCGTCTTCTGATGGCCAATGCAAAGCTTGCCATCGAACTCGGTGTCGGACTCAACCACTTCAACACCTTTGTCTATGACAATGGTATGGCCCTTGCCTTCGACGAAACCGGAAAACCGGTAAGAAAAAATATTGTCGTCAAGAATGGTGACATCATGGTTGACGGGAATTCCGTTGGAGAAGTCAAGGAAACAGCCATTGAGGAAAGAACAAAGATGGCTGACGGTGGAATCCTCATCATGGGCATAACCTATTCCTCAAGACAAAGAAAGATTCTGTCCAACCCTGACATTCAGATGAGAGGTTTCCTGTATCTCAACGACAACGAACCGATTCTCAATCAGATCAGCCAGATTCTCATCTCCAACCTCAACAACTATCTCAACAACGCCCAGAACAAGCTCAACGTCATCGACATGCAGAAAAAGATTTCCGACAAGGTCAGCAAGTTCATCATCCATCAGACCAACAAGGAACCGATGGTCATGTGTGAGCTTCTCGATCTCGACAACATGGAGAAGGAAGACTGATTCAGGCACAATAAAACGCCTCAATCGTGTATCAGCAACTGTCTGATATACGATCCGAGGCGCTTTTTCTGTTTCATTCTTCAGTCGACAAGTTCAAGTCCGTGGGAAGTTCCGATTCTCGTCGCACCCGCCTTGACCATCTCAATCATTTCTTCCTTGTTCTTTACGCCACCGCTGGCCTTGACACCCATATCCGGTCCAACGGTCTTTCTCATCAAGGCGACATCATGGACAGTAGCGCCACCCTTGGAGAAGCCAGTGGACGTCTTTACGAAATCGGCACCGGCAGCCTTGGCAAGTTCACATGCCTTCACCTTCTCTTCATCCGTGAGAAGGCAAGTCTCGATGATGACCTTCAAGACAAGTTTTCCACAGGCATCCTTAAGTGCCTTGATTTCATCCTGGACATACTGATATTCCCCATCCTTGAGCTTTCCGATGTTGATGACCATGTCAAGTTCCGTGGCTCCATCCTTGATGGCCTTCTTGATTTCCTCAACCTTCGAGTATGTGCTTGTGGCACCAAGTGGGAACCCGATGACGGTGCAGACATTGACTCTGGAGTCCTTAAGAAGTTCGGCACAATAAGAAATCCAGCAGGGATTGACACAGACCGAGGCAAATTCATGTTCCTTTGCCTCAAGGCAAAGCTTCTCAATTTCCTTTTTAGTGGCATCCGGCTTCAGCATAGTATGATCTATCAGACGATTGTATTCCATATTCGATCCTCTTTTCATAAAGAAATTATATCAAAACCGACAGAAAATGATATCATTTCGAAAAAAATCGTTCATAAATCAGTCAGCTTAAAATTTGGACAAGAAAATTCCATTTTTATGTTGAAAACCGAGTGCTTCTCGTGTATAATTTTTAACTGCTGTTAGATGTATAGATAATAAACGATAAGGAGATTTATTAAAAATGGCTAATATCAAATCACAGAAAAAACGTATCTTGATTGCTGAGAGAAATCATGCTGCAAATGCTAGTTTCAAGACTCAGATGAGACATTCCATCAAGAAGGTCAAGCTTGCCGTCGAGGCAAAGGACTTGGCTCTTGCCGAAAAGTTACTTCCAGAAGCTGTTTCTTTGATTGACAAGTCTGTCAAAAACGGCATCCAGCACGCCAACACTGCCGGACGTCAGAAGGCCCATCTCATGAAGGCCGTCAACAGCTTGAAAGCTTCCAGCGAGGAAGCAAAGTAAGCTAACTTATTGTTTCCATATCTATACAAAATCAGGTGATGCGGTTTGCGCATCACCTTTTTTTCGTCTTATATCATTCAGCATAAGGCGATGATGCCCAATGTCGCACTGACAAGACTTATGGGAACCAAGATGATTCCGTATTTCATGAATGTAAGGAAATTGAAGTTCAGGTCGTGCTTCTTGAGTATCGACATCCACATGATACCGGCCAGGGCACCGATAGGAGTGAGATAGGCTCCAATGTTTGATCCGATGATGGTCGAGAATATGGCAAGTTCGCCTTTTCCTTCAAGCAGGGATGCATATAGCACGGACATCGGAATGTTGTTGATGACATTGTCAAAGAGAACGGAGCTGATGGTATAACTGAAGCCCAGCGAGAATTTGTTTCCTGAAAACATATCCAGGAATTCCTGAATGTAGGATATGATGCCATTCTGCCTCAGTGAAAGGACAAGAAGGAACATCGACAGGATGAAGGGTATCAGATTGTAGGGAAGCCTTCTGTATGTCCTAAGCAGATAACCTGCATCCTTCTTCATGATGGAATAGACCATGAGAACGAGAGTCAAAACAAGAAGTGAGCCTAAGCAGATCAGCCACATTTCCAGCTGTATATAATTGGAAATGACAAGGAGTATGGTCGTAAGCAAAAGAATGACAAGGTTGATGATGACAAGCTTTCTGTTTTTCAGCTCCTCCTCCTTTATTTCGACATCCTCTATCTTCACGGAAAGATCCTTATGGAAAAGAAGAAGGATAACAAGAAGTGTGGAGACACCGGCAAGAAGAGTGGGAAGCCACATCTTGGAAAGATAATGGACAAAGGATATGTCCTGAGTGCCGGCCAGATAGATGTTCGTCGGATTTCCGATGCTGAGAAGCATCGAATAGGTATTGGCATTGACGAATTCACAGATGAGATAGGGAACCGGATTTATCTTCGCCTTTTTGGAAAAAAGGATGATGAAGGGGGTGAACGTCAATATGACGATGTCATTCGATGTGAAGATGGTCAAAACAGAGACGAGAAGATAGATGGTGAAGAATATCCTGTATTGGCTTCCTTTTGACCTGGAGAGAGCCTTTGTGGAAAGATAGTTGAAGAAGTTCAGTTCATCTAGGGATATGGATATCATGGACAATGATATGAAGAGGACGAGAATCTTTATCGGATTCATCTTTCCCTGAGTCAGGTCAGCCCATAATGTCGAGATGTCGATTTGACCTGTGCATAACACGACAACGGCACCAAGAAGCGTAATCATATAAAAAGTCTGGAAAGATATCTTTCCAATCTTCATGGTTGGCTTGAAAATGATGAACAGAATCATCGTCAATATGGTGACGATGAAAGTGACTAAGGATAGAATCATGTCATTCTCCGTCGGTTATTATAATACCCTTTGAGGAAGAGACCACCACATTGACAAAGAAAAAGGAGGTTTCCCTCCCTTATCTACGATATCTGAGGTATTCCCTGCTGAAGGAACAGATGAAGAGTTCCATCCTGGAATCCCCGTCATCCATGTATTGCTTGATGCCTTTTTCCATTTCGGCAAGGTCGGAAAGTATCCTGAGTGCAGTGGAGAAGGATAGATTGGCCAGTTCCTGTCTTCGGTAATAGATGGATCCTGGCTTTATTGTCTTCTTCTGTATCTTTCCAAGCTGTGAGGCAATCTCATTGTTGTCATAGGACATTTCGATGAGATATTTCACCAGGGCATAATCACGGAACTTGCTGGCAAAGGCAGGGAGAATTCCCAAAAGTTCAATCCCTGATGACCTCAGGTCACGGTAAATATATAAGGCACCAGCCGTATCCTTGTTCATCAGCTTGTTGACGATTTCAAAGACATTGTCCTCAAGTGGCCTATGGATCAGCATCCTGACATCCTGGGATGTGATGTGATTGGTATATGTCAGAAGCTTGTCCATGCCATTGACGAAGGTGAGATAATCGATTCCCTTCATGCCAAAGCCGGATGTCTGGTTTACCCTGCAACGGGAGATGAAGATCTTCACGGCCTCCGGATCGATTTCCTTGTTTTCCTTCTTGGCCATGCTGTTCGCCAACATGACAAAGTCATCATCCGTCGGAAGCGTGCAGTTCTCAAGATAGATCTCCGCTCCTTCCTGCAAGGCTTCAAACAGTTCTCCGGATTTCTTCAGGTCACCATCCACGGCGATATAAAGATCCGTATCCTGATTCGGACAGGCGAAATATTCCTTCAGGTCGCGATAGTTTCCCTGCTGGGCATCCGTGAAAGGAGCTTTCTTGGAAGTGGAGGAGGAAAGGAAATAGCAGTTTGTATAGACGACGATTTTCCTACCACCAAAAAGTGAGATGGAGGAACAGTCCTCCACCACACTTTGGGAAAGATCCTTGTATCCATCAAAACGGATGACTTCCTGATATTCTTCGCTGGTCAGCTTCTCGCGAAGCTCTTTGTCGAGCTTGTGCGCAGTATAGCCGGAATCAGGACCGGAATAGACCTTTATCATTCTTAGTTGATTTTTTCGAATTCGTTGTCCGGTTCATCGATGGCTTCAGCAGATTCGATGATGACGGCCTTCATCGGGAAATCATAGGAATTGGTCGGAGTGGCGGCAATCTTGTCAACGACATCCATACCCTTGGTGACGGTTCCGAAGGCGGCATAGTCGCCATCGAGGAACTTATCCTTGTTGTTGTCGCAAATGAAGAACTGACTGCCGGCGCTGTTGGGATCCATGGCTCTTGCCATGGAGACGGTGCCACGTCTGTGGGAGAGATTGTTTTCGACGCCATTGTGGGCAAATTCACCCTTGATGGAATATCCCGGACCACCAGTTCCGTTTCCTTCAGGATCACCACCCTGAATCATGAATCCCTTGATGATTCTATGGAACTTGAGTCCGTTGTAGAATCCGGACTTGACCAAGCTGACGAAGTTTGCGCAGCTGATCGGAGCATTTTCGTAGTCGAGCTGGATCTTGATGTCACCAAAATCCTTGATGTGTAAAATAACCATTTTCGTTACCTCTGTTTTCTTCAATATTATAGTTTATGGAATGCCTTCTTTCCATAAAAAGCCTTATGTTTCTCCACTAAAAACGCCTCCCGAAGGAGGCGTGGTTGCCTGAATTAGTTCTTCTTGACGGAATCCTGATTCTTGACGGCATTGATCTTGGCGTTGATGGCTTCCTGATCGCCGAGATAATAATGATTGATTGGCTTGAGTTCATCATCCAATTCGTAGACAAGCGGTACACCGGTAGGAATGTTGAGACCGGCGATATCCTCATCGGAGATGTTGTCAAGATACTTGACCAAAGCTCTCAGGGAGTTGCCATGGGCAGCGATGAGAACCTTCTTGCCGGCCTTAAGTTCCGGAACGATGACGGAATTGTAGAAAGGAACGACTCTGGCGATGGTATCCTTCAAGGATTCATGAAGCGGAAGTTCCTTTGGATCGACATTCCTGTAGGCTGGCTGAAGAGCTGGATTTCTTTCATCATCAGCTTCCAAAGCCGGTGGAGCGATATCGAAGGATCTTCTCCACTGATGGACCTGTTCGGAACCATACTTTTCAGCAGTTTCCTGCTTGTTGAGACCCTGAAGAGCACCATAATGTCTCTCGTTGAGATGCCAATCCTTATGGACCGGGATATAAGCCTCATCGACACCATCAAGGACATGCCAGCAGGTATGGATGGCTCTCTTGAGGGTAGAAGTATAGGCGACATCGAAGGTGAAGCCGGCTTCGTGAAGAAGCTTGCCACCGGTGATGGCTTCCTGGACACCCTTCTCAGAGAGTTCGACATCAGTCCAACCGGTGAAGAGGTTGAGCTTGTTCCATTCGCTTTCGCCATGACGGATCAAAACTAATTTAATCATATCTAGGTTTTCTCCTTTTTTAATCGGAAAGATTATATAACAAATTCCAATTGAATGAAAGATATCCAAAAGTGATGGAAAACCTCTTTAAGCCACCATCATTCTTATTTGCTGAAGACCGGGAAATAGCTGAATTCTCCGTAATTTTCGATTTTCGGAAGATGAATGAGAACATCCATGTCCTCATCGGAAATGACAAAGTCGGTCTTCATGTTTTCCCTGATGTGTTCAGGACTATATGCCTTTGGAAGAGGAAGTGCGCCAAGCTGAAGGACATAACGGATACATAACTGAGCCACGGAGACATGATATTTCTCAGCCATTTTCCTTACAGGCTCACTCTTCAGCACCTCACCATGGGCAATCGGAGAATAAGCCTCGACAAGAATATTGTTCTTCTTGCAGAAATCGACAAGTCCCATGTCCGTATTCTGGATATGGAGAAGAATCTGATTGACCATCGGCTTGACCCTGCAGGAAGAAAGAATATTCTCCAGATCATCCTTCAGGAAGTTGGATACACCGATGACTCTTATCTTGCCTTCATCCCTTGCATCCTCAAGGGCACGCCAGACTTCCCTATTCTCCTCATGATATTTTTTCTCTCCGCGGAATTCGTTCCATGGTTCAGGGGCATGGATGATCATCTGGTCAAGATATGTAAGTCCCATCCTTTCCAAAGTCTCATCGATGCTCTTCTTTGCCTCGTCATAGGTCTTGTACTCGGCCCTGATTTTGCTACAGATGAAAAGTTCTTCCCTTCTCAGTCCGGAAAGACGGATTCCCTTTCCGACTCCAGATTCATTCTCATAGGCCTGGGCCGTATCGATCAAGCGGTATCCGGAACGTATGGCTTCAAGAACCTTCTCAGGTGCCTCATCATCGGGAATCATCCATGTTCCAAAGCCAATCTTAGGCATCTTTATCTGGTTGGCTACCATGAAATAATCGGCATCGTCATATACTTCCTTTGCCATGTTGAAGGCAGCCCATGCCTTTGGCCATCCGCAATAGAAGGCGACATGGGTGATGACCTCCGCCATCTCGTACTTGCTGACACCATTCTTCTTGGCGTTGATGAGATGATACCTGAAGGAAGAATCAACCAATCCCTGGGATAGAAGAGATACAACGGTAACAAGGCTTCTGTCCCTTAAGGAAAGGCTTTCCCTTGACCAGACTTCACCGAATAGGACATCATCGTTCAGATGGGCGAATTCCGGTGCGAATTCACCTAAAGACTTTCTTCCTGCATCCTGTTTGACTGCCATTTTTCATTCTCCTTTTTCCAAAGCGCCATATTCTTCATCGCTGACGGGTTCACACCATTCATTGGACGTCTCTTCACCTGGAAGCTCAAGTGCGATATGGGAAAACCAGCTGTCCTTCTTTGCACCATGCCAATGCTTCACGCCAGCCTTGATGACAATGACACTTCCCTCATGAAGGGATACGACTTTCTTTCCCTCTTCCTGATACCAGCCTTCTCCTGCCGTGCATAAAAGCAGCTGACCACCTCCGCTTTTTGCATGATGGATATGCCAGTTGTTCCTGCAGCCTGGCTCAAAGGTGACATTGAACACACCCAAGCCATCCTCTTTCGATGTCAGTCCATTGAGATAGGACTCACCGATGAAGAACCTGCTGAATCCAAGATTCGGATTTCCCAATCCGAACATGTTTGCCTTATCGAATTCTTTCTTTGTGGAATATTTCATTTTTGCCTCCATTAGGGATGTTGTCTTTCCATGCATCCATCGATATAATGAATGTATCACTTGAAGTTAACTTTAAGTCAAGTAAAACAAACAAAGGAGACCACACTTATGAGCTATACCATCGGAGAAGCCGCAGACATCATGCATGTCAATACCTCAACACTTCGCTTCTATGACAAGGAAGGACTTCTTCCATTTGTCGAAAGGACAAGCGGAGGAATCCGTCTTTTCAGCGATACGGACATAGAATGGCTGCAGATCATCGAATGCATGAAGAAGGCAAAGATGTCAATCCAAGATATCAGGACATATATTGACCTGGCAAGAAAAGGAGATGGCACCATCAAGGAAAGACTCGAGATTTTCCTAAAGCAGAAGGAAAAACTTCAAAGGGAACTCGATGAACTCAACGACACCATGAAGGTCATCGACTACAAGGTCTGGTACTATACCAAGGCTGAAGAATTACATTCCACAAAGGAAGTCTCTGCTCTTCCAGATGAAGAAATTCCTGAGGAATACAGGGAAACAAGAAAGACACTGAAGAAACACGACTAAGAAAAAGTCCATCCCGGAAATCCCGGAATGGACTTTTTTTGACCCTGAATCGGAATCAGGCAATCAACTTTGCGGCATCGGCAGCCGTAAGTGTGAAGTCCTGAGTCATCGAAGAAGATCTATTGGAGATGTAGGAAATCTTATAGGTTCCATCATCCTGCTTGGTTGCAGTGTTGACCGTGCTGTAGCAATAGAAGCTGAAGGTATCGGCTGTGGAATCATAGGACCATGTTCCCTTTTCAGTGACATTGTAGTTGTAGAAATGGAAGGAATAGGTATGGTTGGAGTTGAAGATAAAGCCGAAATGAGTTCCACTCGTATTGGTCTTATCGATCTTGACAAGAGTCGTGCCAAGAATACCCGTATCAGCTGCTGCAAGAACAAATTCCTGTGTGAGCTGAGCATTCATATCCGAAATGTAATTGCCCTTATAGCTGCCATCCTCCTGTTTTGTCAGATAGTTGGTAGTATCCTTGCAGGAAAGGACGACCTGATCATTTTCAGAATCATAGGACCAAGAACCTGTTTCACTGGAATTGTAGGTTGTGAAGGCGAAGGTGTAACTATGATCACGGTTCAAGGTAAGAACGATCTTTTCGTTGACTTGTCCCTTGATGGCAAGGTCAGAGGCAGAGAAGAGTTCCTTGAAGGTGTTGACATCCAAGGTGAAGTGCTGATCCAACTGTGAAGACTTGGAATAGGCATAATAGAGGTCATAAGTGTTGCCACTCTTGGTGAGTGTGAGACATTCCGTCTCACCGACCTTCATGGACAATGTATCCGTAGAGGCATCATAGCTCCAGGTTCCGGACTCAGATGTATTGTAGGTCGTGAATGCAAATGTATAGGTCTTATCTGAATTGATATCAAGAGTGATGGCATTGTTTTTGTCACCCTTAAGGGATGCAAGAGTATGAACGAATGTCTTTCCCCATTCATCCTTGGTCAAGGTGTAATGCTGATCCAACTGTGAAGACACGGAATACACATAGTGGATATCATAGACGCCGTTCTTGGTGACGGTTGCACATTCCTTGTCACCGACCTTCATGGACAATGTATCCGTTGTGGCATCATAGCTCCAGGTTCCGGACTCAGATGTATTGTAGGTCGTAAATGCGAATGTATAGGTATGATTGGACTTGAAGGTAAGAGTGATGGCGGAATTCTTGTCACCGGTCAAATCAAGAATGACACGAGCCTGGAAGTTGTTGACGAAGTCTGTTTCGGAGATGACGAATGTCTGAGTAAGCTGGTCAGAGACAGCTGTGACATAATCGACCTTATATGTACCATCTTCCTGTTTAGTGATAGTATTGGTCTTGATTGTTTCATCCGTCTTTGTGGCAGATAAGGTAACGGCATCATTGTCTTCATTATAGACCCAAGTACCGATTTCATCGATCTTGTTCTTTTGCCAGACGAAGTGATAGGTTCCATCGCTGAAGAAGGCAAGCTTGATTTCAGCGTTCTTTTGTCCATTGCAGACAAGTGCGGCACCTTCAGTAGGATCGACTTCCTGTGGTTCATCAGAGCCGATGTCCTTTTCAAGAGATTCAAAGCCATAGGCCTGAACATCGCCAAGCAAGCCTTCAAAGCCGACCTTGGTGACCTTGTAGGCCGGGACAGATCCGACAGACAAACCAAGCCACTGGTTGAAGTTGTCATCATTGGTGAGGTCGAATTCCATGTTGGAGCCGTTGTTGTTGGCATACATGTGGCCTCTTCCGACATTGACTCTGACGACATCATACTGATCCGTCTTCATGTCATCATAAGTCTTGTAGGTACCGGATGTGACAAAGGCAGAGACTGGAACCTTATCGTTCTTGCTATCCATGCAGAAAGTGTTGAGATAGTAAGTATTGCTGTCAAGCAACGTGAGCATGTAGTAAGAAGGACGTGAGGTACCATCATAATACCAATATGTATTGGCAGTGGAAAGACCGGTTGCCTTAGTGCCTGTGGAGGTCGTTCCAAGAGCGAAGGTTCCATCAGTGTTGACAACGAAGGAAGCAGTTTCCGTATCAAAGGCTTTCTTGAATATCTCCTTACTCTCCGTCTCATTGTCACCACGATTGAACTTGTCATCATTGTTCGTCTTGGTTCTGTCAGTGAAAGTCATCGGACCAAAGGAGAGAGTGACAAGATTGTCAGTTCTCGTATAGTCGGTCAGGGAAGCAAAGGAAGAGTGGGTGTAGGAGCCTGTTCCGGAAGCCGGAACATATTTCTCATAGGAATTGAGGGCAGCCTTATTGTTGTTGAGAAGGACAAGAAGGTCGTATCTTTCGATACTGTCGCCATTGTCAAGCGAGGTCGTCTTTGTCGTAAGGTAGGTCTGAGGCTTGGCAGTGTTTTCTTCTTCGGTGGAAGAGGAAGTGTCATTTGCGGAAGTGTTGCTTCCTGGCTTCTTGTATTCAGCCTCGACATTGTTTTCGTAGATGTTGTAGAAGAGTCCGAAGAGGGAGAAGTTGGAATAGTCGCAGGATGCGAGTGTGCCGCAGCTAAGGAGAGCCAAGGCAGCGGTCAAAACAAATTTATTCTTTTTCATCTTCGTTAACTCCTTCGATTTCTTTTTCGATGCCGACTTCAAGCTTCATGGACTGATTGTACTTTCTCTGCTTGATGATGGAGAGGACAAGGAAGACGACTGCAGCAACGCCGGAGTAGATGATGCCATCGACAAGGGCAAACTGCCACCAGGTCATGACCTTGAGCATGATGGTGTTGGAAGTGACACCATTCATGGCGTTGGAATTGCCGATGGTATAGAGAATACGTTTGCAGGCCTGTCTCATGGCAAGGACGAAGTGTGGATCATTCTTGTAATCGAGAGCCTTGAGAGACTTATACTGGGAAGTCTTGGCGGAAGAGTCAAAAGTATCAGTTCCGGCAAGAACGGCAAGATACGGATCGTAAGTGGTTCTGTCATGTTTGGTCGTGGCAGCACCGGAAGTCGTATAGTCGGAGACGGCAAAGCCATCCATACCCCATTCACCACGTAAGACGGTTGTCATGAGACCCTTGTGGGCACTGGACCAGACAACACCGACTCTTGCGAAGGCGGTCATGACATTGTGTGCACCACCTTCCATGATGGCCAACTGGAACGGCTTGAGATAGATTTCACGGATTGCCTGTTCATTGGCAAAGGTGGAAATGGTACGGCAGTTGGATTCCTCATCATTGAGGGCAAAATGCTTGACGAAGACATAGACACCCTTGGACTGGATGCCCTTGACCTCAGCAGCGGCAATCTTGCCGGCGAGGAAGCCGTCTTCGGAATAATATTCGAAGTTTCTTCCGCCATAGGCACTTCTGTGCGTATTCATGGCTGGACCATAGAGACCGGAATAGCCTAATGCAAGACCATCTTCACCGAGGTGCTTGCCGACTTCTTCCATGAATTCGGTATTCCATGTTGCACCCATGATGTTCTCATCGGTATAGGCGCACATGGTTGCGGAATCGCCGGTGAGGGAAGTCAGTTTTCCGGAGAAGCCCTGAGGACCGTTTTCGTCCTTGGTCTTCGGCATGGAGACAGAATTGACGGACTGAATGCCATGATAGCCGATACCGACCATATTGCACATCTCGTCATAGGTAAGCTGATCAAGGAGGGAGTCCCAATCCTTGTCATCATAGGACTTGCCTCTCATCTGGATGAGGGTCTTGCCGTTCTTGGCACCCATGGTAGGAAGCTTTTCTCCCTCCACGGTAACCTTCTCATATTCCTTGACACCGGTCATCTCATTGAAGAGCTTGTCGTTGAGGGCAATTTCGACCTTGCTTGGCCATGTACCTGTCCAGTTGTTTCTGGAGAGATAAGTCATGTCATCAAGATCATAATTGGAAAGGCTTGCCTCATCGAACTGGTTGGTGATCTTGTTTCCGTCATTGCCGGTGGAATATTTGGTGTCATCGATGGTAGCCTGATTGAAGGTATAGACCATATTTGCATCACCGGTGGCATTCTTACCGTTGATTCCCTTCATAAGGGAAGTGTTGTTTCCGCTACCCTTCTTGGCGATGATGTTGTTCAAGGCATCATGGGCATTCTCGCCGACGGAAAGATAATAATTTCCGGCATCGAGGATATAGGTCTTCTTGCCCTTTGCATCATAAGTTGCGAATTCTTCTCTTGGAACGGAAATCGTGACCTTTTCGGACTTGTTCGGTTCAATTTCCTTTGTCTTGGCAAAGCCACAGAGTTCGACGGCAGACTTTTCAATGCCGTTCTGCTTGTCATATTCCGTGTATTCGCTCTGGAAATAGACTTCGACGACATCCTTTCCGGCGACCTTGCCGGTATTGGTGACGGTAACAGTGACATCGATGCTGTCCTTATCCTCATCAACCTTGAATTCCGGTTTGCTGTATTCGAAAGTGGTATAGCTCAAGCCATAGCCGAACGGATATGCGACATCAGAAAGATAGTTGTAGTCACCGGCACTTCCCTTGGAATAGACGGTGTCCTCATATCTTGTCTCATAATAACGATATCCGACATAGATACCTTCCTGATAGGCATTGTAATATTTGTTGCCATCAAGAGAGTTGAAGACCATGTCGTTCTTGTATTTGTCATCGCCGGAGTTGCTCCATTCAGCAGAATAGAAGTTCTGCATGCTAGGAGCCGTGGTATTGTCATTGCAATAGGTATCCACGAGTCTTCCGGAAGGATTGGCGTTGCCGACGAGAAGGTCAGCGACCCCTTCAAGACCCTGAAGACCGGTATAGCCGATCCACATTGCTGCATCGACCTTGGAATCACCGGATGTGAGGAAATCACATTCGAGTGGGTTGGCAGAGTTGATGAGGACGATGACTTTCTTGAACTTGGACTTGGCCTGGGAAATGAGTTCCTTCTCATTAAGGGTCAGTTCAAGAGCGTTGCCACTGCCGTTTTCGGTTTCGCTGGCATTACCCTGATGATCGACATTGTTTGGAATATCATACATTTCACCGCCTAAACGGGAAACGACAACGATGGCGGCATCGTTGTATTCATTGAATGAACTTTCAAAGCCACTGACGGATGCAAGTGTGCTGTAAGGAATCTCATTGACAGTATAGGATCCCTTGACACCACCATCACCACCACGGATGGAGTTGTCGCCTTTCTTCGGATTTGTCGGATAGTTGTTGATCTGGCTGACATAGTAGTCCCAGACAGTCTTGTTGACCTTGACACCTCTCTTTTCCAAAGTTTCATAAAGTGTCGGTGCACCATCTGCACTGATGTCGGCAGAACCAGTACCGCAAACGAGCATGTTGCAGCTGGAATGACCCAAGATGGTGACCTTGGATGTCTTGGAAAGAGGAAGAGCCTCATTCTCATTCTTGAGAAGGACGCTGCCTTCTTCGGTAAGCTGCTCGGCGATTTCCATATCGGCCTTCTTCAGATCAGCTTCAGAGTCATAGTCACTCTTGAAGTACTTGGAATCGATCTTGGAAGAATCGGCAACTTCGATCTGCTTGTTTGCCTTGTCTTCAAGACCGAAGCTCTTGTTGATGACATCGTCATAGATGCTGGTGACACCAAAGGCGACGCCAAAGACTGCTGCCAATGCGGTAAAGGATCCTGTCAAAATCCAAAACACGATTGGTTTTTTAGCTTTTTTACTCATACAAATACACCCCCTGTATTGTGAAAGCGCTAATTTCGCAAAAATTATAGCATTATGAAAGTGATTAAATGATTGCAAAAACAACTTTGGGAAGTCGACAAAAACATTGCATTTTCTAAGTTATAAGACATAATCACATTATATGTATTTTTATTTCGCAATTTTTGTAATCAAAAATGCATACAAATCAAAAATGCAATGTACTGGATTGATTCAAACGGCAGTTTCAATCCCTGATTGGATCCAAGCATGGCACGCCGCTTGACATAATTAACAGATGACTTACAATACATTCCATACGAACAGAAATATATAAGGATATAGGATTATGGAATACAAAAGATTCGATGATACGATCATCTGCAGGATGAATAGGGGAGAAGAAATCCTTTCCTCTTTGGAAAAGCTTTCCCAGGAAGAAAAGATAACGCTTGCCAGCATCAATGCCATAGGTGCCGTCGATGACTTCGTCGTCGGAGTCTATGACGTAAATACCAAAATCTATCATAAGAAGGAGTTCTTAGGCGCCTTTGAAATCGTCTCGCTTATGGGAAACATCAACACGATGGATGGAAAGTATTACAGTCATCTCCATATCTCATGTGCCGATGAGGAAAACCACGTATATGGAGGTCATCTCAATAAGGCGGTAGTCTCTGCCACCGTGGAAATGTTCATCCATGTGGTGGATGGAAGACTCGACCGGAGCCATGATGATGTCACCGGTCTGAATCTCTTTGATTTCAACAAATAAGTCATCCTCCGAAAAGAAAAAAGTCCTATAATATTCCGGTATCACAAAACAGGAAATACAAACCATGAAAACAACAAGAAGCATTGCATTCGTTGCGCTCTTCACCGCCATCCTATGTGTCCTGGCTCCGATCTCCATTCCGATTCAGCCAGTCAGTCTGACCCTTGCGACCTTGGCCGTCTATATCATCGGTGCCCTATTGGACTGGATAAAGGCTCCAATCTGTGTGATTCTATACATCATCATCGGTGTCATCGGTGTTCCTGTCTTTTCCAACTACCAGTCAGGACCGATGGTCTTAACCGGACTGACGGGAGGATTCATCTGGGGATATATCCTTGGAGTACTTGTCGAATCTCTCCTTATTTCCTGGAAGAAGGACAAAATCTGGATGTATCCTGTCGCCATGGTTGCCGGAACATTCTTCATCTATGCCTTCGGCCTTGCATGGTTCATGATTGCCTATCAGAACGTCAAGGGAACCTCCATCTCCTTTGTCGCTGCATTATCTTCCTGTGTCATTCCTTTCCTTGCCTGGGATGCCGCAAAGATCGTCCTTGCCACATTGGTCACGATGAAACTGAGAAAGCCGCTCGACAAAGTCCTGATGGTTCCGACAAGAGAAAAAGTTTAACGAAACATTTGGATGGTTTCATGAAAATGAACCATCTTTTTTCTTTTCACGGCAAACAGGCAGAATTCGATTAGTTCCATAAAACTATTGTGATACAACGCATTTTGTTGATAATTTCCGTTTTTGTATATTACAAAGTCTAGTTATTATCAAAAGAG
>CAVJFW010000030.1:498-19883 GCA_963648975.1 bacterium | reverse complement strand
CTCCTGGATGGTGCTCATTGCTTGAATAAAGAACGTAAAAATAATAAGATTAGTAACGTATTTTTATCAAGAAAGAGGTACTGATATGGGTGCTATTCGCAGAGATATGGAACAATTGTTCAAGATGCTTTCCCAGTGCGAGGAAAAGAATCATATTGTCCAAATTTTGAATTATGATATGGAAACGGCTGCTCCAAAAGGCGGAATGCAGTTGGATGCCGATAACATTTCCAAATTAATGTCTGAGATTTTTAAACTGAAAAAAGATCCTGATTATGTCTATGCAGTTCATAAGTTGTATACGACTGACTTCAAGAGCTTAAACACATGGGAAAAGAGACTTGTCGTTCTTCTCCATCGCGATCTGGAAAAGCAGAAAGGCATTTCCGCAGCTCTTGATGCCGAAGCCAATGAACTCTTCTCCAAGGCGTATATCACTTGGCTCAAGGCAAAGGAAGATAATTCCTATGAGGAATTCAAGGACTCTCTTTCTGCCATTGCAGCAATGGAAAAGAGGCTTGTCGAGGCGAGATGTGGAACAAAGGAAAATGCCTATGATGTCCTTCTTTCTGACTATGAATTCGGATTCTCAACCAAAGATCTTGATCCTTTCTTTGATGAACTTGAGGCTGGAATCGTACCTTTGTATAAGGCAATCAGGAAGGCAAGCTATGTCCCAAGACATGATTTCCTCAATAGGAAGGTATCCATCGCAAAGCAGGAACAGTTTTCCAAATTCCTCCTTTCCTTCAACGGCTTCGATTTCGAGAGAGGTTCACTTTCCACTACCGAGCATCCTTTCACTGAGCAGTTCGGAAAAGATGATGTGAGAGTCACGACGAAATATTTCGAGGACAATTTCATTTCCAACATGTATTCCGTCATCCATGAGGGTGGTCATGCGCTCTTTGGTCTGAATGTACCTGAAGAAGTCTTCACCTATCATATCGGAGAAGGATGTCTTTCCATGGCTAAGCATGAATCCGTATCCAGGTTTTATGAAAATATCATCGGAAGAAGCAAGGAGTATATCCATGCCATCTATCCTTCGTTCCAAAAGCTCTTCAAGGAAGAAATGGGTGATGTCAGTGAAGAGGATTTCTATGAAGGTGTCAACTACATCGACCAGGAAAATGCCCTGAGAACCGAAGCTGACGAACTCACCTATTCTCTTCATATCATCATCCGTTACAGGCTTGAGAAGGAAATCATGGCTGGGAACGTTGACTTTGAAAAACTGAACCTTAAGTGGAATCAGCTTTATGAGGAATATTTCGGCATCAAGGTCAAGGATGATGCGCATGGTATCCTTCAGGATGTCCACTGGAGCAGTGGATTCGGATATTTCCCGACTTATGCGATGGGTAATGCCCTGAACATGATGTATTTCAAGAAAATGGATGAGGAAATTAATTTTTCCAAGACGGTGAAGGCTGGAAAAATGGATGTCATCCTTTCCTGGATGAAGAAGAACGTCTTTGCCAAAGCCCCTCTTTATGATACGAAGGAATGGATCAAATCCATTACCGGAGAAGAATTTTCCGCCAAGCCATATGTCGACTATCTCACCAAGAAGTTCATGAAGCTTTATCATTTGACGAAGACGGATATCAAAAACGCAAACAAATAGGAGAAACACCATGCAACATTTCAATTCGAATTTTGATCAGCTCAAGGATGTCGAAATAGAAACACCCGACAAGGATGAAATCATCGGAAAAATCCTCGCCCTGGATGAGAAACTCAACAAAGCTTCCACGTCAAAAGAAGCCTTAAGCGTCATAAAGGAATATTTTTCCTTCCATGATGATCTGTCGACCATCATCTCGTTGGTGAATTTCCATCATACGGTCAATACGGCTGATGAAAAATATTCCAAGCTCCAGGACCTTCTCGATGAGATTCTTCCTTCCATCGAGGAAGCCATCAACAAGCTGGAATCCGACATCTATGAATCCAAATTCAAAAATGAACTTGAAAAAGATCTCGGACATCTTTATTTCGAACAGGTCAGGTTATCCAACAAGACGTTCTCAAGTGAGATCATCGATGATCTTGTCGAAGAAAACAAGGAAGTCTCCACTTATGTGAAACTTTTGGCTTCTGCAAAGATTGAGTTCCAAGGTAAGACATATTCCCTTTCCCAGATGGGAAAATTCACGACATCCCTCGATCGTGACATACGTACTGCCGCATATAAAAAGACTACGCAGTTCTATGCTGAACACGATGATGAGATTGGTGCCATCTATGACTCCATGATCAAGACGAGAGACAGAATCGCAAAGAAACTTGGCTATGAGAACTTTGTCCAGCTCGGCTATGACAGGATGGGAAGACTTGACTGGACCCCGCTTGATGCAAAGGCCTACCGTGAGAAAATCCTGAAATACATCGTCCCGTTGTCCAGCGAAATCTACGAGGCACAGAAAGACAGACTTGGTTTTGGTGATGACACGAGAAGCTCAGACTACATCATCTTCTATAAGTCCGGCAATCCGAAACCGAAGGGCACCCCGGATGATTTGATTCAGGCTGCCAGAAAGATGTATTCGGAACTTTCCCCTGTTGCCAGCAGGTATTTTGATTTCATGGTCGATCATGGATGCATGGATATTCTTGCCAAGGAGAATAAGTCCGGTGGTGGATATATGGACTATATTCCATCGTTGAAGACATCTCTCATATTTTCCAATTTCAACGGAACCAGTGGGGATGTCGATGTATTGACTCACGAATTCGGTCATGCTCTTCAGGGATTCCTTGGCGCTGAGGAGACTGATGTTCCGGCTTATCGCTGTCCAGGTATGGAATGCGCCGAGATGCATTCCATGTCCATGGAATTCCTCACCTATCCTTGGATGAATCTGTTCTTCAGGGATGATACCGACAAATATCTTTATATGCATCTTTGTGATGCCATCACCTTCATTCCGTATGGATGTATCGTTGATGCTTTCCAAACCTATTGCTATGAACATCCGGAGATGAGCCACGCTGAAAGGAAGGCATATTGGAGAGAACTCGAGTTGGAATATCTGCCATACCGTGAATACAAGGACAATGCGTTCCTTGCTTCCGGTGGATATTGGGAAAGGCAGGCTCATATTTTTGAGAATCCGCTCTATTATCTCGATTACACGATTGCCCAGGTCGTCTCACTGGAATTCTTTGCCGAATCACAAATCGACCATAAGAAGGCATTTGACAAATACCTTGCCTTTGACAGACTCGGCGGAAGATATTCTTTCAGGGAACTTCTTAAGAAGGCTGGAATCGATAACCCGCTTGATGGCGATACCCTTAAGGATGTCGCGAATCACATCTTCGACTATCTCAAGACATTCAATCTTGAAAAACTCGACAAGTGATTTGTCTGCTTCTGAATCATTAAAAGACTTTACACAAAAATACGTTACCTTGGATTGGCTGTCATAAGCCTATTCAGGTAACGTATTTGTTTTTTCGTTGTTTTTAAAGTGTCGGCAATCTCTGGGCCCTGCCCCTGAAGACATTGATGAATCCCATGTTCAGGTAGGCGTTATATTTGATGGCTGCCTTGTTGTAATTGTAATATGGAGATCTTTTGTCCTGTGGATCGGCATGAAGAGCGGCGTTGAGTTCCTGCTCGATGTCCTGATATTTTCCGAGGAGCTTCTTTTCCTTCATGTATTTGCAGTAATAGATGATGAGGAAATCATTCATACCTTTGATCTTGGCGATGTCGGCAGGAATCTTCTCGAATTCCTTTTCGACTTCCATGGTGGATTCCACCATGTTCTTGGGAAGGAATCTTCCGTCATCTTCCATCGTCTTCTTTGCCTTCAGAATCAGGTCATATCTTTCCTTTTCCTTTGGGGTCACTTCCTGGAAGAGGGCATAGGCCTTCTTATAGGCATTGTTCATCAACAGCTTGATGATGAGTGCCGAGATGAGAAAGACGGCAATCAACGATCCAAAGACAATCACATATATCCACCAATTCATGTTGTTTACCTCACTGATGCCTTTAGATTATATCGTAATTGTTTATTTCTGTTAACACGGATTGGACTAAAAATGATTAAATGAGATAACAATTTACTATTTGATGAAAGTTCAATAAAATACATAGGCTATGAAAAATAATCAATTGTTTGAAATTCTGTATCAGGACAGAGATATCATTGCCGTGGTAAAGAAATCCGGTATGCTTACCATCGGTACCGATAAGGACAAGGAACATAATCTTTATCATTATGTCCGTGAATACTGCAACCTTCATCGTCAGAAGGTCTATATCGTACATCGTCTCGACAAGGATACGTCTGGCATTGTTCTTTTTGCCAAGTCATATGAGATGAAGGAAAAGATACAGAAAGCCTTTGAGAACAGGGAAGTCGACAGAAAATATGAGGCTGTCGTCAGGGAAGATTTACCTTTGGGTGTACATAAAAAAGTCGTTCAGTATCTCTTCTTTGACAAGAGAAGCGGAAGAGTGTTTGTGACGGATGACAAGTCCAAGGGACTTGATGCCATCACGGATGTAACGACAAATAACAGACAGGATTTTGGCACCGTTTTGGATATCAGCATCCAGACAGGAAGACAAAATCAGATCAGGTTGGCTCTGCATTCCTTGCATTATACCCTGATTGGTGATGAGAAATATGCCCATGACTCGGCAAGGAAAATGTATCTCAATGAATATCATCTTGGATTGCCGGATTATCTTCCGTTGAAGAAGCATGTGTTTGAGACAAAGCCGATGTGGCTTGTCAGTAAGAAGGAAAAGTAGAAATGATCATTACGGTTGTAGTTGATTTGTATGGTGAAAAGAATAACGGAACGACGGTCACCGCCATGAGAACCTGCGAGAATCTTCTCGCCTTGGGCCATGAAGTCAGGGTCATCGCCTATGTTCCGGAGAATGTCAGCACTGATGCACTTCACGGTGTGAAGGTTTTGCGTTGCCGTAAAGGCCACATCTATGGATTTGACTGGCTTGTCGAATCGCAGGGATTTACTTTCGGCAAGGCAAAGGAAAAGGAAATCGCTGATTTCATAAGGGGAAGTGATGTCGTCCACATCATGTTCCCGTTTCCACTTGAAAGCATGGTGAGAAAGGTCAGTAAGGTCATGGGTATTCCTACGACCGGAGCCTATCATCTCCAACCGGAAAACATCACCTATACGGTCCATATGGGAAAAGCAAAGGGTGTGAACAGTTATGTGTATCGCCTTTTCAACAGATGGATGTATCGATATCTGAGAACCATTCATACACCCAGTGAAACCATGAAGCAGGAAATGCTTGCCCATCACTATCATGGCGATATCCATGCCATCTCCAATGGTGTCTCTCCGTTCATGCATAAGATCGATGTCGAGAAACCGGAACAATTCAGGGATAAGTTCGTGATTGTCATGGTCGGAAGGCTCTCCGGAGAGAAAAGACAGGATCTCCTCATCAAGGCCATCGGTCATTCAAGGTACAATGACAGGATACAGCTGATTCTCTGCGGAAAGGGACCAAAACAGCTGACATATACCAATATGGCCAAGAAATATCTTAAGAATCCGATGATCATCCAGTTCGTCGATCAGCATAAACTCAGGGAACTTCTCAACTGGACGGATTTGTATGTCCATTCCTCCGATGTGGAAAGCGAAGCCATCGCCTGTATTGAGGCATTCAGCTGTGGCGCTGTTCCTGTCATTTCCAATTCGCCATATACGGCGACGAGATATTTTTCTCTCGATGAACACTGTCTGTTTGAAGCAGGAGACTATCGTTCATTGATGAATCGAATTGAATTCTTCATTGAGAATGAAGATTATAAAAAAGCACTTTCTCCAAAATATATTGAGTTTTCTTCCAAATTTGCTGTTTCTGACAAGGTCAGGGAACTTGTGGAGATGATGAAGCTTGAAATTGACAGGGATCAGGAAGACAAGAAACTGAATCGTACCTATTATGCCAGCAAAAGGGAGAACAGAAATCTCAGGCGTACTGCAAAAAAGGCCGGAATTGCAAATCCGGTCATCTATGAGAATGATGTCTTTCATTCCAAGAAAAAGAAGGAATGGGAGAATCCCAACGATTGATTGTCAATCCGAAGTGAGTTTCCTTGCAAGGTCTCTGACCTGTGCACGAAGCTCACTTTTTTTGCCGTCCGTATGTAGGATATAGGTGATTCTGTCATGATATCTGTCATAGGAATTCATCTTGTTGAATATGGCTTTTTCTATCTTATCCCCACGGGCGAGGAGATGCTCTTTCTGCTTTGTCGTCTCAACTCCGACGATGATGGAAAACATGTCATCCATATGGGCATCAAAGAGAACGGGAACTTCGATGGCCTTGTTTCTGTGGTCGTTTGAGATGATGAATTGGTTGATCTCGGCTCTTACATATCTGTAGACAATCGAAAGATATCTTTTCTTGAATACTTTGTCATCGATGAGTCTCTTGGAAATTTCTTCTTTGTTTAGGTCCGGTGTAAAGAGATAAGGAAATTCCTTCCTGATGGAGGCCAGGAATGATTCTTTATGGTATAGGTCATGGACGCACTCATCACATGAAAAGGTGAGGAAGCCTTCCTTACCGAAATAATATGTGGCAAGTGATTTCCCGCTGGCTATCTTTCCGGTGATGGCGATGGTGACACCTGTCTTCTGGCAATGAGGGCAGTATTCCGTCCCTCTTCCACCGACGAAGGCTTTTTCGATTCTATGGTGGCAGGTGGGACATTCTGTCCCTTTTTTGGAATATACGTTCAGAAGATTCTGGAAGGAACCGTCCATACCTGGTTTTGCATGATAGGTACGGATGGTGGAACCGTTATGGTTTATGGCTTCGGAAAGAACAGCAATGCTGTTATCCAATATGGAGTCAAAATCTTTCCTTGCCAGCTTGCTTCCCTTCATGAACGGGGAAAGTCTGCAACGAAAAAGAATCTCGTTTGCATATATGTTCCCGATTCCGGACATGATGGACTGGTCAAGGAGAAGTTCCTTCAGCATCTTTTCCGATGCATGGTATTTTTTGAATATGAGATAGGAATCCTTCACTTCAAATGGATCTGGTCCGATTCTGCTTAACGCTGTCTGATCGGATTCGTCTGCATAAAGGCTGATTCCGAACTTCCTGGTGTCATAGAAGGCAAGTCCTTCATCTGATTCCTGGAAAGGAATAAACAAAGTGAGATGTTTTTTGTCAATGCCATCTTTTTTTACAACATAAAGCTTTCCCTCCATTCTGAGATGGAAAAGAATGTAATGGCTGTTTTCAAGATGAATTAGCAGTGACTTCCCTTTTCTTGAAAGGCTGATGATGCTGTTTCCCTTGATGCCATCCCTATATTCGTCTATATCGCTTTTTATGGCTTTGGAAACCAGGATGACGGGGGAATCAAGTCTTTTTCCAATGAGGATATTCCCTAGTTCCCTCTTTATGGTTTCCACTTCTGGAAGTTCAGGCATTTCAGTGAGCCTCGTACCATGTGAGTGCGGCAGATCCGTCCACTTCAAGCGGAACCGAGAGTTCCATGGCATTTTCCATGGTGGATTTCAGCAAAGGAAGAATGACGTCAAGCTCATCCTTCGGAACCTTGAAGAGAAGCTCATCATGAATCTGAAGGACGATTTTCGTCTTGTAGTTCTTCAGGGCCTCAGAGCATTTGATCATGGAGACTTTCATCAAGTCGGCTGCACTTCCCTGAATGACCGTATTCGTGGCGGCTCTCTCTGAGAAACTCCTTAAGGCATGATTCGAGGAATTGATATCCTTGAGATATCTTCTTCTGTTCAGGATGGTCTGAACATATCCGTCGGCCTTTGCCTTGGCAACGCAGTTCTTCTGGAATTCATCGATGCCTTCAAAGGCTTCCTTGAACTGGGAAATGAGCTGACTTGCCTCCTTCGAGGAAATGCCCAACTGATTGGAAAGACCGAATGGCGAAATGCCGTAGACGATACCGAAATTGACTGCCTTGGCTCTTCTTCTCATTTCTGGGGTGACTTCATCGAGCGGGACATGGAAGACTCGGCTTGCCGTAGCCCTATGGATGTCATTTCCTTCCTGGAAGATTTCCTTGAGAGCCTTGATGTCTGCGACATGGGCCAACATTCTTAACTCAATCTGGGAATAGTCCAAGGAAAGAAGGTAATATTCCTTTCCTGGATAGAAGAAAGCCTTTCTGATGTTCTTTCCTTCGGCGTTTCTGATGGAGATGTTCTGGAGGTTTGGTTCGGACATGGATAGTCTTCCTGTCGCGGTGAGTGCCTGATTATACAATGCGTGGATCTTGTTGTCTTCCATGAGATGCTCAGGAAGAGAGGTGGTATATCCATTGACCAACTTGGCATATTGCCTGTACTGGATGATCTTGTCAACGATGGGATGGTCGTTTACATGCGCCTTGAGAACCTCGATGCCTGTACCCTTTTCACCCTTGTATTTGCTGATTCCCAAATCCGTGAAGAGAACTCCCTCCAGCTGTTTTGGTGAATTGATGTTGAATTCCTTCCCGGCCAACTGGTAGATATCCTTTTCAAGTGAATTCAAAATCTGACTATATTCGTCATTGATTACATTCAATGTATCCAGGTCGAGTGGAAAACCTTCGATTTCCATATCAGAAAGAAGGTTGGCCAAGGGCATTTCAACCTCAATGAAAAGCTTATCCTCGCCGTTGTCATGAATCTGCTTTGATATTTCACCCTTTTTGTCGGCTATGATGTTGACCAATTGGCAGGGAATGTTTCTGTCTGGATTGTAATTCAGATTATAGACGGCAAAGATATCTTCCCTTCTTTGACCGACATCCGGATTGATGAGGTAGGTGGCAAGAAGAAGATCAAATGTGACGCCCTTGATTCTCGGATAGCCGTTTCTGGAAAGAAGGACGTTCAATCCCTTGATGTCGTATACGCCAAGATCCTTGTTTTCTTCCTCAAGGAAGGAGTGGAATGCGGAGTCATTCTTTGCATCCTTCGCACTTAGGATGTAATTTTTTTCTTCCGTCGTGAATATGAAGGAGAAGAGTGTAGAGGTATTCTCGTTGTCACTGGAGGAGTCATATGTCATTCCGATGATTTTTTTGTCAATTTCGGAAAAGGAATGTATGTTGACTATCTCTCTTTCCTTGATTGTCTTTTCTTCTGATGATTCATCAGAGAACAGTGAAATCTGTCCATCATCATCCTTGATGATGCCTGGCATTCTATCGATGGCTTTCAGGAACTGGGATAGCTGATATTTGAGATAGAAGGCTGAGAGCTTGGACTTGTGATATGGGATATATTTTGATTCTTCATAGTCCTTTGCCATGTCCAGTGATGTTTCTATCGTGGCGAGCTTCTTGAAGAATTCGGCTTCCTTTGCTCCATCAAGAATCTTCTGGTTGATCTTCGGCTTTGGATTGTTTTTGCAATATTCCAAAATGCCGTCAAGGTGTCCGTATTGGTTCAGAAGCTTCATGGTCGTGACTTCTCCGACACCTTTTATTCCCTTATAGTTGTCGCTGGGGTCACCGGATATTCCCTTGAAATCCGTAATCTGGTCTGGATTGAGACCGAACAGTTCATGGAGGTTTGCCTTGGTGTAGTCCGTTGTCTCGGAAAGACCTTTCCTGAGGAAACAGACATGGATGTTGTCTGACATGTCCAGAAGCTGCAGGAAATCCTTGTCGGAAGTGAAGATTGTCACTTCATCATTTTGCTCACAGGCATATTTTGCCATGGAACCGGCAAGGTCGTCTCCTTCGTATCCTTCCATTTCTTTCCAGTGGATGTCCATTTCATCAAGCATTTCCCTGGCGATTGGCATCTGTGCCACGAGTTCCTGTGGAGCGGGTGATCTCTGTGCCTTGTATTCCTCGAATTCCTGCTTTCTGAATGTCGGTTTCCCTGTATCGAAGGAAATGAAGAGATGATCTTTGTCCGTCAGTTGGGATTTTATTTTCTTGATGAGGTTATGGAAGGCAAAGATGGCATTTGTCGGTATGCCTTGCTTGTTTACCATGAGATTTCCGGTATAGGCTGTGGAGTAATAGGCCCTGAAAAGAAGTGAGTTTCCATCGACGATGTATGTTTTATTCATGCTTGACTACCTTTCTGTTGCACTGGATGATATCATCCGGAATTATGTATGTGGCTCTTCTTTTGAAAAATCCTCTCAGAAGGAGAAAATCAAATTTGGAGAATCCGTTGATGTTGTCTAGTTTCACTTTGTATCTTCTGTATTCGTCATCGACCTGGATGATGTGTCCCATCTTGGTCGATGAGATATCCGTGATGATGAATGTCTGATATCCATCCTTCTTGAAAATCTGATTCAGTCTGCAGGAAGTGATCCTACCTAAGGCCATCTTTTCAAGATAGAGTCTTTCACCGATATCTTCTCCTTCATCCTTGATCATGGGAACCTGATCCTCAGTGATGCCGAAATGGGCAAAGTTGATGTAGGTCGTAAGGATGTTCTTCATTCCGATTCTAGATTTGGAGAAGCAGTCAAAGCATCCTGCCTCTATCATGTTGGTCAGTATTCGGATATCATTGCCTGACTGCAGGCGATTGATGAAATCAAAGAATGACGTGAACTCCTTTTGACTTCTTTCCGTCTCTATCTGCTTCAGGAATTCATCGTTTTTGCATGCATAAGACAATGGAAGATAAATCTTCTTATCCTGGACTTTGAAATCATGGATTGCGGATATATTGATGCTTGGCGCCTTGAGACGTATGCCTCTGCCTTTGA
The DNA here is from genome assembly GCA_963648975.1 of bacterium. GTDB lineage: Bacteria > Bacillota_I > Bacilli_A > RFN20 > CAG-288 > Enterosoma. The sequence continues at coordinate 9,142 of CAVJFW010000030.1, read as the reverse complement.
GCTCGGAAAGTATGTCGGTCACCTTATTTGTTCCAAGACTTTCATGCTCTAGACTGGTGAGATAGAATTCCTCCGGGAAGAATGTCTTGTAATATAGTAGTGAATAGGTGATCATACTATAAGAATAGGCATGGGATTTATTGAAACCATATTCAGCAAATTTTTCTATATCATCATAGATTGCCTTGGCTTTGTCTTCCGTGATTCCATTGTTTTTGCATCCGAGGATGAACTTGTCTTTATACGCATACATCTTGGATGCGTCTTTCTTGGATATGGCCCTTCTTAGCAAATCTGCTTCACCTAGGGTAAAGCCTGCCAAAACCTGGACAACCTTCATGATCTGTTCCTGATAGACCATGATTCCATACGTTTCCTTTAGAATCGGAATAAGCTTTTCATCATGGTATTGAATCTTTTTGGGCTCTCTTTTTCTTTCTGCGAATTCATCGATGTATTGCATCGGACCAGGCCTATAAAGGGAGATGACGCTGGCGAGATCATTGAAGGAGTCCGGATGGATTTTTCTAATGGTATCTCTCATGCCATAGGAAGTGTCCAACTGGAATATCTCAACAAGGTCAAGCTGATTCAGTGTCTTATAGACTTCCCCGTTGTTGAGGTCGTTCAGGATTTCAGGGATCTTTTTGCCGTTCCTGATTATCTTTTCCTCGATGTGTCTGATGAAGGAAAGGTTGGATAGAGAGAGGATGTCCACCTTGAGGAAACCGAGTCTTTCCATGTTGGGATATTCGTATTGGACAATCCCTTTTCTGCCATCACTCATAGGACAGGATTCGTAAATCGGAGCATCGGAAATAATCACGCCTGGAGCATGTGTTGATGTGTTTACTGGAATGCCTAGGAGACTTTCTGCCAGATCGCATAGATTTCTGTAGTATTCATCATTATAAAGATTCTGGAATTTTTCTTTTCGGATTGGATCGTTTTTGGCATCATTGAAGTCCTTTGCGTCATCTGAGATGGATTGAGAAAGTGCCTTAAGTCTGTTTTCATTGACTCCCAATACCTGACCGACAAGATTCAATGCACTTCTTGGCTTCAGCTTTGTGAAAGTGATGATGCTGCAGACTCTTTCCTCACCATATTTCTGTCTAAGATATTGTGGTATCTCATTTCTTCTCTCATCATCGAAATCCATGTCGATATCCGGCATCGTCACTCTGCTTGGATTCAGGAAACGCTCAAAGGTGAGATCCATCCTGATGGGATCAACCTTGGTTATATCCAGGGCGTAGGCAGTCAATGAACCACCCACGGATCCTCTTCCGGGTCCTACTTTTATGTGTGCGTTCCTGGCAAAGCTCACATAGTCATCAACAATCAGAAAATAACTAGAAAAATTCATGCCCTTGATGACGGAGAGCTCATAATCGAGTCTTTTCATATAAACATCCGGAATCTGATTGGTGGCTAACTTCTTCTTAAGTCCTTCCATGGCCTTGTCATGAAGTTGCTCGTTTTCGTCTTCGTGGTGAATCAGGTTTCCTCTTTTTGTGAAGAAAATGAAATCGATTTTCGAACAGAATCTTTCCGTTTCTTTTATGTCCTTTTCCCTATAGATGGCATTTATGCTTTTAGGTGATAAGAGAAAATACGGGCCTTCCTTTTCAATTTCAGTTTCCGAAATGGTACGCTTCTGATTTGCAAGCTTGAGGATGTTTGTCTTGTATGCATCCTTTTTTTCGAGGTATTCGACATGAGGAAAACATATGGATTGATATTCGTTTTTGTCAATGAAGTCATATAGGATATGAACGGCTTCTTTTTTATATGCATCATCAATGGTTATGCCAAAGTAGAAGTCATCACCGAAATCCTTGTGGAATCTATAGAAGTCCTTATGGGCATCATCCAAAAAAGATTCCTCAAAGAAGTTTTCATCGGTTGAAAGAACAAGTGCAAGTCCTTTTTTGTGATGAGACAATAGTTGGATATCATATGTTTCTTCCTTCAGCGAAATAAGATGACAGAAATTCCTGTACCCCTCTTCGGACAATATATACAAACTCGCAACATAAGGAAGCCCGATTGTGCTTTTCAACAAAATCCTATAACCGAAAATTGCTTTCAGTCCATGCTTTGCGCAGGCATCGGCAAGGTGCGGAAAAGCATACGGATTTGTGTCATTGACCGCAATGCCGTCATATCCCAATTCTTTTGCTTTTTTTGCATATTCTTCGATGAGAATGCTCGATGAATAGAAGGTAAACGAGGATGTCGTGTTCAGTTGATAAGGCATACATATATTATAAGCGAAAGCCTCATTTCGTGAGACGGATACTTTACGTTATCCGAATATGTACATAATTTGGTACGAAAAGCTTCGGCAATAATGCGTTTTGATACGAAAGTGTCGTATAGGCGGTAAAAAAGCTACTTGAACTTGTGACGATGTTTTACAATTATTATATTGTAGGATGAAAATCACCCTTAAATAAGAGGAAATGACGATGGAAAATACGAATATTATTTATGGCAAGATTCCAGTCAAGAATGCCCTCACAGGCAAAAGAAAGGCTGTTCATGTATTCATCAATGCCGAACATCCGGACAAGGAAATCCTTGCTTTGGCAAAGAAATCCAATACGCCAATAAAGATGGTCAGCAATGCGGAATTGTCTCATCTGACCAATAATCGCAATCATCAGGGCGTCGCAGCAACTTTGCCTGAGTTTCAATACACTCCTTTGAATGACTTGCTTTCCCTTGTAAAGGAAAAGAGTGAATCGACGATTGTCATGCTGGATGGATTGGAAGATCCCGTGAATTTTGGATCTATCATCCGTTCAAGCTGTGCCTTTGATGTTGATGGAATCATCATCGGCAAGAACCGCCAGGTCCAGGTCACTGGTACTGTCTCCAAGATTGCGACCGGTGGAGAGGAAGTCGTCCCTATTGTCCAGGTGACCAATCTGAACCAGACAATCGATGTCCTGAAGAAAGAAGGATATTGGGTCGTCAGCAGTGCCGGAGAAGGAAAGGACGTATATGACAAAATCAACTATAGTGGCAAAATCGTCCTTATCATCGGGTCTGAAGGCTTTGGAGTGTCAAGGCTTGTCAGAGAAAATTCCGACTATGTCGCAAGCATTCCTCTTCCAGGCAAGGTCAAGGCTCTGAATGCATCCATTGCCTGCGCCGTGTTCCTGTCTCAGATTAATTCATATCGAAGAAATAAGTAGTCTTTTTTTCAAATGAAAGGATGGAAGAATATGTTTTGCTGTGGAAAAATTTATTCGTTCCGAGTTCGACGTTGGATTTGCAATCTCTATGACAAGATCATCTATTCCTGTCTTCCAGGGGAGGAAATGCTGGGAGGCAGTCAGTCTTATATGTATGATTCATTGTCATTGGAGGAACTTGTGATTATGGCCAAGAAGGATACTGAAGCAACTGGTGATGTGTTGAATCGTCTGATCAACACAATCTATCAATTGTCCAAGGCAACTGTCAGGATAAATCCGACTTTGGAATTCAATGTGATTTATTATGCACTTGTCGACGCCCTTCATAATGCCATCAAGGCTTTTGATCCATCGAAAGGTGAATTCCTTCATTTCTATAGGAAGATGTGTTCTGTCATCTGCACGAGATGCAGTGCCAGAGCCTATACAAACCTGCATCGTGAAGTGTCCCTTTTGGGCCATCGGGTCATGGACGTTGATTTCGACAATGTTTCTGCATTCAATGAATACAGTAACCAGGAAACATATTATAGAAACAGAGCAATCAGGCTTGATTTGAAAGATTTCGTTGAGACTTTGCCTGAAAGAAAGAAAAGAATATTCCTTCTTTATCTTAAAAATGTTCCTGTCGGAAAAATTGCAGAGATGGAAAATCAGCCATATACCACAATCTATAGCATCATCATGAGCCTGATAAAGAAGTTCAATGAAAGATAAGCTTTTTCTTCTATTCCCTTTTTGCTTTGTCTAAAATATGTATATGTTCAAAACCGAGATATCTGTCATCATTCCTGTCTATCGTGTAAAGGAATATCTGAGCGAATGCATAGAGAGTGCTCTCATGCAGGATTTTCAGTTGCCTTACAATATCATCCTTGTCGAAACTGGCAGTGATGATGGCTCTGATGAAATATGTAAGTCGTATGAAATGAAATATCCGGGCAAGGTCTATCATTTTCATTATGAGAAGAACTATGGAATCTCCTTTGCAAGGAACCTTGGACTTCTTCATGCAAACGGAAAATATGTCACGTTCCTCGATGGAGATGATTTGCTGAAACAGGATTTTCTTTCCAAACTTTATTCTGACATCGAAAAAGACCCAGAGCTTCAGATATGTTTTTCCGGATATGATTTTTTCTATCAGGATGGAACTATGAAGAAGGCAAGATGTCCGTCATTTGAAGGTAACGGAAAAAAAGCACTGAAACTTTTCTATAAGTCCTACGATTTTTATCGCGGTTACTGTTGGGGTGGACTTTTCAAGAGAGATTTTCTTCTTTTGAATCATCTTCATTTTGATTGTGACATGAAACTTTATGAGGATATGCTTTTCATGTATGAGTCATTATACAGTGCCTATAAGGTTCATTTTGATGACTCGGAAATGTATCTCTATCGCCAACACGATGGCTCTACGATGAAAATGAACCGTGATTGGCTTGGATACCATAAAAGATGTCTTTGTGTATTCCGTTCCTTCCTGAAATCGGATGATTCATCCGTAAGATATTTCAGCAAACCTTCAAAAGCCTTGAAGAAACAGCTGAAGCTGGACTGTCAAGTGTCCTGTCCTGACAGACAATCAGCAAGGAAGACATATGGAAAGACGTTGCGTGAACTTAAGAGGTGAACATGGAATTCGAAAAAATGATTGATTCTCTTTATCTGAGAAGAAATGATGATTCCATAAAGAATGACTTTGGAAAGGTGCTTCTTTTGGGTGGCTCTGAAAAATATCCGAACGCAATCCTGATATCAGCAGCACTGGCCTCTGTTTCCGGTGTTGGTTTTGTCTCCATAGGAGTTCCGGGCTCCATATATGTTGCCGTTTCCTCAAAAAGCCCTTTGGGCTGCATATTCGAACCATGTGACAGATTGTCTGATTCCCTGTGCTACGAATCCAAAAGGCTTGCAGACATTATGAAGACATATCCAACAATCCTGTTTGGAAATGGCCTTGCCATCACCGAGGATAACAGAAATCTTCTGATAAGGCTTCTTACGGATTATGAAGGAACCCTTGTCATCGACGCTTCGGGGATCAGTCTTCTTGCGACCATAAAAATGATCAAGTTCAAACCGAAAGTCATCCTGACACCTCATCTTGGTGAGGCAAACAGACTTCTGAAAACAAATATTCATTCCCGGGATCCAATTGATTATGTCAGCGAAGCAAAAAAGTATTGCATCAAGCACGACTGTCTGATGCTGTTGAAATCCAGTCGTTCCATTCTCGTCGATGAAAAAGGTGACATTTATCCATCTGCCTGTCCTGTGACACCGTCTCTGGCCAAGGCAGGAAGTGGAGATGGACTGGCAGGGTATCTGTCCGGAATTCTTGCCTACGCAAGCAAGGACTATTCCGTCTGTGATTGTGTTCTTTTTGCTGATAGGATGATACATGAAGCAGCCTTTCTTTCCGAAAAGAGATTATGCCAAGGCATATCAGACATTCTGACTGCCAAGGAGGAAATCATCGAAGTCATAAAAAATGATAGGTGCCATTAAGCCCTATCACTTTTTTTGTAGTAATTGTCTCCTTCTGAATGGTATTTACCATATTCACAGCCGACATGCGCTGTCTTCATGGAATCAATCAGTTTTCCTTTTCTATATAGTTCAACCGTTCCTTCTCCGTTTCCTCCGTTGAAGAGGCGATGGAATTTCCTTTCACCATTTGGTGCTTCGTAATTGATCAGAAGCATGTCTGCCTTCAGACATTCGATATGAACCTTGAAGGTGATCGTGAATCTCTTTGCTGTGACATTCCAGATGATTCTGTCATCAGTCTCTTCGCAGTCGAAGGTAACCTTTGGGAATGTCCAGAATTTCGAGAAATTGAATTCGTATTTTTTACCTTCATATACGAATTCGATCAGCAGCTTGTCATGGAAGGTAATGCCGAAGGCACGTGGTCTGCCACCACCGATTTCGAATGCGGAGTTCGGTAATCTCTTTCCCGTCTTTGTGCTGACAAGATCCCAGGAGGAAAGCCAGACCCACGGTGAGGTGAAGTCCCTTCCCCAGTTCTTGTCGCTATAACCATAACAGGTTTCTGGCCTGACGATATATTTTCTTCCATTATAGATGATGTATCCATCCATGAGAGTCTTTATTCCCTGGGCATGCCAATACATGTCAAAGGCCTTCAGTCCACAGAAAAGAGGAGAGGTTCCATAACCGACATCATAGTGTATTTTCTTGTCCAGATGGATATCCCATTCCATGCTTCCTTCATCGGAAAGCAATTTGGGATCAGGATTGCTGACGTTCACCTTTCCCTTTATTCTTTCTTCAGTGAGCAGGAAATCATCGCCGGATATATGTAACCTCTTCTTTTCAATCCTGACGTCTTTCATGTTGTAAAAACGATGAAGCTGTGCCTTATCCTTGCACCATGAACCGCAGTTGACCATCAGATAGGATGGCTTGGAGTCGCTTCCGAGAACATATTGGTCAGGGCTTACTTTGGGGTTGATGATGAAATATTCGATATAGAAGGGCTTCTCCTCCTTGGTGATTTCATCGTATGCCGTAAGGGAGTGCCACCACCAGTCATATCCGGTTTTGGCAAAACTTCCAGTTAGCTTGTAAAGATTTTTTCTTTGAAGTTTTTTGTTCATGTCTGATCGTTCTCCCGTTCGTTTATATTTGAAAAATGGGCATCGGCTGATGCCCATCACTCAGTGGCAAATATGGCAGCCATCAAACTTCTTGGCTTCGTATAATTTGGTGTCAGCAGCTTTGTAAAGCTTGTCGAATGTCGTATCCTCCGTTCCGTCGAACTTGGCAAGACCGACGGATAGTTCTATGTGGTAGTCCTTGTCAGCGGAAATTTGGACATCATGTAACTTTCCGAAGAGCTTTTCAGCATGCGTTTCGGCATCTTCGAAGGAACTGACATGGGTTGAGTAGACTGCGAATTCATCTCCGCCCAATCTCATGATGATGTCATCAGACATCAATACATTCCTGAGTGTTTGGGCAACTTTCCTAATGACTTCGTCACCGACATCATGCCCATATGTATCATTGATCCTCTTGAATTTGTCAATGTCCATCAGGGCAAACATGCCGGGTGTTTTACTTTCTATTATGTCTGTGATGAGCTTTTCACCATAATAACGGTTGGAGAGCTTTGACAGTGAATCGGTTTCGCTTAATGTTTTAAGTTTGTCGGAGGCTTCTTTGAGGTGACTTGATTGTATGGCGAACATGAAGAAGACGATGGAGAAGACAGCTGAGCTGATACCCAATGAATGAATATTGAAGACACTTTCAAAAATCATTGCCAGGACGACATACAACATAATGATTATGATCAGACTTATATTGTTTTTCTTGTTTGAGAATTTTGAAACGATGATTTCGATGGATGCCTCAACCATATAAATGATGGTTACGATTTGGGAAATGTATCCGAGTGGTCCTCTATGGAATGAATTTGATGAACTGAACCAGAATACCAATTGTGTTCCATAGGCAAACTGTTCGATGATGATGACAAGTGCCAATGGGATGAGATCCCAATATTTGATTTTCCTGAAAACAGAATTATTGTCTGGCCTTAAAAGAACGACAAATGGAATGACGAGTGAGGGCCTTTCAATGTAACCCCATATGGAAAAGAATGTTCTCCAGAAAGTCGGTTCTGGCAAACCTGCAAAATAGTACTCCAGGTTATAGGCGAGAAGTTCCGAGATTTCCAAGAGAATCGTTAAGGCAAAAATGTATTTTTCCTTCTTGGTAAAAGAGTTTCCGAAAGCCAAGATGACTATCTGGAAGATAAGAGGCCTATGATGGGACTGAAATTGTATTCAAAAAACAGGTCTATTGTCATAATACAAATTATATCATTTTTTTTTTTTTCTACAATGATTCTACAATATTCAAGGCTATGTTTCTTTGATTGACAATCGTTTGCCCTATGACTTGGATTGTTGCCTTTTTTTGGTGGGTTATAGCAGGCTTCGATGATATGTTTCCAAAACCTTTCTGCAAATGGTGGCCCCGAAGAGATTCGGACTCTTGACCCTCTGATTCGAAGTCAGGTACTCTATCCAGCTGAGCTACGGGGCCATCTATTTCATTATAGATGTTTTTGCATGTATTTGTTTCGTGATGTCTTGGAATGTTGTGTCTCTTTTGGAAAAACATCCAAAATGCGGAAATAAAAATCTACCCATCGTTGATAGACGAATTCATGAAATCAAATTTCAGGGACGATGATTTTACGATGAATTAAGAAAACTTTAGCTAAAGCACTATACACATAAGCTGTTATCATACATATGTAAATATTTAACATGCATTTAAGACAAAATTGTCAAAAATGCATATTTTTTTATGAAAATAGAAAATGCCATAATGTATAGTGGTACTAATCACTATACAAAGAGGCTTGATTATGGCAATACCAAAGGGAATATTAG
>CAVJFW010000030.1:0-488 GCA_963648975.1 bacterium | reverse complement strand
CATGTCGATCATGGAGACTCCGTTCTTGAAGGAGACGTTAAGGGAAATGGTTCTTTTATCTTTATCTTCAAGCTTTCTGACGACTTTGATGGTATTGTCGATGTCATCGAGTATCTTCTTTGCTTTGACACCTCCTTTCCTGAGAATGGAACAAATGGCGATATCGGAATCCTTGAAGAAATCCTTCACTTCGTCTGTGTATACACTTAAAGGCACTTCGTTGATGGAAAAGTTTCCTGTGCCGTCTGTTGCGGGCATGCTCTTACGATAGGATGAACCGGCTCCGGTCTTCTTTGTTCCCATTATCTTATAGAGTTTCAGTCTTTCTTCCTTGGATAAAAGGGGAAAGGCATTTACGATGTCGTTTTCATGATAACTATTCAGCTTTTTCTTCTTTTCAATTTCAGATACCTTTGAATCCAATATATTTTTATTTGCTTCAAATATTTGTTCTCCATGTTCGTGCCCTCCTATTTTCAAGCCTGAAG
>CAVJFW010000029.1:0-21056 GCA_963648975.1 bacterium | reverse complement strand
ATCATTGCCCACGTCGACCATGGCAAGACCACATTGGTCGATGCACTTTTGCAGACCAGTGGAACATTCCGTGAAAACGAGAAGGTCATGGTAAGAGCCATGGACTCCAATCCTTTGGAACATGAAAGAGGCATCACGATCTTAGCCAAGACAACTGCCATCAACTACAAGGACTATAAGATCAACATCGTCGACACTCCAGGTCACGCTGACTTTTCAGGCGAAGTCGAACGTATCATGAACATGGTCGACGGCGTCTGTCTTCTTGTCGATGCATTCGACGGACCGATGCCACAGACAAGATTTGTTCTCAAGCAGGCCATTTCCTACCATCTCAAGACCGTCGTCGTCATCAACAAGGTCGACAGACCAGGTGCCGATCCGGAAAGAGCCCTCAACCAGGTCCTTGAACTTTTCATGGATCTCGGCGCAGATGATGATCAGCTCGAATTCCCTGTCGTCTACACCTCTGCCCTGAACATGACTTCCAGCATGTCCAGCAATGTCGAAGACCAGAAGCCAGGAATGGATCCGCTTTTCGACACGATTCTCGAGACCATCCCTGCTCCGGCAGCCGATGAGACAAAGCCTCTCCAGTTCCAGCCATCCCTTCTCGACTACAACAAATATGTCGGAAGAATCGGTATCGGAAGAGTCGACAGAGGTACCATCCGTTTAAATGACAGCGTCACCTGCATGCGTCTCGACGGAACCACGACTCAGTTCAAGATTGCAAAACTGTTCTCCTATCACGGACTCGACAGAATCGATGTCGATCATGTCGAAGCCGGTGACATCTGCGGTATTGCCGGTCTTCCGGACATCATGGTCGGAGAAACCGTCTGTCCAAACGACAATCTCGAAGCCTTGCCTCCGCTCCGTATCGATGAGCCGACCATGCGTATGACTTTTGCTGCCAACTCCTCTCCGTTCAGTGGAAAGGAGGGAACACTTCTCACTGCCCAGAAGATTCAGGACAGACTTTATGAGGAATCCCAGAAGGATGTTTCCATGAAGATCGACATCGATCACACGGATCAGTCCTTCGTCGTCACCGGACGTGGTGAACTTCATCTTTCCGTTCTCATCGAAACCATGAGAAGAGAAGGATTCGAACTCCAGGTCAGTAAGCCGACTGTCATCATCAAGATAATCGACGGTGTTGAATGCGAACCATTCGAAGACCTCCAGATCGACGTTCCGGATGAATATGCCGGTGCCGTCATGCAGCTTGTCGGAAACCGTTCCGCAGAAACCATCAACATGACCAGCGAAAATGGTCAGACAAGACTTGTCTATGTCATTCCATCCCGTGGTCTCATCTCCTTCATGAATGCCTTCATGACTGCAACCAAGGGTTATGGCATCATCAACCATTCCTTCAAGGAATATCGTCCGAAGGTCAACCGTGCCATCGGCCAGAGACTCAACGGTGTCCTTGTTGCCACCGATGACGGAAAATCCACTGCCTATGCTCTCAAGTCCTCCGAAGAAAGAGGCACCCTCTTCATCGGTCCTGGTGTCGACATCTATGAAGGTATGATCGTCGGTGAAAACAAATATAACACTGATCTTGCCGTCAACGTCGTTAAGACAAAGTCCTTAGGCAACCAGCGTAGTGCAAACAAGGATGTCACAGTCGTATTGAAGTCTCCAAGAAAGATGTCCCTGGAAGACTGCCTCGACTATATCAACACTGATGAACTTTGCGAAATCACGCCAAAGTCCATCCGTATGAGAAAGAAGATCCTGAACACCAACGAACGCAAGAAGTACGAAGCACATCACCCGGAAGAATTCGCAAAATAAACAAATGCCCATCCCTTTATCCGTGTCATTCGGATAAAAGGATGGGTATTTTCTTTTCACTTTTTTTCAAATAAAAAACACACCATCCGAAGATGGTGTGAAAAATACGATACCGTTATTTTTACTTTGCAAGGATAAGGTGATTGAAGAGTAAGACCCAAACGAGATCCAACCATCCGAAGACTGGGATGATGAGGCCAAAGATAACACCTAAGATGTTACCAAGAGTTGGCTTCTCAAGGACAGCAGTGACACGGACGAAGATTTCGGTAATCCAGCTGACGACAGGGATGAGGAGTAAAAGGATCTGGATGAGTCTGGACTGTTTGTTAAACCATGACATAGTTTAATACCTCCGAGTAATTCGCAAAAGATTATAAAGCATCAACCTTATATTTCATAGAGTAGAATCGAAAATTTTCAACTAAAGGGCATACATTGGCACAAATGTTTCCATTTGTAAAATGATTGTCAATTATTCAACTATGTCGACTGATTCTGTTCAAGGCTTCTTTTCTTCAGGATCTTCGGCGCGATGATGAGATATGCAACCAGTGAAACGATTCCGCTGCATATATCTGCTATCGGTTCGGCAAGGAAGCAGTGTGCTGCATTCTTGGTAACCAAGGGAAGAATCACAATGGCCGGAAGAAGAAGAACAACCTTTCTGTTGAGGGAAAGCCAAATGGAATATTTTGCCTGTCCCATGCCTGTCAGACCATCGACATAGACATACTGGAAGGCAAGTGGAATGATTCCATACATGTACCAACGGATATATTTGATGGCACCCGCGACAACTTCAGGTTCATCCCTGCCACCGACGAATATCCTGGTGAATGGTTCACTCAGGACAAAGGAAAGACCAAATGCGGCAACACAGAAGCACAAGGCAAAGATCGTCAGCTGTTTTTCCGCCTTCTTGATGAGATCGACTCTTCTTGCACCATAATCATAACCAAGAAGCGGTTGGGTTCCACTGCTGATTCCTAATAAAGGTCCGGTTATCAAAGATTCAAATGCACAGACGATGGTGGCAATCTCGATATACAGGTCACTGTTCTCGCCACCATATTGCTTCAGCATGCTGTTAAGCAGGATTACGATGACGCTGTCTGTTGCCATGATGATGAACGGAGAAAAGCCAAGCTTGAATATCTGCATCATGATTTTTATGTCATATTGCCCAAAAGACAATTTCACTTTGCTTCCCCTGAGAAGGAAAAGCAAAGCCATGGAGAAGGAAAGGAACTGGCAGATGATGGTAGCAATGGCTGCACCCCTGATTCCCAGATTGAAGGCATACATGAACAAGGGATCCAAGGCAACATTAAGGACACAGGCAGATGTGGTAGTCAGCATCGCCTTCATGGATTCGCCCTGAGCAGAAAGAAACTGATTGAGTCCCAATGAAATGATGGAGAAGAAAGTTCCCATCAGATAGATGACAAGATAATCCCGGGCAAACGGATATGACGAATCAGATGCACCGAAGCAATACAGCATCGGTTTCATGACGGCATAGAATATGATCATCAGCAAGGCACTGAGGATGATGAGAAGCAAAAAGGCATTGGACAGGATCTTCTTTGCCTTTTCTTCGTTTTTTTCACCAAGCGAAATGGAAAACAGAGGTGCCCCTCCAAGTCCGACAAGGAAGGCAAACGAAGAAATGAAAGTCGCAATCGGCGAGACGACGCCGATTCCGACCAGGGCAAGGCTGCCATCAACTGGCATGTTGGAGACATAGATACGATCAACGATGTTGTAAAGAACCGAAACAAGCTGGGCAAGCATGGCCGGCAGGGCAAGACGCAGGATGACTGACCAAGTATGTTCACTGCCTAAATCTATTTTTTTCATAGCGGCATTATTCTAGTTCTTTTTTCTGGAATAAAAAAGAACTTCCATGACCAATCATAGGCCATGGAAGCATATACATATGATGTTATTCCGTTCTTAACGCAACAACCGGATCCTTCTTGGCTGCACCACGGGCAGGAATGAAACCGGCGATGGTCGTAAGAAGGAAGGAGACGACGATGACGATCAAAGCCATATACCACGTCAGATTGGCGATGGATGACACCGTCGGGAAGTTGGCATGGATGATGAGATTGAGGATGATCTGTATGATGTATGTCACGATGACACCGAACACACCGCTGAGGAAACCGATGACAAATGTCTCCGCATTGAAGAGATGCGAAACATCCTTCTTTCTTCCTCCAAGGGCACGGATGACACCGATTTCCTTGATTCTCTCCATGACGGAGACATAGGTGATGATGGCAATCATGACCGTTGAGACGACAAGACTCAGTGCCGTGAAGGCGATAAGGGAGATGGAAACGATGTTGATGATGGTATTGATGATGGAGATGACGACGGCAAGGTTATCCGTATATTTGATTTCATCACGGCTATCACCGGATACCTGTTTTCCGGAAATGGTAAGCGAAGTATTCTTGTCATTCCACTTGTCGAGGTAATCCGTGACAAGGTATTTGTCCTCGAAGGACGTTGGATAGAAGTTTATCGTCTTAGGCAGATTTGTTCCACCGACAGAACGCAAGGTCAATTTTGCGGAAGTCGAGGACACGGTGCTTCCTCCCATCATCTGGGAGATCATGCTGACGATGCCATCCGTGGCACTGGTGCTGCCCACCAATGCAGTGGCCTTATAATCCGTTCCATCGACATTATACTTATACTCGTAGTAAATACCACTTGTCATGCCGGAAGCAGTCAATGAAGTATAGGTTGATTCAGACTGATTCCTGATAAAGGAAGCCAATTTCGAATTCTGATTGTCACCGATGTATTTCTTTGTGAAGGCAGGAGTGTAGTAGAATCCGGAACTCAGTGTGGAATATTGTCTTCCCTCCTTCGGTTTGAGGATGCCGGCAACCTTCAGCTTCACGCCCTTGTCCTTCCATTCAGTCTTTGGATAATGGGAATATCTGAATGGTCTTGCGATATCAGGATTCATCGCAATCTCTACGACAGTGGCATCAGCCTTATAGGATGAATTTTCCTCATAGACGGTATCGTTGGGATAATAGGTGAATTCATGATTGACGAGTTTCTCGATGGAAATCTGTTTTGTCTGCTGGTAGAGTTCATCATTGTACTTGGAATCCGGATTGCCGTTCTCATCCGTGTTGTACTTATAGATGATATTCATGAACTCATCCTGGGAAAGATATCCGAGAAGCGTCAGGGTGAAATCAGTCAGTTCCTCGTTGGAAGAAAGGACAATGTTGATTTCATCTTCCTCAGTGGCAACCTTGCCATTGACAAGATCATATTGCTCAAGAAGATATTCGCTATTGTTGATGGACTGACCGAACGTCGAAGCATAACTCTTGATGGTAGATGCATATGCCTCATATCCGTTGTCAGCCAATTTCTTTTCAAGAATCGAGGATGCAATTGCAGTGATGGCTGCAAGAGAATATGTGTCGCTTTCTCCACCATTGATGTTATCTGTCGTATAGATGTTATATGTCGGGTCAATGGCATACTTGTAAACGACATCCTTGTAATATTCCTTGGGCATCGCATTGATGTAATCAACATATTCCTGGGTGATGTTGTTTTCAATCATGCTTGTTCCCATGGTCTTGGCTGATTCAATCAATGTCTTGGTGATGAAGTTGATGTCGATATAGCCTTCCTTCGTGGCCTCCTTGACGACAGATGCCTGCTGGGAACCGGTCATCGTTTCTGCGATGCTGGAAAGATCAAAGGTAGATTCAGAAACCTGTATCGGGTTACCGGAAAGCATTTCATCCTGCATTCCGTCAATATATCCGGTGACACCGCTTCTGATGGACAGAACGGCAGAGACACCTACGATGCCGATGGATGCAGCCACGATGGTAAGAGCCGTTCTCTTGGCCTTGGACCACAGATTCTTGGATGAAAGCTTGAAGGCAGTCCACCAGCTCATCTTGGCTTTTTCGTTGTCAGCCTTTGCCCTTTCCTTTTCAGAAAGGATTTCATCTTCGAATACTTCCTTCCTTTCGGCAAGTTCCTCTTCAACGGAATAAGTATTGGAATCATCCACAAGCTGACCGTCGAGAAGCTTGACAATACGGGTGGAATACTTATAGGCAAGTTCCGGATTGTGGGTGACCATGATGACAAGTCTATCCTTGCTGATTTCCTTGATCAGTTCCATGATCTGGACGGAAGTGACGCTGTCAAGGGCACCGGTAGGTTCATCAGCCAAAAGAATCTCTGGCTCATTTACCAAGGCTCTGGCGATGGCGACTCTCTGGCACTGACCACCGGAAAGCTGATTTGGCATCTTCTTGTAAAGGCCCTTGAGTCCGACCTTGTCTAGAGCTTCCTTTGCCCTTCTTTCCCTTTCTTCCTTGCCTACGCCACCGATGGTAAGGGCAAGTTCCACATTCTCTTCGATGTTTTCATGGGGAATGAGATTGTACGACTGGAAGATGAAACCGATTCTGTGGTTTCTATAGATATCCCAATCATGATCATCGAAGTCCTTTGTTGATTTTCCTTCGATGATGAGATCGCCGGAAGTATAGTGGTCAAGTCCACCCAGGATGTTTAAAAGGGTCGTCTTACCGCAACCGGATGGGCCAAGAATCGAAACGAATTCGTTTTTTCTGAAATTCAGGCTTATGCCCTTGAGCGCATGGACGACACTATCCTTCATCTGATAGTCTTTTTTGATGTCATCTAACCTAAGCATGTCTCATCCTCCTTTGTTATTTCATAAAGTTTCCTTAGAGTCTGCACAAAACGTCCCATCTCTTCCTTTCCAATAACCTCATAGGCATGTTCCACTTTTCTTAAGACACCATCCATGAGTTTGGAGCAGATTTCCCTGCCGACATCCGTCATGATCACATAAGTGATTCTCTTGTCATCTTCAGCTCTTTTCCTTTTGATTTGGTTTTTCTTTTCCAGGGCATTGAGAAGCGCTGCCATCCTCGATGTCTTCATATTCAACGCCTCGGCAATATCTCCGCTGCTCATCATCCCATCTTCCTTTTGGGAAAGTAATCCCAAAACAGCCAATTCTCCGCTGTTTTTCGGTAGCATCCTTATCGAAAAGTCCAGAATCTTCATGTCGAGGAGCTGATCGACAAATGACTTGGCCTCTTCCCTTCCGGACATCATATCAGACATATCACGCCTCCAATAAATCATAGTATTATCTAATAATGTGAGAAATTATAGGGCATGTACCAGTTTCAGTCAACGAAAATTCACAAAAAATTCACTTTCAGAACAAAAGATAGTAAACTATTTCCGTATCCATGAAAAAAGAATATATCGGAATTGACTTAGGCAGCGAAAACACATCCATCTATTCATCCATGCATGACCAGACCATCTATTCTGAGCCAACGGCAATCGCTTTGGACAGAGTGAACAATGAGGTCAGGGAAACAGGCTTTTTGGCTAGTCAGATTGCAGGAAAGACGCCATACAATTATGAAGTCGTCTATCCTGTCAGACACGGAATGGTCGTAGATGACGAAGCCTGTTATCTCTATCTGAACAACGTCCTCAAGTCCCTGAACCTGGACAACAGAAGAAAGATGCCGGCATTCGTTTTTGCCACGCCATCCGACTGCTCAAAAGTCAACAGGAAGGTGCTCATCGACATCGCCACCAGACTCGGTGCAAAGGAAATCTATATCGAGCCTCAGGCCAGACTCGCAGCACTCGGTGCTGGGAAAAACGTTTTTGCCCCAACAGCAACACTGATTTGCCATATCGGAAGCGGTGTGACCGACATCGCCTGTCTCTCACTAGGTGAAGTCGTGGCAAGTCAGTCAAGTTTCATCGCCGGCGATTCGTTCAACGAAGCCATAAGAAGATATATGGTACAGAAACAGCATCTTGCCATAGGACTGAAAAGTGCCGAGATCCTGAAGATGAAGATTGGAAGTCTCAGCGTAATACCGGAAAACAGGCTTGGAGAAATAAAAGGCAGGGATACCATCACTTCCCTTCCGACCAGCAATGTCATCTCATCCGGAGAAATCAGAAGTTGTCTTTTGCCATTGGCAAACATCATTGGCCTAAAGATCACCGATGTCATCACTTCGTTGCCACCGGAACTGGTCTCAGACCTGACAAGGAATGGAATGTTCCTGTCTGGTGGAGGCTCTCTCATCGCCGGAGCCAAGGACTACTTCCAGCACCTGCTGTCCATTCCGGTCAAAATGGTCGAAAATCCACAGGATATCATCAATGAGGGATTCAGGGCTTACGACAAAGTATTGGAAAAAAGGAGAAATTCATAATTATGGTAACCTTAATGGAATTGAAAAAGGCCAAGATGATGGCCTTGAAAAACAAGGACATCAATGCCCAGGCCGTCTTAGGTGTTGTCATCGCCAACTATCAGAAGGCTGAATCAGACAAGAGAGTCAAGAATCAGGAAATGACGGATGCCGACATGGTCTCCATCATCAGCAAGGTCGTCAAGGAACTTGAGGAAGAAAGAAACATGTACGCTTCTGCAAACAAGCCTGAGCAGGCTGACGCATCACAGAAGCAGATGGACTACATAAAAGCCTATCTTCCAAAAATGATGGACGAAGCAGAAATCAGAGATGTCATCTCCAAGCTCGAAGACAAGTCCATCAAGAACATCATGATGACATTCAAGAGTCAATATGCAGGCAAGGCCGATATGTCCCTTGTCTCCAAAATCGCAAAAGATTTCCAGTAATCCCGCAAAAAAATTGACAAGCGATGTAGAAAACCTTAAACTAATACTCGCTTGTCATAGCCGGGGAAATAGTTAAATGGCATAACTACGGTCTCCAAAACCGTCGTTGAGAGTTCGATTCTTTCTTTCCCCGCCATTCAGATTCATAATGCGCAACAGTGATGTTGCGTTTTTTGTTTTCCATACAAGTCAGGCACAACCGATATCCACGCCAAAAGGTTCCAAAGAGTCATAGATCAAAACACCCAACCCGAATTCTTTCCTGAATTCAGTTTCCATGTAGAATGTATTTTTCCATTCGAAGTCTCAAATGTAGATATCAGTCATGCAAAAAAAGAGGATATTTGGCATTCAGTCGTTGAAATTATGTTTTTCAAGCCAAATGAAATATAATATTTCAAAGGTTGGTAAACAATATGACCAAAAAAACAATTGTCGCGTTCATCTACGATTTCGATCACACTTTATGTACCACGGATATGCAGAATTATTCATTCATCCCATCGCTCAACATCAAACCCTCGGAGTTCTGGGCCAAGGCAAATGACCTGACCAAGAAGGAACATATGGATTCCCTGTTGGCATATATGTTTCTTATGATCACGGAGTCCAGGAAAAACAATCTTCCAGTGACAAGGGAGGCGTTCGTCAAATTGGGAGAGGACATTCAGCTTTTCCCAGGTGTCAAGGAATGGTTCAAGAGAATCAACGAGTATGGCAAGATGAAGAATGTCGAAGTACAGCATTATGTCATTTCTTCCGGGAACAAGGAAATCATCGAAGGAAGCGAGATAGCCAAAATGTTCACCAAGATTTTCGCCTGTGAATATCTTTATGACGAAAATGGAGAAGCCATCTGGCCAAAATCCGTCATCAACTACACCACCAAGACACAGTTCATCTATCGAATCAACAAAGGTGTACTTGACCTGGCCGAGAATGACAAGGTAAATGCCTCCATACCGGATGAGGACAAACCGGTTCCGTTCCAGAACATGATTTATATCGCCGATGGATTGACCGATGTTCCCTGCATGAAACTTGTCAGAAGCAACGGAGGAACAGCCATCGCCGTCTATGACAAGAACAAGAAACCGGCAAAGAAGCTCCTCGGAGACGGAAGAGTCGACTTTCTATGTGAAGCTGACTATTCAGAAGGAAGCAGCATCGATCATATCGCCAAGCTACTCATCGACAAGATTGCACCGATGGATCAGCTATACAAATTGCATAATACACAGGTCGACGCAGAACTGAAATAAAACGAGGTCATGCCCGAAAGCATGACCTTTTATTGTTTCTTCTTTTCATCAAGCCAGGAGGTAATTTCCGCAAGAACCTTGTCTGGTTCCTCTATGGCATCGGATGTGAAGTAGGCACCATTCTTTGTCTTCAGTCTGACATAGGCATATGGTCTGATGTCCATCTTCTTTGTTTCCACCCTTTTTATAAGCTCTGCAAATTCAATGTCTGAAGCCTTGATCGTGGAAGACTTGTTTTTGAAATTAATCCTGTTCAGAATAAGTTCATTTCCTGATATCTCGATACTAGGTATATCGAGATTATTGTTGTTTCTTCTTCTTGATTCATCCAGCAAAAGAAGGGCACAGGCAAAAATGAAAGGCACGACAATCTGGAAATAGAAGAAAGGAATCATGCTTTTCAGTCTTCCCTCATCAGCATTGTAAAAGAATTCAAGGGCTATTACCAAAGCGATAATCTCACAGATGAAAACCAAAGCCAAGGCTATATATGTTTCCAATGCGCTGAAACAGACTCTGGCTCTTTTGAATTTCATAATGTTGACCTATGGAAAAATGATACAAAAAAGATATCGATTGGCAACAAAAAACGGATGCCATCATCAGGCATCCGGTCCTTTTATTCCACCTTTGTCGATGACATCGAAGGCATGATAACGGAAGGATATCATCACATCGTTGTCATTGTCGAGGAAGTTGTTTCCTTCAAGTTCCAATTTCAGGAATGAGCCATCAGACTCAACCTTCTTTGTTTTGTAGTTGTCACATTCCTCACCGTGGAGAACAAAGTCACTTACACCTACGAACTTCAGAAGAAACAGATGTCCGTTAAGTCCTTCACAGCATCCATCATCGCAGTCGTCATCATCGTCATCGTCATGATGATGCTCTTCCTCCTCGTTATCTCCGACAACAAGAAGTTCAAGCGTATCATTCTTCAATTCAAAGCGGATGACTTCGCATTCCAGGAGTTTCTGAAGATTGAGCAATTCCTCACTTTTCATCCTTCTCCTCCTTTACGATGACAGCCTTGCCATCGACGATTTCCTTGCGAATGACATCCTTCTTCTCAATCTTTTTGAAGAAGGCCAGAAACACATCGATTCCCAAGGCCAGGACAGTCAAAACCCAGAAAAGAATCAGGACATAGATGTCCGCACTGGTCGGACCGGCAGTCTCCATGACATCATTGGAATATTTGGTGCTGTCCCCGAAAAGCGTGTAGCCCATGGAAAGTTTCACACTGAAGGCGATTGAGAAATACAATCCAAGCAAGACAACCAAGGTCAAAAAACCGATGACGATGTAATCGTCACGGGTCATCTTCTTGAAACGGGAAAGATAATTTTCAGTTTTCATGGTTATATCCTATCATAAGACAAAGACGAAAATCGCCTGTCATCAGACAGGCGACGATTCATTTAAAGATCAGCGTTGTTGTAGACAGCCTGAACATCCTCGATTTCATCCATGTCATCGAGAAGGTTCTGGAGCTTGGCCTTGTCATCATCGGAGATGTGGACAGGATCACCGGATGGGATGTAGGTGTTCTCGCATTCGGAGAAACCATCCTCGCCAAGGGCGAATTCACTGACACAGACTTCTCTGGCATGATCAAGTCCGGAAGGAGTGACCTGAATGTAGACAGTATTGTCTTCCTTTTCGACGGACTGGACATCGACTTCATTCATGATGAGGGCTTCTTCGACTTCCTCGAGGGATTTGTCGGTATCGAAGGAGATGACACCCATGAACTGGAAGTTGAAGGCGGCAGAACCGGAGTTTCCAATCTTTCCGCCATGATGTGTGAAGCAAGCTCTGACAGCAGAGAAAGCTCTCTTTTCGTTGTCGGTCAATGTGTCGACCATGATGGCAACACCGCCAGGACCGAATCCTTCATATCTGCCAGCGACGAAAGCGGCGGCATCCTTATCCTTGGCCTTTGCAACAGCTCTGTCGATGACGTCACGAGTGACATGCTGTGCCTTCCACTTTTCGATGGCGGATCTCAAAGCGAGGTTATCTTTGGGATCAGGAACACCAGACTTTGCAGCAAGATAGATTTCCTTGCTGGCTCTGTTGTACAATGCAGACTTGGCTGCATTGGTTTGAGCAATTTTCTTTGCTCTGACTTCATGTGCTCTACCCATAGTTTTTACCTCTTTATAAATTCTAGTTTCTTTGCACTGCAAAAGTGCAATACTAAATTATTATAGAAACATGATATGCTCTCTTCAAGAGTAAATTATTCACTGCGAAGGGCATCAACCGGATTTTTCCTGCTCGCCTTGATGGCAGGTATCAAAGAGGCGATGACGCCGACAATCACGGAGAAGGCAAGAATGATAAGGGCGTGATACCAGGTGAACTGACAGATTGTGCCGACCTTGTAATAGGAATAGTAATAATTGATCAAGGCATTGATCGGATAAGACAGGATGAACGTCATCAAGGAGCCTATGATGCCGGAAAGTGCACCAAGGAAGACGGATTCCAGTTCGAAGATCCTGACGACATCGCTTTTTTTGGAGCCAAGTGACCTCAGAAGACCGATTTCCTTCTTCCTCTCAAGAACGTTGTTGGACGTCAGCAAGGCCGTCATCGAGGAACTTACGGTAAGGGAAATCGCAGCGAATATAAGAAGAATCATGGAAACAAGGGAAATCATCTCGCCGACTTCCTCCACCATGGAATTGGCATCGGCAGATACATAATAGACTTTCTCCTCATCACTTATGGCATGGTTGGAATTTCCATCCACCGTATTGAATTCATCAAGTTTTTCGAGAAGCTTGCTTCTGGTCGTCAAGTCAACCGGGAAGATGACGACACAACTGATTTCACTATAGGCATTGGCGTATGCCAATATGGAAATCAGGCTGAGATACAGGTTATCTACATCCCCACTGAGATAATATTTCTGGATCTTCTCAAACTGTTCCGTCAGAACGTTTTCATCGGAAAGGTCTTTTCCAAGAAGCTCATCAGACACCAGGTTGGCGCCATGTGTCCTGCAATCCTTGAGGAAGTTGCTGAAGCCGGAATAGTAATATCCCTGATTGTCAAAGATGTGATAGTCAAAATACGATCCGAAGAGGGAATTCACTTCAGTGGTGGGAATCACCTTGGATTCACTGTTCTGATAATCATCCACTATCTTTTCCAATGATTTGATGAAATCGGAGATGCTGGATTTCGAATCGAAGACAAGATTATTGTGAATGTTGTTGGCAACGGAACTCTTTTCGTTTTCTTTTGTCAGGACATCCTGAAGTTCCTTTGTATAACATAAGGAAGAAGAAAGAATGGAAAACGGAGAAGTCCTCTTGGCACGGATGATGCCAGAAATCCTCAGAGTCCGTCCATGGGAAGAATAGAAATTCTCATCCAAGGTAGCCTGCGAATAAAAATACAAAGTCCGTTCAGAGCCAAGTCCGTCCGTCACAGTCTGGGTCGTGACGGATGGATAGAATTCATCATTGTTGAACACCTTATATTCCTTGTTGAGAATGTCGGAGAACTTTATCGGTTTCACCTTGGTGGAGAGTGAAGAATCCTTCACATCATCCTGCCTGTCCGAGGAATTATAGAATCCCAGCTTCTGAAGAATGGAGAAACTGACGGAATTATATTGGTCGACGACCAACACAAGGTCATTTTCACCAGTAGGAAGGTTTCCACAAAGCAGATCGTATTGGTCAAGATCCCCATAAAGAACATGGAAGATGTTATACGGCAAACCGGAAGAATAGGCATAATAGTTATAATTTGTCGCCGTGGTCGTCACCTTTCCATAATAGGCATCAGAATCACCTTTGATGCTGGACGGATATTTTGTCACCAAGTTGAAGGAATAATCATTTCCGTAGCTTTCTATATATTCCCTGACGATTCCCTGTGAAACAAGGGAATCAAGGTAGGAAAAATATTTGCTGGAGAAGTGGTTATAAGTATAGGAATACTGACTTTCCACATCCACCTTCGGATAGATTTCATCTGTATCCGGATAAGTCACGGATGCATTCCTGTCAGCATATTTTTCCGTGGATGTATTCTGATTGTATGCGCTGACCACGACAGGGAGGCTCGTAGCCGAGGCTGCCGAGAGATTCGTGGAGTAGGTGTTGAATCCACAATTGATGGCAAGAAAAAATCCGATTCCAATCATGGCAAACGAATTGGCAATTCCGGAAAGAATTGTCTTCATTTTTCTTGAGAGAATATTTTTCATAGCCAGCTTAAGACTCATCTTAAAGGATAATTTGCTCTTTTTCAGTTTTTTGTCCTGTCTGTCAGATGAAATTTCAGGATCACTTTCATCCATGTCTGAAATCAATTGCCCATCCTTGAAGGTGATGATCCTGTCGGAATATTCCTCTGCCAACTCCTCATTGTGGGTGACCATGATGACAAGTTTTGTCTTGGATAACTCCTTGAGAATATCCATGACAATCCTGGAATTCTGACTGTCCAAGGCACCAGTAGGTTCATCTGCAAGGATGATTTCAGGATCCGTCACAATGGCTCTGGCTATGGCAACTCTCTGTGCCTGACCACCGGAAAGCTGATTTGGTTTCTTGTCCTTCAGTTCCTCCAGGCCGACTCTTTTCAGGGCACTCAAAGCCAAGGATTCGACATCGGTTGCCGAATAGTCCCTGACTTCCAAGGCAATCCTGACATTGTCAAGAACAGACAGCTGTGGAATCAGATAATAGTTTTGGAATACAAATCCGATTTCATTGTTTCGGTAACTGTCAAGTTGATGTTCGTCAAGCGTAGACAAAGATACACCATTGAGAAAAATATCGCCGCCTTCAAAACTGTCCAGGCCACCGATGCAGTTGAGAAGTGTCGTCTTTCCACAACCGGATGGACCTAGGATGGAAACAAACTGGACACTCGGAAAAACGACAGATACATTCTTCAATGCAGTGAATGTACCCTGATCAATCCGATACTCTTTGGTAAGTCCCTTGATTTCAAGCATTCAGTGCTTCAATCCTCACGTTCAGTTCATGACATGTGATGTGATTGCTCTTGGCGATGGAAATCATCTTTTTATAGAGCAATTCATTTTCATCGGGAATATCCAGCAACGGAAGAAGATATTCCTTTGCCTTCTTCGTCACAAGAGGTATGTCAAAGAAACCGGCTTTTTCAAAGAAAGTGCAGGTCTTTACGAAATAAGCCAAGGACAATCCGGACGTCTTTCTGAAATCCACAAGATATTTCAACGTGGATTCCTCATCCACGCAGGAAAGATAGACTTCCTTCCTGAAAGCCTCAAAGGAATCAAAATGGGAGAAATATCTTGATGTGAGGAAAATAGCTTGGGTGATTTTCTTATAGGGAGAAGGATTCTCTGGCTTGAAGAATTCAAGGACACGATTGAGCTGATTCAGATATTGTCCGTTCTTCAATACGGCACGTGGATGATAATCCTCAAAAAGCTTGGCAAAATCATCCTTATGATGTTCAAAATCAACCTGATCAAGGGTTTCCTTGCTCACCTGAAGATATCCCAGGAGAGAACAAAGTTCTGCGATGTTGTATATGCATTTCTGTTTCGTGACCTTCACATCCGCCGTCTTGGAAAGAAGATCCTGATAAATTTCCACGTTGGTCATTTTTCCACCTCCAATAAAATCAGATCGCCCATGAATTTGAGAAGCAGCATTCCGTTTCCGAAAGGTCTGATTGATTCGACAGGTCCGCCGAATGGCATGTCGTGAAGCACCTTCCCCGTCTTTATGTCGACAAGTTCGATTCCGAACTGTGCACCGAGATTCATCGATTTGAGGAAAAGAAAGGTATTTTCATCGTAAAAGTCCATATGATGAATCATGTTCTTCTGTGACATTGCTCTTTCCATGGATCCCATATGCATGGAAATGGAAATGGGTAGTTCATCCATCGGAGAAACAGAGGAATAATCCGAATCAACGACATCAATCTTGTTTATCTCCCGGAAGTTCTTATCATAGATTCTGACACTAGTCGCACTCTGGAGATAGATTTCCTTCCTATCTGAATTCACAAGAAGGTTTTCGACCTCAAAATGAATCTGTTCCATCCTGACAAGATCCCCGTCCTTTATCTGACAGATATGTCCTTCCGTATCGATGCCATACATGGAATCAAGGAAGTCAACATAAAAGAGCTTCTCGATGAATCCCTTCAGATCGATGGTTTCCGTATGGGAGAAATCAGAAAGGGAGTAAACATCAATCCGACTGTCCTTCTCTTCGTCTTTTTTGTCCTCCCCGAGCATGATGAAATCCATAAGCCTGTTGCTATAGGAACCGGAAAGGACAAAGAGTTTATCGTCCTTGACGAAATATCCATATTCGCCAGCCAAATGATCCTCGTCCAGAACGAGAACTGCTTTTTCTTCCTTCTTGTCAAGGTCATAAAGCTTGAATCCAAGCCTCATGCTTCTCAAAAGAAGGTAATGTTCCATGACGATTCTGGCATCGATGCCATAGAAAAAGTCAATGATGGAATCTTCTTTTTCTCCACAGGCATCATGGAAATGAACACCATATGGGTCGATGATGATCGTCTCATTCTTATAGGTAAGGATGTCGTCTCCCTTGGGAATCCTATCTTTTATTCTGAATCTCATTTTTCATTCTCCCTTGCATCTGTCCTATTCAAAAAGTCGGTAAGTATCGAAACATATTTTTCATGTTCTTCATAAAAAGACATATGTCTTGAGGAAGCAAACATGAACCATTCCTTCTCTGTCTTGAGATGATGGCACATCTCGAGATTCTGATATGGTGTCGATTCATCATTTGCGCCGCTGAGGAGAAGGACCGGGCATGTGATTTTGGCAAGCTTGTCGAGGTATTCATAATCCCTCAGATTTCCCATAGGTGCATATTCGCTAGGTCCCCATGCCGTCACATAGCTGATATGTCCGCTTCTCTTGTTTCGTAGAAAGGCAGGATCATCATCAGTCCATGGACCCGAGACAAAGTGATGTAGATACTCATCCGTGGCCTTTTTGAATTCCTCGGAATCGAAATCCCCTGTTTCCTCGCCGTGAAGTATGTCATTCCTTGTCTTTTCATCAAGAAGGCCGATGAGCCTGTGTGTTTCTTTTTTCCATAGGCCAGCACTGGCAAGAGTGGAGGAGAAGACGACGGATTTGATACCTTTGGGCGCATAATCACAAAGGTATATGATTTCAAGCATTCCACCCCAGGAATGTCCTAACAGATGCACTTCAGAAAGGGACAGCTGCTGTCTCAGGTTGATCAGTTCCTCAACCCAGATTTCCTTGTTGTACATGGAAGAATCGGCATCGGAAGACAATCCACATCCCAATTGATCATACATGACAAATGGCCTGTCGTCATCCATGGCGACATGGTCAAGCAATTCAAAGGAATTGTGTGTTGATCCAGGGCCGCCATGAAGGAGAAGAAGAGGTGTCTTTCTTCCATTCGGATTGACGATTCTGTAGTAAGTCTTATAGTCTCTGAATGAAAGATATCCTTCCTTGATTTCCATTGATGGCCTCCTGGTAAAATACCGTTTCTATAATTATTGTAAATTCCTTTTCTTTTTCCACCATGAACCTGAATATTTCTTCAATTCTTTTTCCTTGATGGAGATGAAGCGTTTTCTTGAATTTTCCTTTATCGGTGAAAGTATGTGACTTTCCTTTACGTTCCTCTTGGCAACCTTCCATTTCGTACCGACAAAAAGTCCGATACAGTTGCAGAATCCATAAATGAGGGAATAAATAGGTGAAAGAAGGATTCCCTTCCACATTCCTTTCAGGGACGGGGACAATCCAAGTTTCCTATGATCGAGAAGCAGGACGATATAGCTTTGGAAGATACAGAAAAGGGAAATGCCCAATATGACCATCCACGCCATGTTCAATAGACCATAGAACGCATGAGTACTTGCCCACGTGGCAAACTGGCCACAGGTCAACGGATCATAGAAGAACTTCTGCCCAAGATATGAGGCGAAAAGCTGCCCGGATGAGGCATCCGTGAAAATGATGTTGGCCGTCGGATTGACGGTGAAGATATTGTTTATGCTATACAGATCATAGGTAAAGAAAGCATCGGAGAAAGGTGAATTTCCACACATACCCATCAGCATCATGATGGCATAGAAGGCATAATAGAACGGAAACCAGGTGAAACAGATCACACTGACGGGGTTGAACTGTATCTGAAGAAGGAAATCAAGATACATTGGATTTCCGGTCCTGAAGAAGCATAAAAGCATTCTCCAACCATGTTTGAAATAGACAATATCGAACGCCTTGCCCATTCTGACCATTCGGTTCTTGGTATCCGTGTAGGTGCTAGGCTGATCCTCATAGACGATGGCATCCGTGTTAAAATAGATCTTATATCCGTCAAAGAGTCTCTTCAAGGAGAATTCGACGTCCTCAATGCTGCTTTCGCAGTCAAATCCGTTCATTTCCTCGATGATATCCCTGGTGCAGGTAAGACCCGGTCCTGGGGCAAGAGTCGACATATTCAGGGCCTGACGGAAATTGTTCTGTGCACGGCTGTCCTTGATGGAGAAGATGCTGCAGGTTTCCGTCCACACATTCTGCCTCATGTTCGTGGCGGCCTCATACGCCCTGACGATCTTGCATCCCGCACTGATGGAATTGTTCATTTCCTTAAGGAATGACTTGCAAGGAATGTTGTCCGCATCAAACCTGATGAAGACCTCGCTTTCCTTGTCGTCCTCAAGTATTTTCGAAAGAAGATGCTTCAAGGCATAGGCTGCAACCCTGTGTTTTGGATTTCTGTCATCATATTCATAAACGATGGCTCCCGCCTTTCTTGCCTGCTCGGCGGTCTTATCCTTGCAATTATGGGCACAGACATAGACTTTGTATCTATCTTTCGGGTAATCCAAATCATGAAGAAGATAGTTTACCGTATGGTAAATGCTCTCCTCCTCATCATGTGCAGGAATGTAGATGGCAATCCTGCGGTAATCATCGCTTGGCTTAAAATGCTTTCTCGGCAGCCAACAGAAAAGATAGTAAAGGAACTGCGGAACGAACCCGAGTGTCACCAGGATGATCATGGCAAGATTGATGTAATAAAGCACAATGAAGAAAATATCAAAACCAGTCATAAGCCACCTATTTCATGTCTATTTTCGTCTTGCTTCTCTTGAGCTTCTTCCACTTTGGCTTGGAGAAGACGCCACCGACGATGGCGGCAGCCTGAACCAGCATATAGGCTGGGAAAAGAACGATGGAGAAAACGACGGTACTTCTCTTTTTGATGATAAGTCTGTTCTTCTGGCAGATGGCAGAGATGAGTGGTTGAATGAAAAACGGAAGAAAATAGCAGGCAGAAGCCACAATGACGACAAAAAGCAGGAACCAGATGAAGTCATAGCTGCCAAGACCTGGAATCACAATGATGTTTCCAAGACCGGTATAAATCAGGGAATAGATATAATACGGAGCAAACCAACATACAGCCAGAACTGCAGCCGGAATGGTGGCGATGTTGAAGAACTGATCAAGATAGGTCATCTTCAGGGAAAACTTCACTTTCGGATTGAACAATGTCCTGAAGAACATGCCAAGGCATCTGATGCCCGTGGTCCAAAAAAGCTTATGAAGTCCATTTCCCATGCGGGAATTTCTCTTGTACATGTCTCCGATGGAAGTCGGTTGGTCCTCATAGACCATGGCCTCATCGATGTATTCGACCTTCTTGCCGTCCTTGAGAAGACGATTGAGGGTGAATTCGATGTCATCACTGGCTGACATGGCATCCCAGTCAAGTGCATATTCGGCCTTGACCATGGAACAGCATCCATTCATGACGACACCGAGATGATAGGCACTTCTGCTTCGGCAGGCAAAGAAATCATCCCTGCAATACCATAGGCCTGTCATGCAGGAAATAAGATTGTCGGTGAGATTCTTGCTGTTTTCATATGTTCTTCCAAGCTCGACACCATCATCGGCGGCATCGTTGCACTTCAGGAGATAATTTTTGTCTACCTGATTGTCAGCATCGATGAAAAGGAAGTATTCGTAGTCATGTTCCTTGTCTTCCTTAAGGGCATCCATTCCCAACTTCATGCAATAGGAAGCTTTCTGATGCTTTGAATCATGATCGGTGAGAATGACGGTTCTCGCACCGCTCTCTTCTGCGACCCTTGCCGTATCATCGGTGCAATTATGGCAAAACACGATGACATGCTTCTTTTCCTCCGGATAATCACAAGCCAAGGCTGAAGTCACGCTGTCCCTGATGACATCCTCTTCATTGTGGGCACGGATGATGATGGTGAAGTCATGATATTCCTTTGCCTTATTGAACTTTCTTGGTTTCCTGAAGAAAGTAAACATGAAAAACAGCTGAAAGATGAAGACCAGTCCGATGATGATGATCATGGCGATGTTGATCCACCAGATTACTATATTGAAAATTTCCATAATTAATGCTGTTTTACATTCTCCAGTCTGTCTATGACCATAAGGCCATGCTTCTTTGCAAACTGCACAGCTGAAAATCTGGCAGCTTCATCGCCAATCTGTGTCGGCGCATGGGCATCATCGCCGAATATGCATTTCGCATGATACTTTCCGACAAGGCTGAAGAATTCATCCGTCGGATACATCCACCTTTTCTTTCTGTCATATTTCTTTTCTCCGGAACGTATTCCGGCAAGGTTGATTTCCAAAGGTACGTCATGGGCGATGCATGCTTCTATCATTTCCTTGGAAATCTTTCGGCAGTCTGAATCAAACTGAGCAATGCCTGCCATAAAATAATCCGGATGGGCAAAAACACTGAACAATCCCGAAGAAATGGCCTTCAAGGCCAAATCGCGATACAGGTAGAGTTGGGAAGCCGTGGTAATCTGAGAAAAACGACAGATGATCTGACGGTTGTCATCCATGGCCATATGATTTCCCAAAATCATATAGTCGAGAACTCCATTTTCTATCAGTTCACGATAGAACGTGTAATAGCAGGGAAAGGATTCCGCCTCAAAGCCAAGATAAATCGTGATTTGTTCACGATATTCATCCTTCAGGGCATTGATGGATTTCACATAATCATCAAAAAGGACATAGTCTCCCCTCTTGTATGGTTCGCTGAATCCCGGAAGCATGGCATGATCAGAAAAACCCAAATGCCGTATTCCATGGCCTATTGCTTCCATGACATAATCTCGGTCTTCTCCGATGGCATGGCCGCACCTTTTGGTATGTGTATGATAATTAGCAGTAAACATATATG
>CAVJFW010000028.1:0-22847 GCA_963648975.1 bacterium | reverse complement strand
TGAAGACAAGACCGGTCTCCGGGAACTTCAGGGAAACGTCATTCAGGGCATGGACCGGTTGACCGTTCTTGGTCCTATATGTTCTTTTAAGATTACGTACTTCAAGCATCATAAAAGATTAACTCCTTTGTATATTCTTTCTTTATTTTGACATATATGGATTGCTTTACAAACAAAAGATTTGAGAAATCTCTTACAAGCCGTTCATTTTCAAGGCCTTGTAAAACAAATGGGCATCAGTCCAACATCATTTCAGCGAATGGAACCGGAAATATTGTTCTTTCTGTAATATTCCTTCTTTTCCTCATACATTTTATTTTCTGCCTGTTTGGTCAGAATCGTAAAGTCGGGGACATGCTCCATGGATTTCTCATATCCGATGGAAACATGGTAATCCTTCTTTTCGATGATGGAACGGAAATCAGTGATTTTGTCATCGATTTTATCATCGAAGTCATCGACATTCAGAACGATGAATTCATCACCACCGATTCTGTAGCATTTATCGTTTCCGAAGATGTCCCTGAGGTTCCAGGCGATGAATTTCAGCATGTCATCACCGGCTGCATGACCGAGAGTATTGTTGACTTCATGAAGTCCGTTGACATCGACAAAGATAAGCTGGCTATTCTTATTGTCCCTCTTTTCCAACTCATCAATTCTATTTTCAAAGCAGTTTCTGTTTTGGGTATTGGTAAGCACATCAATTTCACTCAAGGCAGCCTGTCTCCTATCATCAATCAAATTCTTGTATTTGACTTTGAGAATATGTGCGGATATGACCACGGACATCAAATATAGGACAGTGACATTCAGAAGGTCTTCGTAGAATACATCCCTATCCTTAAACAAGATACCCAATATGACATACGTTATGACGGATAGGGTAAGAAGAATGTCGAATCTATATGGTCTGTCGATGAACAGCAGTGGTACGACAAAAAGAATCGCAGGGTATATGACTGCCTTTGAACCCGGAATCGTGACACTTCCTATAAGAATAGAAAAAAGAAGAAGGGTGGTCATGAACAAATAGACGAGAATCATCGTGAAAACCGAATTCTTCTTATTGACGAAAGTGGACAAAACAAAAATAAGAATGGCAACCATGCATTCACTGAAATAATACCAGAAGTTGAGTTTGGCAACGGAATTGAAACAGGCCACGACCATCAATACGCTCAGGTATAGGACAATGATGACGGAATATATCTGCAGATTCTGCCTATTTGTCTTTTCAATGTCAACCGTCACGGCTTTCAGGTCTTCCTTTTCAAGTCCGGCGTTGAGCATAAGTTTTTTGATTTTTTCAAAAAGAATCATAAAGAAATCCTTCATTTGATACACTCGGATTATATCACCGAAATAAGGCATTTCATATGAAAATACACCAATCATGCTTACAAATATGATTCTTTGGAAAACGAATTCACACCATGGTATTCAAAACAAGGTATACATATATCCTTATGTTCGAAGTTCCTTCACTGACTTCGTGCCATTACATGGCAAGACATGGAGATAAGTTCGTCAAAGCCGAATTCAGGAAAAATATGGAAGTGATATTCAATATCAGAAAAGAAGATGTTTACAATATATTTGTTTCTGATATTGTAGAAAAAGAAGAGAATTTATAGAAAGAAGTCATAAATGCAACGTCACTGTTTAAGATAGTTTCACCAAAGCAATGGCAAATAAAAAAGTCCCGACACATCTTAGTCAGGACCAAATGACATACTGGTCGGAACGATGGGATTTGAACCCATGACCCCTTCCACCCCAAGGAAGTGCGCTACCAAGCTGCGCTACGTCCCGAACACCTACCATTCGATAGGCTAGTAAATTATAGTCAAATGAAGGTTTCTTTTCAAGAAATAACTGAACATCCCATGATGGTTTATGGAATATGGAAAAGAGAAGGTTGCATTCCGTTGACATAAGGCATATCCTAGGAAGAAGATTACTCATATGCAAAAGAAATATATGTTATATCTGATGAACAAATGCAACTGCAAGATTACACAATATGGACCGGTCTTACAGGCTGATTCAACCTGGGCCTATAGATTTGCCACATCAATCTTCCAGTCATTGCTGAAGCAATACCAAGGTTCATACATCGTCGTCGAAGAATATGTAGGATAAGACTTATACGACCCCAGGGTCGTATTTTTATTTGGTTTCGACAAATTTCGTGATTCGATGAATCATGTCATCATCGACCATATCCCTGTCGATGGATAACCAAAGCCTATTATTCAAAGAGACAAGATAGGCATCATCCTTTTCCTTCATGAATCTGATCTTCCAGACATAGGTCCTGTTTTTATATCCGCTCGTCTCTATTTTTCCATCCCCAAGGATTCTGAGCGTCGTTACCTTGATGGTACCAGAGGATAAGAATCTGTAGCAAAAAATGCCATCCAGGATGGCAACAGCAAAAATCAAAAAAATATAAGATACCAAACAGACACCAAGGACAAATTCAAGAAGAAATTCAATCAAATTGATGATCAGATATTTTCTTTTCTCAGTCTTTATCCTTCTTTTCTTCCTGGATTTCGGAAAGAAGTTTCTTTGCCTCTTCTGGTGAAATCTTGCCTTTCTGAAGCATGTTCAGAACCGTCATCTGTAAATCAGGTTCATTCTTTTCGGTTTCTTCCATCGTAGTGTTTTCTTCATTCGTTTCCACATTTTCAGATGTTTCCAACTCTGTGTCATATTCAGAAATATGTTTGCCAGCTTCAAGCTTTATCTCATGATAAGGAACAGAGATGAGCTTATGATGAAGGACAAAGAGAGCAACCATGAAGATGAAATATAGGACATAGATGATGATGTTACCGATGGATATGATTCTTTCCCCGTTGGCAAGAACACCATTGATCCCAACAAAGAAATAGACACTCTGGAGAAGGAAGCTGATCGTGGATGTCACCATGATTCCATTGCTGACAAAATGGAAATTGTAGAAGAAGGACATGAAGAGGGATAGCAGTGCCAAGGCACAGACAAAGCAATTGAATATGATGACAAAGACAGTCATGATGGCCGGAACAATCACAAGGACATTCAACGTCTCAGCCGAGCCTGCAAGTGTCGACATCTCATTGAGAAGTTCATACTGGGAATGGGGAATCATCATGAGAAGAAAGAAGGCACCTGAAAACACCAGGGCAAGAAGGCTGGGAACATATTGTATTTTCTCAATCTGATTTTTCATCTTTTCTCCTATCCTGAAGCTTCTTCTTTTCAAAGAAGTAGTCATCTTTCTTCTTTATGATTTCCAGTGCCGCCTTTTCAGGTACGATCTGGCTTAACTCCTCTACTTTAACATTTTCCAGCGACTCCATGGTAGGATAAAGTTCAAGAAGCTTCCTTTTTCTTTTTTCTCCGATGGAGGAAACGTCGTCATAGATGGTCTTGAACATCGCCTTTCCTCTTTTGTTCCTATGATAAGTGATGGCAAAGCGATGGATTTCATCCTGCATTCTCATGAGGAGGAAGAACAACGGAGAATTCCTTTCCAAAGGAATCTCTTCTCCGGTATCCGCATTGATCAGGGTATCCGTCTCATGCCGGTCATTCTTCTGAAGACCGGCAAGGGGAATATCCAGCCCGGTCTCTTCCTTTACCTGAAGTCCGATTTGGCACTGGGTAGAACCACCATCGAGAATGATGAGGTCAGGCATCTTCTCATTTCCTTCCTTCAGTCGGTTGAATCTTCTTGTCAGGACTTCGTACATGCTGGCTAAGTCATCCTGAGGATTAGGTTGGGTGATTTTGTATTTTCGATAGAGCTGTGGTGCCTTTTCGCCATTGATGAACTTGACCATGGCACCGACAGGGTCATAGCCCTGGGTATGGGAGTTATCATAAAGTTCGATGTCTAGAGGAGTCTTCTTCAGTCCGAGCTTGTCCCTGAGTTCCTCAAGAAGCTTGAGGACATCATCCTCAAGTCTTGCCGTCTGGAAATGTTCGTCAAGCATCTGCTTGGCGTTTTCAAGTGCCATGGCCATGAGATCACGTTTCTTTCCACGGCTTGGGGAAATCACCTTGAATTCCAGAGACTGGGAAAGGACCTCCGTGATTTCCTTAAGAGGTACGATCAGTTCCTTTGGATGATCGGTATGTTTCTCATAGAACTGGACAATGATGTCTTCGAGGAAGTCATCGATTTCGGAATCGAGTTCCTCGACGTAATAATTCTTTCCGAGAAGGACACCCTTTCTATACAGAAGGAAGACAATGCAGATATATCCTTCACGGATGGAATATCCGATGATGTCCCTGTCGACATGATCGGAAAAGATGATTTTCTGTGAGGAGACCGTCTTGTTGATGCTGTCCAACAGGTTCTTATAGTCCTGGGCACGCTCGAACTCCAGTTTGTCCGCGCATTCCTTCATCTTCGCTTTCAGTTCGGATACGACGGCATTGCTGTCTCCACCCAAAAACCGGTTGATGTCATCGACCATCTTCTTATATTCGTCCTGTTCCACCTTTCTGATGCAGGGAGCAAGACACTGACCGAGATGGTAATAAAGGCATGGCTTGGAGGGTATGTTCTTGCATTTTCTCAAAGGATAGATGCGATTGAGAAGGTCGATCATCTTGAATGCATCGGAACTGTTTGGAAAAGGCCCGAAATAATAATATCCTTTTTCCTTGTCGCTTCTTGATATCTTGAGGTAAGGATCTTCCTTCTTCTTCAAGGCAATATATGGATACATCCTGTCATCCATCAGCATGATGTTGTATTTCGGATAATATTTGTGGATAAGGGAAATCTCGAGAAGCAGGGCTTCCTTTTCCGAATTGGTTTCGATGATGTCAAAATCCCTGATTTCATCCACCATCCTGGCGACCTTGCCTACCTGTGGCCTGGTGAAATACTGTTTGACTCTCTTTACAAGAGACTTTGCCTTTCCGACATAGATGATGGTACCTTGGGAATCCTTCATCTGATAGGAGCCAGGAGCATCCGGAAGCAGGGAAATCTTCTGTTTCAGTATCGGGTAATCGAGATAGGACATATTATTTCAGATGTACCACGGTGGCACCAAGACCACCCTCTCCTTCACCGCCGAAGGCATAATCCTTCACAAAATCCTTATGGTTCTGCAGATATTTCCATACGGCATTCTTCAAGGCAAACGTGCCGGTTCCATGGATGATTCTCACATAGGTAAAGTGTCTCAGTCTTGCCGAATCAAGGAAGGATACGACCTTCCTCATGGCCTCGTCGACATGAAGACCGATGATATTGCATTCGAGCCCCTGAGAAGAACCAACATTCAATACGGCCCTGTCGATGCTGGCAGTCGGCTTGTTCTTCTTCATGACATCATCAGCTGTCTTCGGAGCACGGGTAAGTCCCTGAAGTTTTCTTCTGAAGCGAAGCCCATCCATGTCAAGGACGACCTCATTCTTCTTCACCTCAATGACGACACCTTTTCTCTTGTCTTCATCAAGAAGAACGTCTCCGACCTTGACGTCCTTAAGTGTTTCCACCTTTCCGATGTTCTGCAAGGAAGAAGGTGTCTCTTCCTTGATCTTCTTCAGCTCTCCCTTGGCCTGGGAGATATCCGAATAGGAAATGGAGGAATTCTTCTTCTCGGCATTGTCTTTCCAGATGCGGTTGATTTCCTCGATTCTCTGATCGACCAGTCGGTTTATCTTGCTGTCTGCCTTCATCTTGATGGAATTCTTTTCCTCGTTGAGGGCATCTATGGCTTTCTGTCTTTTCTCGGCAAGTCTCTCCAAATCCTTCTTGGCATTTTCGAGTTCCTTAAGTTTCTTCTCGTTGTCCATTGCCTGCTGAGTAAGTTTTTCCATCAGGGCATCAGTATCCTGGTTGCTTCTCTGTTTTTGGAATTCGATGGCATCCTGAAGAATGGACTCATCCAGTCCCATCTGTCTGGCAAGAAGGATACCATATGACTTTCCCGTGGTATGAAGCAGAAGTCGATAGGTAGGCTTGAGTCCACTCATATTGAATTCCATTGCACCGGTAAGGCATTTATCATCATCGGCAGCATAAATCTTCAGTCCATCAAAATGAGATGTCAGAACCGTGAAGCAATTCTTCTTTTCGAAGAATTTCAGCAGGCCGACACCAAGAGCCTCACCATCCTTTGGAGAAGTTCCTTCACCGACTTCATCTATGATGACAAGGGAATTGCCTGTTGCCTTATCGGTGATGTTCTTAATTCCCAAAAGGTGAGAGGAGAATGTCGAAAGATTATCCATGACGGACTGATTGTCTCCGCCGAGGAAATAGACTTCGTCGATATAGGGTATCTTGCTTTCGATGAGGCAAGGTACCATGAGTCCAAGCTTATCCATCATGACGGAAAGAGCCATGGCCTTGATGAAGATGGATTTACCGCCGGCGTTAGGTCCGGTGATGAGAAGTACCTTTGCTTCCTTGTTTCCCAGGCTGATGGAATTGGTGACGACATGACTTGCCTTCAGAAGGGGATGGAAAAGTTCCTTCAGGGAAAGTTCACCATCAGAAAGCTCGGATATGCAGCCATTATAGGAATTGCCATATTTCACGGCACCCAAATAACGGTCAAACACCATCAGGATTTCGTAATCCCTCTTCAGATATTTGATCTGCTTGTATGCCTTGGCTGACAGGTCTGCCAATACTTTCATCACTTCCGTTGCCTCTTCCTGTTCCAGGCTGGATTGCTTGTTTCTCAGTTCGAGTACTTCAAAAGGTACCATGTAGACTGTCTCACCCGTGGAGGAATAGGATATGACACTGCCTTTCACGCTTCCCTTGTCGGAAGTTCTTATGGCCAGGACTTCCTGGCCACCCTTAAGGGCGATGGATTCACTGGCAAGATAAGGGCTGTAGCGGTTCTTGTAGGAATTCATGATGTTGCTGAGTTGCCTTCTCAGGCTTCTCAGGGCAGAACGGACATCCCTCAATTTTGCACTGGCATTGTCAGATACGGTCATATCCGTCTCGATGCAGGTGATGAGATCTCTTTTCAGTTGGGTAAGAGGATTCAGATCGAGGGCATCATCGTTGAGATGGTAATATTTTTTTTCTTCGTAAAGAAGATCATAGAGGTACTCGCTGACGGAAAGAAGGTCGGCGATGGAATATAGTTCCACACAGGATAGGACACTTTGTTTTTCCAGGGATACGAAAACCGGATCGAGGTCAATCAGGCTCGGAATGTTGATTTCATGTCCGTCATGCAGAAATGAGGCAAACTCATTCAGATACTGATGGGAGAGTTCCACCTCATCCTTTGTTTTGGCGATGAATGTCTCCCTGTCAAACCTGTTCTTCAGTCCCTGCAGGGAAAAATGGTTTTTCAGGTGTGATATGACTTCATCCACCTCGTGATTCAAATAATTTTCTTCCATATGAATGTTTTCCAGATCAATCAAGCTATTATATCTCATTGTCACGCATCGCAGTCATGAAAACGTGATGGAATCGGGCATTTTGAGTTTTTTATGTATCGAGTATGCTTTATAATGGATGCATCATGATCTATGCAACAATCAAGACTGACCACAGCAAGGCTATGGAAATAAAGAACTTCGTCGATGCCACGGAAATAAAGGATGAGAATCATCCCTACGATTTCTTTGACTGCAACTACAAGGGAATCCATATCCATGCCTGCAGAAACAAGAAAGAAATGTATTCCATCACCTTTTCAGGTGAGGATGAGAAGGTCACGGGCCTTGCCCATTACTTTTCTGACGAGGTGACCATCAAGGAAACATCTGACGAAAAGAAGAGTCAGGATAAGAAGGACATCTTTGCCTGTTGGGAGGATTTAGGTCCGCAGATCGGTTCCGACGAGGTCGGGAAAGGAGACTTCTTTGGTCCCCTCATCGTCGTTGCCTCCTATGTCGACAGAAATGACATACCTTACCTTGAGAAGCTTAGGGTCAACGACTCAAAGAAGATGAGCGATGACTACATCATGGACATCGGCCCTCTTCTGAGAAGGAGGATAAAGAATTATGTCCTCGAAGTATCTCC
Organism: bacterium; assembly: GCA_963648975.1. Lineage (GTDB taxonomy): Bacteria > Bacillota_I > Bacilli_A > RFN20 > CAG-288 > Enterosoma. The sequence continues at coordinate 14,827 of CAVJFW010000028.1, read as the reverse complement.
TGAGAAGCTTTCTGATCTGAACGAAAAGAAATTCAACATCGACAAGGTCCTCTCTCTCTGCCACAATCTCGCCCAGAAAGGCCTGAAGGCAAAATACGAGATACCTGACTTCGTCATCACCTATGTGGACGAATTTCTTTCTCTGGAAAACTACAAAAAATATGTCTCCGACGACCTGATAGAGAATCCACTGTATTTCAGGACCAAGGGAGAGACATATTATCCATCCGTCGCGGTATCCAGTGTCATCGCAAGATATACCTTCCTGAAGAGATGGGATGAGATGGAAAAGGTTCTGGGAACAAAGGTCCCAAAGGGAGCCAGTGCCATGGTAGACAATATCTACGGCAAACTGAAGAACCAGGATGAAAAAGGCATCGTCGACCACTATGTGAAGAGATTCTTCAACAATTACAAAAAGAAGAACAAGACTATCTGATAACGCTTTCAGCATTTTGCCCAAACCTGTTGTTTTTTCCGTATTTCATTCTCTCATTTTCCATAATTCGTTAGATATCAAACTAATTACAGGATTTTTTTCCACATCATTGAAAATCCGTTTGTCAAAAAAGAAAGACCGATTGGATTTTTCTTATACAAATGACATGAAAAAATCGATATAATAGTTGAAAAGAAAGGAGAAGAAATACATGAAGAAAAACTTTCTGTTTGCATCATTGTCTTTGGTATCCCACTTCTCCAAATATCAGGAGGATGAATCCAAGCTGACAGCCCTCGAAATCGAGAAAAACAACGAATTCATCATCTCCGGGACATATAAGAACGTAAACAACTTCTGGGGCATCAACGTCACCGACACGGGAACAGAGGACTACTTCTATACCTTCGACGAAGACAATTACGGAAAGGTCATCAAGAATGGAAAGGAAGTCGACTTCGAGGAGATCAAGGAAGGCGATGAACTCAAGGTTACCTATGATGGTTCCGTATCCCTGGTATATCCACCGAAGCTGAACAACGTCACCAAGATAGAGATCGTCGATAAATAAGGCAGAGAGAACATATGCGCCATGTTCCTCTGCCTTTTTTCGTATGCAAGAAAATGGTTTTGTTTTCACCAAAAAAGGAACCTTTCTCCTTATCGGATACTCGGTTCCTGTATTTTACATGAATTCCTTGAATCCCTCTATGAGGGTGGAAATCTCGGACTTTGTCAATCCGGAGATGGCAAGACGGATGGAGTCTTCATTCATCGGAACAACATACATATGTTTTTTCTTCAGCTGCTCGGAGATTTCAAAGGCATTCTTGACCTTGAGGGTGATGAAGAATCCACTCATATATGGGTAATATCCGATTCCAGCCTTATCGAGTTCCTCGATGAGAATCTTGCTTCTCTGAGCAAGTTCATCAGAATTTTTCTTGACCTGACAATGAAGTTCATCGATTTTCTCAGGATCGTTGAGAACCTTGCTGACGGCAATTTCGGCAGGGCCGACCGGAACGGAATATGTGCCTCTGGCCTGTGCTCCGAAGGCACGCTTGACTTCCTCTGCATTCTCCTCGTTCGGACATAATGCGATGAGGGCACCAACTCTCAATCCATATAAGCCAAAAAGTTTTGAGCATGAGAAGCAGATGAGAGGAAGAAAATCACATTTTGCCTCATTCAGCTTGTCGATAAGGGCACATTTCTTCCCGTCGACATGGAAGAAGGAAATATAGGCGATGTCAAAGAGAACAGTCAGATATCCTTTTCTACCCTCATCGTTAAGCACTTCGAAGAGTTTGTCATATTCTTCCGTTGTCATGCAGTATCCGGTAGGATTCTGGCACGGATCGTTTATGACCAGAAGGACATGATGGGATTTTTCCCTGGCGCTGATGATGGTATTCCTGATGGATTCGATGTTGAGTCCACCTTCCTTGGTGAACATTTCATAGGTCACATAACCGGCATGTGCCTTCTTGGCAATGAGTTTGTAGTTTGTCCACATGACATCCGGAAGAAGAACGAGTTCACCTTCCTCGAGGAAGAGGTTGAAGGCCTGGGTTATGGCTCCTGTACCACCTAAGGTCGCACCGATGAAAGGATGATAGAGTTCATTGATGTGATCAAGCTTTTCCTCAAAGACATATTTCATGACACCCTGGCAATACCCTGAGTCACCATAGGAAGTAGGATATCCAAGATTGTCATTGATGTGATTCTTCAATGACTCCTTGACGAGTTGTACGCTGCCGACTTTCTTGTCATCATCAAGGAAAGTGCCAATGGATGCGTTGATGACCGCATTTCCGTTCTCCTTATCCTTGACAGCCTGTGAATTGATTGCAATGATGTCCGTCCGAGAAACGCCTTGTCTGCTTCTTTTAGCAACAAATTCTTTCATGTGAAGAGCTCCTTAGATATGACATACCAAAAAATTATATCATGATGAAATCATGTCAACGAGACCATTTTTATTTTGTAAGGGATTTCATAAAAATATCTCAAATTACATTTGAAATGAACCATGGAACTCAAAATGAATCCGTCCAACAAAAAGGCCACATTTGCATGTGGCCTGAAAGGAGATTAAAGGCGATTATACGCCGGAATAAGCAGAGAAACCACCATCGATAGGAAGGACGACACCAGTGACGAAGCTGGCAGCGGCGCTATCGGTGAGGAAGAGGACGGAGCCGAGAAGTTCTTCCGGCTTGCCGAATCTTCCCATTGGGGTATTGTTGAGAATCTTGCCGGTTCTGGCAGTTGGAGTACCATCAGGATTGAAGAGAAGAGCCTGGTTCTGCTTGGTTGCGAAGAATCCAGGAGCAATGGCATTGACTCTGATGCCTTCCTTGGCAAAGTAGGTAGCCAACCACTGTGTGAAGTTGGAAACACCAGCCTTGGCGGAAGAATATGCAGGAATTTTGGTGAGTGGTGTGAATGCGTTCATGGAGGAGATGTTGAGGATGGAGCAGCCTTCTCTGCCGATCATGTCTTCGGCGAAGATCTGAGTGGTGACCAAAGTGGCAAGGATGTTGAGGTTGAAGACGAAGTTGAATCCTTCTTCCTTGAGGTCGAAGAAGGTGACGGTATCCTCATCGACCTTCGGAGCATAGAATTCCTGGGTCGTGGAAGCCTTCGGGGAGTTTCCTCCGGCACCATTGATGAGGATGTCGCACTTGCCTAAATCCTTCAGAATTGCAGCATGGGCGGCAAGAAGGGAATTCTTGTCAAGGCAGTTTGCCTCATATGGTTTGGCGATGTAGCCTTCAGCGGTAATCTCGTCGGCGACTTTCTGGGCGGAAGAGAGGTGAAGGTCCATGATGGCGACCTTGGCACCACAGGCAGCAAGTGCCTTGCCCATGAGGGAGCAAAGGACACCACCGGCTCCGGTGATGACGGCAACCTTATCCTTCAAATTTGTGGTAAATGGTAAATCACAAGCTTTCATTTTCTATTTTCTCCTGTTTATTTCTTCATCTTTTCAGCAGCCTCGAAGAGACCGTTGATGTAGGCACAGCCAAGGGCTCTGTCATAAAGACCATAGCCTGGCTTTTCGTTCTCACCGAAGATATTTCTTCCATGATCCGGTCTGACATAGCCATCGAAGCCGTTGTCGACAAGGTTCTTTACGATCTGGAACATGTCGAGAGAACCGGAATTGGAGTAATGTCCTACCTCGACGAAGGAATCCTTGTCATCGGTATAGAGAACATTGCGGAGGTGGGCAAAATAGATTCTGCCTTCCTTGGCATATTTTGCTGCCATGTGCGGAACATCATTCTTTCTGCCGGCGCCGAAGGAACCGGTGCAGAGAGTCAGGCCGTTGTGCTTGTTCGGAACGGCCTTGAACATGTCATCGAGATTCTGCTCGTTGGACACGATTCTTGGAATTCCGAAGATATCCCACGGCGGATCATCCGGATGGATGGCCATGTTGATGTCATACTGGTCGCAGACATCCATGATGGAGGAAAGGAAATACTGAAGATTCTTAAAGAGTTCCTCATGGCTGATTCCCTGATAGATGTGAAGAAGGTTCTGCAGTTCATCAGGGGAATAGGATTCATCCCATCCCGGAAGGTGAAGATGATTCGGATCGACCTTGGCGAAATCATCGGCGGAATAAGATAAGGAATTGGAGAAATCAGGATTCTCGTGGTGCATGTTGGTTCTCAGCCAATCGAAGACCGGCATGAAGTTGTAGCAGACGCACTTGACACCGACTTCACCGCAGAGGGCGAGATTCTTTCTGAAGGCAGCGATATGCTCATCTCTCTTGGCGGAGCCCATCTTGATGTCTTCGCTGACTGGGATGGATTCGATGACTTCCATGGCAAGGCCATGCTTCTCGCTATGAGCCTTCAGGGCAAGAAGACTTTCCTTGTCCCAGACTTCACCTGGTTTCTTATCGTAGACGGAAGTGACGACAGAATACATGTTCGGTATCTGCTTAAGGTAGGTGAGCGGAATGGAATCGTTTAAGCCATACCATCTGAAAGATAGTTTCATATGTTCTTTCTCCTAGCTGCATATATTTTAGAAAATCAATGTAATCGTTACCATTGCAATTTTATTTATATTAGTTTGCAAAAACGAATGCAAGAAACTATAATTGAGTTATGTTCAGTTTCACTTTGCGAAATATCGATTTCTCACATAAACTCGACTACGCTTCCTCCCCAAAGGATGAATATGGAAAGCATATGCATCCTTTTATGGAAATCATTTATTTCGTCTCCGGTGATGCGCAATACAACGTGGAAGGAGACAAAAGGAAACTGAAGCCTGGAGACTGCATTCTCATCCAGGCAGGAAAGTTCCATTTTGCCGAAGTGAACCATTCTGTCCTATATGAGAGGTATGTATTGAAGTTTCCGGAAACGCTCTTTCCGGAAAAACTCAGACCATTCCTTCTTTCCAGATCTCCGTTCTACCGTCTCACCAACGACGAGATAAACATCTTCCGTTCCCTGGACAACTACTACGATTCCATGAACGACGAAGACATGTATGTCATCTGTCAGGCCAAGCTGTGGGAATTTTTGGCGTTGCTTGACAACACCAAGCCTGCCACGATCAAGGAAGGCGACATATCCGTCATCAGCAAGATCACGAAATACATAGAACTGCATCTGGAAGACAATCTGACGTTATCCAAGATGAGTCAGGATCTCAACTATTCGGAATCCTACATCTCCAACTGCTTCAAGAAGGACATGCATATTCCCATCATGAAATATATCCGTTCGAAGAAGATCATCTATGCCCACTCCCTCATCCAGAACGGCGCAAAGCCACAGGATGTCTGTGAAAGGCTCAACTTCAACGACTATTCCACTTTCTACAGGCAATATCTGAAAGTCATCGGCGTGTCTCCGTCAGCAGACAAATAAGTCCAACGACATAGCCCTATATATAGATAGGTTCCGTACAATCTTGTGACATCGGAACAAAGTAGTCAAAAGTTTCTTTACTATCATCCATGAAAGGGCTATACTTTTTCTTAAAGATATCTTGTATACAAGTTATGCAGGTTATCATATTCATATGAAAAGAGGTTTAAACTATGAATTCAGATGAAGTCATTAAGGCGATCGTAGACTCTGGTGTCTTAGCCGTCATCAGAGCAAATTCCGTCGACGAAGCTGTCAAGATGGCAACTTATGCTGCCAAGGGTGGCATCAAGGGTCTTGAAATCACCTTCACCGTTCCGGATGCAGACAAGGTCATCGAAAAACTTGTCGAAGCCAAGGTTGATGCCGTTGTCGGTGCCGGTACTGTCTTGAATGAAGAGACTGCCAAGCTTGCCTATTCCAAGGGCGCCAAGTTCATCGTCTCCCCATGCTTCGATGATGACGTCAATGAATTCTGCAAGTCCGTCGATATCCCATATTTCTCCGGCTGCTTCACTCCAACCGAAATCTACAATGCCATGAAGAAGGGTGTCAAGGTCGTCAAGGTCTTCCCAGGTTCCGTCTGCAAGCCAGGCTACTTCAAGGATGTCCATGGCCCGTTCCCGAAGGCCAAGCTTCTTCCTTCCGGTGGTGTCTCCCTCGAGAACATCAACGACTGGATCAAGAATGGTGCCGTCGCTGTCTCTGCCGGTTCTTCCCTCACTGCCCCAGCCAAGACTGGTGACTATGAGAAGATCATCGACAATGCCAAGGCATTCGTCGAAGAGGTCAAGAAGGCCAGAGCTCAGTATTGCAAGTAAGTTTCAAAGTAAAGGAAAAATAAACAATGAAAGTCATCACTTTTGGCGAAGTCATGCTTCGTCTTGCCCCAATGGGCTATCTCCGTTTCGTTCAGTCTGACACCATGGAAGCCACCTATGGTGGTGCCGAAGCCAATGTTGCCGTCTCCTTGGCCAACTATGGCATCGATGCCGCTTTCGTCACAAAGCTTCCAAGCCATGAAATCGGTCAGGCTGCCGTCAACTCCTTGAGAAAGTTCGGTGTTGACACTTCCCTCATCGTCCGTGGTGGCGACAAGGTCGGTATCTACTATTGTGAAAAGGGTGCTTCCCAGCGTCCTAGCAAGGTCATCTACGACAGAGCTCATTCCGCCATTTCCGAAGCCAAGCCAAGTGACTTCGATTGGGAAAAGATCTTCGCCGGTGCCAACTGGTTCCACGTCACTGGTATCACACCAGCCATCTCTGCCAACATGGCCGACATCACCATCGAAGCCGTCAAGGCCGCCAAGAAGCTTGGCTTGACCGTTTCCACCGACCTCAACTTCAGAAAGAAGCTTTGGAGCAAGGAACAGGCCAACAAGGTCATGACTGAAGTCTGCAAATATGTCGATGTCTGCATCGCCAACGAAGAAGATGCCTCCGATGTCTTCAACATCAAGGCCACCGATACCGATATCAATACCGGAAAGCTTTCTGCCAAGGGTTATGAATCCGTTTGCAAGCAGTTGGTTGACAAGTTCGGTTTCAAGAAGGTTGCCATCACCTTGAGAGAATCTATCTCCGCCAGTGACAACAACTGGTCCGCCATGCTCTACAGCGATGGTAAGTTCTATACCTCCAAGAAGTATGCAATGCGCATCGTCGACAGAGTCGGCGGCGGTGATTCCTTCGGCGGTGGTTTGATTGCAGCCATCCTCAAGGGCTATGATGATCAGGCCGTCATCGAATTGGCTGTCGCAGCCTCCTGTCTCAAGCACTCCATCGAAGGTGACTACAACCTTGTCAGCTGGAGCGAAGTCGAAACTCTTGCCAACGGCAATGGTTCCGGCAGAGTTCAGCGTTAATCTGAATCCAATAAAGGATGTCGGGAAACCGGCATCCTTTTTTCATGACTTTATATTTCAAAAAGGTGCCTCGTTATGAGGCACCCTTGTAGATAAAGTAAAAGAATCAGTGATTTACCATTTCTCCGGTACACCATCGACATAATGCCAATAGTAACCGTCCTTCAGACCTGGATCAGATTCAGAATAGTAACAGGTGACAGGTCCTGTACCTGCAAAATTATCATCCCAACCAGATGGTTTGGATTCAGCATCGACATAGATGGTGAGAGACGAACAATCAGTAAAGACATCAAAAGACATGCTGTTGATTGTTGTTGGCAAGACAACGGATTCCAAGGATTGGCAATAATAAAATGCAGAATAGTCAATAGTCTCAAGTGATTCTGGTAACGTTAAAAAAACCAAACTGTATAGCCAACCAAATGCATGATTGCCAATTGTCTTCAATTTCGAAGGAAACTGCAGTGACTTAATTTGAGAGCAATTACTAAAAGCGTTGTCGCCTATTGTTTCCAAATTTTCAGGGAAACCAATGGATGTCAAACTCCAATTCTCCTGGAAACAACGACTTGGAATACTCGTAATCCCATCCGGAAGAGTAAGCGTTGTAAGGTATGTGTGATAGAATGCGTTCTCACCCAATTCCGTCACAGTATCCGGAAGGTCGATTTCCTGTAGCTGAGACCTATAGAAACAATCCTTCGGAATGGAAGTGATTCCACTAGGCAATGTGACATGCTGAACAGAAGAATTTGCAAAGCATCCTTCTCCGATGGAAGTGATGCTGTCCGGAAGAATGACAGTATTGATGTTCGTGACATTTCTGAAGGCATCCCTGATACAGATGACAGGATGAGAGCCATTGGTTCCATCATCATAGATGTTCGGAACGGAAAGGGTGTCAATCATACTTGTCGTGGTATTGGTGAATGCTCTGACGATATAGCCTTCATTGGTTGCATCATAGGCATAACTGAGCTGCTTGTCTTCCGTATCCCACTTTGGATAAAGAGTGAGATCTTTTTCGATAAGCAATGGGAAGGAAACTTTCTTGGTAAGTTCAGAATCATAATACCATCCAGAAATGAAGTCAGTACCTGCAGACTCGTTATAGGAGATTTTGAAATTTCTGGAAGAAAGGATTGTTCCTGATTCAGCAGTGAAGACATTCTCATCAAAGAATGAACCGCTGTTGACGGAACCCGTTATGGTTCCCTTATCCTGCATGTCAAAGGTAATGGAATATTTTCTGATGGATTTTGAGAACTGAGCGACATAACTGCAATCCTCAGTGACATATGTCAGATATGGAGACCATCCAGTGAATGTATATGCATAAGTATCATCTGATTCCCTGACTGGATTCTCTTCTCCAGGATAGGAAGGATAGGTGTTATAGGCTACATCTTCTGATGTGGCAAGAAGCGTACCATCATAATTGAGCCATCTTACCGTGAATGTCTGGGAATAAATGGATTTCCAGTGGGCAGTCAATGTGATGTCGGATGTGACAGGGGTAGTGGAGGTGAATTTCCCTTCATTTTCCCCTTCCCCGATATACCAGCCTTCAAAGATATAGTTAGCTTTTGTCGGTGTAGGTAAATCCAGGATGCATTCTCCGGTCTTCACCTTCGTCATCATGTCATATCCAGATGGAAGAGTTCCTCCATCAAGAGAATAAGTTACGATATATTCAGTGGCATCGGATGTTGCCTTCTTACCAGTGTCCTCACCATTGACAAACCAGTTTCCGTTCTCACCGATGGTAACGGTAGGAGTATCACCGGAAGAGCCTTTCATGTTTCCGGTCTTTGACCAGCCTTCTTTACTCTTCACATAATAATCAAAAGTATCCAGGTCGATATAGGAATCACCTACAGAACCTAATGTGTTGTCTGGTTCACCGTTACCTGTAAGGATGGAAGAACCATCCTTACCATCGGTTCCGTCAACACCATCTTTACCGTCTTTGCCGTCCAAACCGTCTTTACCGTCAACACCATCCTTACCATTGGTGACAGTGGCATTTGTACGGGCACCCATGCTGCAGCCGGACATGAATGTCAGGCCCGCCAATATGGATGTAAGCAATAAGGCATGTTTTCCTTTTCTCATATGTATTTACCTCGTAAGAATATTTTACTATTCTGATTTGGTTCATCAAGAAAAAAAATGAAATCAAATATACAAATGTCTTTTAAAAAAGGCGATTTCTTGCTGTTTTCGGATAATCACTTCATGACTTCATTGAATTTCTTCCAATCGAAGTCAAGTCCGGTAAGCCAAACGATATGCTGATATATAATCACACAGCCTTGAACAACGTGATGAAGATTCATCCGATTCCAAAGGCTTATGTCTTTGGAGAGACAAACATCCTCAAGGAAAACGAACGGATCATCCAGTCACCGATTTATATGATTGCCTTCATCAGGAGGAAATAAAATGATGTGAATCCATCAATACAGAAAATGAATCCACATCATTTTTCAGTCAGAAAAAAGAAATTCTATTCCTTATTTATCGTTTCTCCGGTACACCACCGACATAATGCCAATAATTTCTTTCCTTGGCACATGGATTCTCTTCGGATAACCAGAACACGGTTGAAGCTGATCCAGCGAAATTTTCTAGCCAACCATTCGACCTTTCAGTAGGCTCGGCATAAATCGTCAGATTGACAGAACTGTTGAATGCTTTACCGGCATCTTCCATGGCACCATCTACACCATCTTTGCTCTCGATGTTTCCTCCTTCACACATAAATATTGTAAGTATCCACAATTCCTTGGAAAAATGTGATTCAGCATTCATTCAGTCATATTTGAAACAATAAAAAAATCCACCCATCAGACTCCTGACAGATGGATTACGAGATTCACTTTGAAGAATAGAAGTATCTCAACAGACTCTTGAAGTACTCATCTATCGGAGCATAGAAGGTCACTCTCCTGAAAGTGCCAGGATGGATGAGGGACAGGGAATAGGCATGCAGTGCCTGACCCTTGTTAGCCTTGTCTTCCTTTCTCTTTCCATAGAGAGGATCACCCACGATCGGATAGCCGATATAGGCAAGATGTGCCCTGATCTGATGGGTTCTTCCTGTTTCCAGGGTGACCTTGAGAAGAGAGACCTTTCCATTGTTGGCCAAGGTCACGCAATGGGTGATGGCATCCCTACCTTTATATATATCGACTTCTGCCCTTCTGTGAGTGTGATTTGGTCTTGTCAAAGGAGCATCGATGCGGAATTTCTTCTTCTCGACATTGCCATATACCAAGGCAAGATAGGTCCTATGGAATTCACCTTCCCTGATTTCATTCTGGAGAATGGACTGGGATTCCACATTGTTGGCGATGGCAAGAAGTCCGGAGGTATCCTTGTCGATACGATGCACGATACCAGGACGGATGTTTTCCTCATCATCGGGATCAAATTCGAATTTCTCGTCCGCCATGAGATAGTTGACCAGAGTGTCATCATTGTGACCGGGAGCCGGATGGACCACCATGCCACGTGGCTTGTTGATGATGGAGATGTCATCATCCCTATAGACAAAATCAAGGTCGACCTTTTTCTCGGCAGCCTGGACGGCCGGTTTCCTATCTTCTTCCTGATAGGATATTTCCTGCCCGGAAACGACCTTATAGGATGCAGAATCAATCATCTTTCCATCGACGCTGACCAGACCAGCCTTGATGAGCTTGCTCACCTGGGAACGGGAGAGTCCGCTAAGGGATGAGAGGACGACATCAAGTCTTCCCGCCTCCTCACTCTGAAACGTTTTCTTTTCCATCTTCCACACCTACTTTCTGATTGACTTCGTCATCCTTTGCATTCATGTCGATGGATGCAAGTTTCTTTGCCATATCTTCATTTTCCTTCTTTGTTTCCTCAGAAGCAGCATTCTTCTTTTCCTGTTCCTCTTCAGCCTTAAGCTGCTTATATTCCTTTTTGAATTCAAAGACAAAGCCGATGAGAAGGAAAACGACGCCTACGGTCAGGCAATAGTCAGCGACATTGCAGATAGGGAAGCCTGGCCAGAAATGGAACTTGAGGAAATCGATGACACCTTTCTCATAGGGAACAGCCTGAGCTGCAAGACCGATTCTGTCGATGAGGTTTCCGGCTGCACCCGGAAGCATCAGGGTGATACCGATTGTCATTCCCCAGTTATATTTGCGAAAACGGAAGAGAAGGTTGACCGAGAGCATGATTGTGGCAAGCATGCTGACCGGGATGAGGAACCATGACCATCCGGACATGCTCCCCCAGGCAGCACCCTTGTTTCCCGTCAGATAGAAATCGATGAGTCCCGGAATGAAGGTGACGATTTCACCATTCTGAAGTCTTGTGTCGTAATAGGCTGCCCTCTTGGAGAAATAATCCAACAGGAAGAGGCCGACGGCAACAAGGACGGAAACGATCCATGCGATATAGTTCAGGTTCCTGAAGTAGTCTCTGAAATAGTTCTTCAGTTTCTCAGGCAAGGTCTGGAAGAAACCAGAAATTTTGGATTTTGCTTCTCCCATGACTACTCCTGCACTTTCTTTTCCATCTCGGAAATGACTTCATGGCAACGATGGCAGACATGATGTCCTTCATCATCAACATCCGTCTCATCGAAATAATTCCAGCATCTTTCGCACTTGGTGCCGTCGTGCTTGACGACCTTGTCCTCGTCAGCAAGGCTGAAATGGGATACCTGAAGAACCTTCTTCAGTTCTTCATTATCGAATTTGCGGATCAAAGTATCCTCTTCCTTTGATTTTGCCTGATAACTGACGCTGGCTTCACTTGAGGAACCGATGACGCCATCTTTTCTGTATGGTTCAAGAAGGGCGTTGACATGGTCGCGAAGCTCGAGGAACTGCTTATATTCTTCAAGAAGCGACTCATCGACTTCACCTAAGTCAGGATAGGCTTCCAAGGCAACGGAATTCTTTCTGTCATCGATGTCGATGGCACGATAGATTTCCTCGCAGGTGAAGGCAAGGATCGGAGAATAGGCGATGGCAAGGGACTTGATGATGGTATAAAGGACATACTGAGTATTTCTTCTGCTGTCAGAGGAAAGTCCGTCACAATATAAGGAATCCTTCTTGAAGTCGAGATAGAAGCTGGAAAGATCGTTGACGAAGAAATTCATGATGGTGTTGCTGACAGATGCGAAGTCAAAGTTGTCATAGCCTTTCTTCATGTCGGCAAGAACAGCCTTGAGCTTGTTGAGCATCATGCTGTCGACCAAAGAAAGATTCTTAGGCTGATAGTGGATATCGAAATGATTTCCGTTGTCGTCATCATCGAGGTTGGTGATCATGAACTTGAAGGTATTTCTGATTTTGCGATACTGATCGGAGCAGACCTTGAGAAGATCCTGGCTGAGCTTGATTTCCGCTGTCGTATAGTCGATGCTCGTGGTCCAGAGTCTAAGGATATCGGCACCGAACTGATTGCAGATGGTGACAGGATCGATACCGTTTTTCTTGGACTTGGAGAATTTCTCACCATACTGGTCAACGATGAATCCGTGAGTGAGAATCTGTTTATATGGAGCATGTCCGGTATAGGCAACGGAAAGAATCATGGAAGAATTGTACCAACCACGATATTGGTCATTGCCTTCGAAATAGACATCGGCCGGGAATGGATGATCAAGGGCGATGTCCGAGCCAAGGAAGGAGGAGCCGGAATCAAACCAGACATCCATGATGTCCTTTTCCTTGGTGAAAATTCCATTCGGAGAATGTGGATTCGTATATCCTTCCGGAAGAAGATCCTTGGCTTCCTTCTCATACCAGATGTCAGAACCATATTCGCTGAAGAGCTTCTCGACATGGTCGAAGAGTTTCTCATCGAGGAGGGCTTCGCCATCCTCACCATAGAAAATCGGAATCGGGACGCCCCAAAGTCTTTGTCTGGAAATGCACCAGTCATCTCTGCCAATAAGCATGTTCTCGAATCTGACCTTGCCCCATGATGGCTTGTATTTGACCTTATCGGCCTCCTCGACAAGCTTGTCCTTGATCTTGCTGACAGAACAGAACCACTGAGCGGTTGCCCTGAAGATGACCGGTTTCTTTGTTCTCCAGTCATGTGGATAGGCATGAACAAGATCCTTCGTGGCAAGAAGATTTCCATTGCCTTTTAGAATCTCGATGACCTTGTTGGAACAATCCTCATAGAAGAGACCATTGACTTCCTCTCCGGCATCAATCATATGACCCTTGGCATCCACGGTGCAGATGATCGGAAGGCCGTATTTCTTGCCAACTCTGTAGTCGTCGGCACCATGTCCCGGGCCGAGGTGGACAATACCGGTACCGGAATCATCCGTAACATAATCATCGACGCAGACAGGGACGAGTCTGTCTTGATATGGATGATGAACCTTGACATTCTCAACATCTCTTCCGGTGAAGGACTTGAGAAGTTCCATGCTTTCAAACGGAATCTCTTCCTTCATCTTTTCGGCAAGAGACTTCAGCATGACATAATTGCCTTTTTCAGTCTTGAAAAGGCCATATTCCATGCCTGGATTGAGACAAAGTCCCTGGTTGGACGGAATCGTCCATCCAGTGGTCGTCCAAACGAGGAAGAAGTCTCCCTTGGAGACAAATTCGTTTCCTTCTTCTACAGGGAAACGGAAATAGATGGTCGTTGCCGTAACATCCTTGTATTCGACCTCAGCCTCAGCCAAGGCCGATTCACTTGACCATGACCAGATGACCGGCTTGAGTCCCTTGTAGATGAGACCATCCATGGCCATCTTGCTGAAGACCTTGACCTGGTTCACCTCATAATCCCTGTTGAGGGTAAGATACGGGTGATGATAGTCACCGATGACACCCAGACGAAGCATCTGGTTACGCTGTCTGTCGACCTGGGTAAGAGCATATTCGCGGCATTTCTTCCTGAAATCGGAAGCAGATGTGGTTCTTCTGTCAATGCCCATCTTGGTCACACAGTTTTCGATAGGTAAGCCATGTGTATCCCAACCTGGTGTATATGGAACATAATATCCTTCCAGGTTCTTGGAACGGATGATGATGTCCTTGATGATCTTGTTGAGAGCATGTCCGGCATGGATTTCGTTGTTGGCATAAGGTGGGCCGTCATGAAGGTAGAATGGATCCTTGTTCATATGAGCCTGCAAAAGCTGTTCATAAAGATTTGCCTCATCCCAGCCCTTGGCCATGTCTCCTTCCCAGGAAGGAAGGTTTGCCCTCATCGGGAATTTTCCCTTAGGCATGATCAATGTTTTCTTTAATTCCATAGTAAAGCCTCCGAAATAGAGAATATATAAATCAAACTTTAGTATTATATACTAAAGCATGGGTTGAGACAACCGAAGTCACCGCTTAGGCTGAGAAGATTGCTTATCGTAAAAAATCACAAAAAAAAAGAAGAATGCCTATGCTTGAAACAATCATGTCGGCTCTATCACTCATCTCTATATGTGAAATTCAGAGCCTCATAAAAGTGAACAGGAACGAATTGAAGTGAAAATCCCTGTATTTATCGAGAAATTCAAGAATTTTTCAGTAACTTTTTATTCAGTCTGAGATTTTGAAAAAACGATTTTCAAGTCTTTTCACACATACATGT
>CAVJFW010000027.1:0-23215 GCA_963648975.1 bacterium | reverse complement strand
CTTCTGGAGAATGAGATATTTTGATAAATATAATATTTCAAACAGGGAAAGTGATAACAGGCCTCTAAAAACAAATGTATTTTTCTTGGAAATTTTTACCATTTCCATTTTTTTCATCAAAAAAACCTCCCCAGTCATTGACCAAGGAGGCATAAATCCAAATTGAGATGACTTTATTCATTCAAGGCTTTCTTGATGGAATCCTTGATTTCATCCATCTGGGCATTCTCAAGCTGCTTTGGTGGGAACTCCAGTTTCAGACCATCCTCATCATATCTTGGAATGACATGGATATGGAAATGGTTGACGGTCTGTCCTGCGCTCTTGCCACAGTTGGTGAGAATATTGACACCTGTCGCACCAAGTTGCTTGATTTCCGCCTGGGCAACAAGTTGGGCAACCTCAAAGGCCTTGTCAAGAATTGCCTTGGGCGTTGTGACGACGGAATCAAAATGCTGCTTCGTGACAACCAAGGTATGACCTCTGGAAGCAGGATTCACATCCAGAAAGGCAAGGATGTCATTGTCTTCATAGACTTTGTAGGAAGGAATGTTGCCATTGGCAATCTTACAGAAAATACATGAATCACTCATTTTATAAATCTCCTTAATGAAAAATAGAGAAGGATTTCTCCTTCTCTATTATAGCTCAATTTTTTATTCTACGATAAGTTTATCAAGCTTGATCTTGGCTTCACTGGAATATGGATTCTCGGTCTTGAAGACATCCTTGTAGTTAGACTTCATGTATTCGAGGAAATCCTCATCAGAATAGGTGAAATCGATTCTGCTGAGCCAGTAGACAGCACTGTCAGTCTTATAGGAACCAGTCGTGGACATTGCGTAGGCAACTTCACGGGCAATCTGTGCCTTCTTTGCCTCACTGTCATAGATGGAATCAGTGGAAGAAAGAGAGGTAGCATTGGTATCGACGACATCGAGGATACGAGTGATGTAATATGTCTTGCTGGAAGAATCATAATACAGGATGGAGGAGGCATCATCGGTGCTGAGAGTATCAGCAACCGTCATGTAACGATAGCCATCCTTGGCATAGATGGTAAGATCTTCCTTGGTCTTGCTTAATCCAGTCTCGGAATCGATGTTGTCGCCCTTCATCTTGTCGACACTGGTCTTGGAGGAAGTTACCTTGGAAGAGAAAATACGATCGGTAAGACCGGTAGGAAGAGAAGAAATACCACTGGACTTGAGATAGGTTCCCTCAGTGATGAGGTTTCTGGTGGCAATCTCATCGATAGCGTTACGATAACCAGTCTGGAGATCATATGTATAGGAACCGGTATAAGTGGATTCAAGGGAAGAATCAATCTTATGCCAGTTTGTATCACCTTCCTCGATCTTTTCCTTGTCGACAAGGATTTTGCCAGCCAAGGTATCCTTCTTGTCTGTCACACCATTGAGCCACTTGGTCTGTTCATAATTGAGAACAGGAGACTTGGCACCAAAGGTAATGGTATTGTCATCATTGAGAGTGACAAGATATCTGCTGTAGAACTTCTTGATTTCATCAGCTTCAGTTGGATCAGAGATCTTATAGGTGAATTTATCGCCAGAATCAGTGATGGTGATGTCACCGATGATATCGGCAAGGACTTCAACAGTGATACCCTTCCAAAGTTTGGAAAGAACAGAGAAATCATCATCGACATACTTGGTGGTATCAGTATCATGCTTGCGGAGAATGTAATATTCAACATAAGCATCAAGAACTTTCTTGGCATCGCCTGTTTCATCGGAACGGTCAACAATGGAGATGACCTGAACCTTTCTGGCATTGGTGTTGCCGATACTGGCATAAGTCTTGTTCATGATGTATTCAGTGGTGAGATAGTTGATCTTCATGTCATCATAAAGTTCAGTGGACATATACTTCTCATAAGCAGTTCCATTGACACTGCTATAGGCATCATCATATGTCATTTCAGGAGTGACAAGCTGATTCTTGAGCTTGGACTCATCCTTGGAAATCGTGACATCACCAGCCCAAGTACTGCCTTCACGGGTCAGATAATAGTAATTCTGTTCCAGATATTTGGCATATTTGGCTTCATCCCACATATTATCATCCTGATAGGAGCCACCTCTTGCAGTAGAGAACATGGAGTCCTTGGCTCTGGTTAAAAGGTTATCAGAAACCTTATATGCATCAGCAGAATAGCCATCAGCGACAGACTTATTGTCAATGGTATCATTGACGACAGAATAGGTCTTGCTTCCCTTCTGGGCGCTCGCATCAAACTCATGGACGTTGTCAGAAAGGATGGTGAGAACCTTGTTGAGGGTCTTTTCATAGACGGCGTCATCATTGGTCAATGACTGATAATACTGCTTGAGAGTATCCTGAGCAGTCTTTCCATCCGTAGGTTCCTTATCTGTCAAGGAATCGTTAAGAATCTTGTCATTGTAATTGGATGGATACTTGATTTCATCATCGTCGCAGGCGACAAGAGCAATCATGGACAAGGCAGCCAAAGCTGCACCGATTTTTTTCTTTTTAGTCAACATAGGCAATTTCCTCCATTTCAGAAGTGTAATAACCAGCTTCGAAGGAACCCATCGTATAGGTTGGAACCATACGTTCTGTGCAAAGTTCCTGCTGTGTGAGGATTTCCTTTACATAAGTTTCCCAGCTGGAATCAAGTGTCTCATTGGCAGAATCTTCAGTGGATTCTTCCGTGAGAGTGATGTACTGAGAAATAAGCTTGGAAACGTTGGCCGGAAGATATTCGGTGAAATCCTTTCCATATTTGGACTTGAATGTCTCAAGGTTGTAATTCCATAAGGCAATGTCAGAATTGGAAATGGAACCCTTGATGACTGCTTCCAAGGTGGAACGTCTGTTGTTGTAGGTCGTAGTGGAATTGGCATCAGCAGAGACATAGTTGATGAAGGATGGATTGGTCTTGTAGCTGTAGGAGTAGGCATCCTGGGTTTCAGACTTGGATTCAGAAGGAACGTTGGCTCTGTAATACTGATACTTGTTGGTATAGCTACCATTGCTATCAGCAGTGAATGGGTCATTGTTGATGGAGATGAAGTGGATACCCTGATAACCGGAATCACCGGATGTACCGGCTCTTGCGATGATCAATGGATTGGTGCCATCGGAAAGAACCTTATGGGAACCAGCAATTGTTCCATATGAAGTGGTATTATTGCTTCCATTCTGAGTAGAAACATATCCAACCAGATTTCCGGAATAATCAACGAAATTCTTGTCCTCTGCGACAGATTTCATCAAATCATTGATGTAATTATATTCCGTTCTCTTATAGTCAAGGGAAGAAGTATTGTCATTGAGGAATGCTTCGATCTTTTCGGCAGTAGTTAAAGTGGTGCCATCCAAGACAAGTTTGAGAGCAGCAGGTTTGACATCACCCTTGGCAATAAGGGCATTGATGACATCTTTGACTTCGCCGAGGAATCTTTCATTGAATTCTTCCTGAGAATCAAGATAAATGAAGGAAACGCCACGATAGTTGAAATAGTTGTTGAAAAGGACATTTCTTGGATACTGTCTTGTTGAAACAGACTTATTGTTCTTTGTTTTGATGGAAGTACCATCAGTAGGATTCTTTTCCCATTCGGCAACCTGGTTCATTTCGAAACAGACAGAAAGTGGAATGCCGAAGGCTTCACCCTTACCGACCAAGGTATCGCTGATCTTTTCAGCAACCTTTGATTCACTGTTGGAGCCATCCTCAGTGCCTGGGACTCTCAGAGATTTGCGCACATCGGAATTGGAGGCACTTCCCTTACTGCCGTCGCTTGCCTTGGTGGAAGAATTGAGGAATGTATCATAGGCATAGACGCCAAGCTTGAATTCGTTGACATAGGATGTATCCTTGAGCATGGCAACCATGGCAGAACCGGAATCAGTAGACTGGGTATAAAGTTCACCATACTGGGTATTGGAGCTGTCATCGCTGGCAATCTGGGCAACGGAACCAAAGCTCGTGCCTTCAGAAAGCATTCTGGTGACGGAAGCAATCTGTTTTGCATCATCAGAGGAAATCTGACCATTGTAATAGCCTTCGCCATCAGAGCTGGCATCGACCTTGATCAGGATGTGAGAGACATGATAAGGAGCCTTGTCCTCAACGAATTTCTCAGTGGCTTCCTTGGAGATGTAATATTCTCCACCCTTGTTCTTGTCGCCCTTTTCGTCATAGTTCTTGACGGTTTCGAAAGCGCTGGAGTTTTCCTCGACACGCTGCTGGGCGATATATTTTTCTCTCAGCTCATCTTCGTCCTCGACACCTTCGGAATCAAATGTCTTTTCCTGTTCTTCCTTGTAGGAAGTGTTGTTGGTTCTGGCATTTGTCTTCCAGGTATCATGGAGAGCTTCGATCTTGTTGTCTACAACGGACATGATACCATCACTTCTCGTGGTGACGGCCTGTGCCAAGATAGACTTTGCAACTGAAAAATACGAAGACGCAGAGGTCTTTGTTCCTTCAAATGCCTTATAGATTTCATCATACTTATAAGTATGGTTACCGATCGTGACGATTTCCCCATCCTTCCAATTGGCGTCCGGATAAGTGTAATCATCACATGCTGTAAGCGAAATAGCGATCAAAGACATCGCCAATGCTAAGCCACGTTTCCCTTTCATCATATGGGATCCTCCTCATTGAATAGTTAACACACGAATTAGACTCATAATAATATAGTAGTTTGATGATGTCATTTCAAGAAAAAAAGCCGTTGTTACAATATACTTTCACGCCATTTGGCAGATTTTATCCGAATTTATCCTACGGCAATGTCAAATTATGTTAAAATCAGTTGAATATGAAAGAAATTATTGCCATTACCAATCAGAAAGGTGGTGTCGGAAAGACAACCACAGCCTATAATCTGGCAGCCGCCTTATCCAAATATAACAGAAGAATCCTTCTCATCGACATGGATCCACAGGGAAACTGTTCCCAGGCTTTGGGAATCGACCCCAGCATTTCAAAGAAGACCTCAGCAGAACTCCTTCTTTCCACCTCTGACCTGAAACACTGCATCAGAAAGACAAATTACGAAAACATCTATCTCATTCCCTCGAATCTCACTCTGGCAATGGTCGAAAGCACTCTGCTCAGCCAGAAAGGCACGGCAAGTGTCACGCTTTTGAAGGAAGCTCTCGATCAGAAGGAATCCAATCTCTACGATTTCATCATCATCGACTGCCCTCCCTCCCTTGGATTTCTCTCGCTGAACGCACTCAACGCCGCAAAGAATGTCATCGTTCCGGTGCAATGTGAATATTTCGCACTCGATGCCCTGGCACAGCTACTCAGCAGCATCGCAAACGTACAGAGAAACAACAATCCGAATCTTTCCATCATGGGACTTGTCCTCACCATGTTCGACCCAAGGACAAAGCTTTCCACGGAAATCTCACAGGAAGTCAGGAACAATTTCAGGGACAAGGTCTTCACGACCCTGATTCCGAGAAACATCTCCATACCGGAAGCCATCGCAAACGGTCTTCCGGTCAACAGATACAAGCCCAATTCCGCAGGTGCCTTGGCTTATGCATCCTTAGCCAGGGAGGTCTTGGATTATGCCGAAAAGAACGAGAAGAACTGATCTTTCCGCCCTGGTGGAGAAATACCAGGGTCTTTCCGTCGTATCCGAAATCGAAAGAAACCTTCTTTCCGCCAACCGAAACGAATATTCCGTCGACCAACTTGAACTCAATGAGCTCTATTCCACGAAGAACTACCATCTGGAGAAATATCAGGCACTCGAAGAGTCACTGAAGACCGATGGCTTTTTGGTTCCTCTCATCCTGGTCAGGAAGGAGGATGGGAGATACGAGATCATCAATGGTGCAAAAAGATTCCTGTTGGCAAAAAAACTCGGATTCAGGAAGGTTCCATGTGTCAACGCCGTCCTTTCCACCAACAGAAAGATAGAATACATCATCCAGAACATCGTCCAGGAAGGAGACAATCCCCTGGTGAAGACATACGCCTTTATCACCCTGTCAGAGAAATATCATTATTCCGATGAGGACATCAGCAGAATGTCCTCACTCAGCATAACCCAGGTAAGAAACCTCAAAAGGCTCAATTCCCTTCCTCAGTTTCTAAAGGATGGCATCCTTGATTTTGTCCTAAGCTATTCCGAGGCAAGGTGTCTGTTGAACATGCCCGTTGAAAAGCAGAAACGTCTGTATGATGAAATCCGCAAAGGCACTATCTCCGTACGCGATCTTGAGAAAGAGAAGAGAAATCACCTTGGAAACAGCAGAAACAGAAAAGTGACGCTTCATAAGAAAAGCGTCACCATCACCTTCCGTAACGAAGAGGAAGCAAAAAAATATTTCCCGCAGATTCAGAAAGAGTTCTCGGACTGAGACTCTTTTTCTTTTTTCCTCATATATTCGATTCTTTCAAGAAGGGAAGGAATGCAGCCACAGTAATTCTGACGGTAGACATCATATTTCCTGGCTATCTGGATTCCGATAAGCTGGCCGTTTTCCTTCTTGAAGTCGGAATATAGATATTTCGTGGAGGGATATTTCCTTTCCAGGGACATGGCTATCTCGTTGAGTTCCCGGCTCGGTTTCTTGCAGGATACGGTCATGACCGTCGTGAAATAATCATAGTGGTGATCATATGCATACGAATAGGCAAGTTCCATCCTGTAGGCATGACATCTTAGACAGGTAGCCCCACCTTCGACGTCATTTATCCTGTCCTTGAAGGTTTTGTTGTATTTCAGGAAATCCTCTTCGTTGACGACAAGAGGAATATCCATTCCGATGTCAGAGGAATATTCCCTGAGGAATTTCTTCAGGGCCGCAAGTCTATGTTCATATTCCTCCATGGGCTGGATATTCGGATTGAAGAATCCGACCGTGACGTCAAAATCCTTCACAAGGATGCTCAAAGGATAGGTAAGACATGGTCCACAGCATGCATGAAGAAAAAGAGAAGGTCTTTTCCCTTCTCTGTGAAGTTCCTCTACGGTATCCTTGAAGGTCTGGTTATAGTTGTTCGCGGCGTTCATTCTTCGACCTTGTCCGTATAGATGAACATTGCGTCACCAAAGGAAAAGAAACGATAATTCTCCTTCACCGCATGGTTATAGGCATTGAGGATGTTGTCCCTTGTGGAAAAGGCAGAGACAAGCATGACCAATGTGGATTTCGGAAGATGGAAGTTCGTGATCAGGCAGTTCACGGCCTGATATCTGTATCCAGGATAGATGAAAAGCTTCGTGTCACCGGAACATTCCCTGAAGCATCCATATTTCTGATATACGGATTCGAGTGTTCTCGTGGAAGTCGTTCCGATGGCGATGATTCTTCTTTTTTCTTCCTTGGCCTTGGTCAGAACCTCAGCCGTTTCCTTGCTCATCATATAGAATTCGGAATGCATGTCATGGTTTCTGATGTCATCCGTCTTGACCGGACGGAACGTACCAAGCCCGACATGAAGCGTGACATCGACGACGGTGACACCTTTTTTCCTGAGCCTGTCGAAAAGTTCTTCCGTGAAATGAAAGCCGGCAGTCGGTGCTGCGGCAGAGCCTTCAATCTTGGCATAGACCGTCTGATAGCGGGAATTGTCTCCCAACTGGGCATGGATATAGGGAGGAAGAGGCATCTTGCCCAACTGATCAAGTACCTCAAGGAAGATTCCCTGATATTCAAAATGGAATAGCCTGAGGCCTTCCTCCTGGATTTCGATGCATTGAGCGACAAGCTGGTCTTCATCACCGAAATAGACCTTTGTTCCTACCTTGACGGTCCTTGCGTTTCCGACAAGACACTGCCAGACATCCTTTTTGTCCTTGACCTGGTTGAGAAGGAGAAGTTCGACATGGGCGTGTGTTTCCTTCTTCTCGCCAAGAAGCCTTGCAGGGATGACCTTGGTGTTGTTTCTGACAAGCACATCCCCTTCATGGAGATAGTTCTCGATGTTTTTGAAATAGGGTTCGTCGACAAGTTTGCCAGTATTTCTTTCCATCACCAAAAGACGGGATTCGTCCCTCTTCTGGGCAGGAGACTGGGCGATGTTCTCTTCGGGAAGATCGTAGTAATAGGAATTCAGATTGAAGACATCATAATCAAAACCATTGGTATTCATTTAGCAGCCTCTTTCATTGCCGAATTCATCAAGACGATATGCCGCATATTCGAGGAAACGGTCATTCTTGATGGCTTCTCTTGCTTCCTCCATCGCCTGGATGAGGAAACGTATGTTGTGGATGGAACATAATCTCGCGCCGAGTCCCTCGTCGCACTTCATGAGATGGTGGACATAGGCCTTGGTGAAGTGAGTGCAGGCATAGCAGTCACATTCCTCGTCAAGAGGGGTGAAGTCATTGGCATATTTGCCCTTCATGATATTGATTCTTCCATGATGCGTCATGATGGAGCCATGTCTTGCAAGCCTTGTCGGAAGGACGCAGTCAAACATGTCGACACCCTTCCTCACACCATCGAAAAGCATGTCGAGGCTTCCGATTCCCATGAGGTATCTAGGCTTGTCATAGGGAAGATAGGGAATCGTGAGACTCACCTCATGATATTCGGTGATTCTCGGTTCGCCGATGGCTGTTCCACCGATGGAAAATCCGTCGAACGGAAGCTGGGTGAGCTGTTTTGCGCAATATTCCCTCAAATCCGCATAATCGCCACCCTGACAGATACCAAAGAGTGCCTGGTCATCCCTTGTCTTGGCAGCCAAGCCTCTCTTGGCCCAGCGGATGGTCCTGTCGACGGAATTCTTCATATATTCCTTCGTGCAGGGATACGGAGCACATTCATCAAATGACATGATGATGTCAGCTCCGATATCCTCCTCAAGTCCGATGACGGACTCCGGAGAGAAGAAATGCCTGTCACCGGTAAGAGGATCCTTGAAGGATACGCCTTCCTCGGTAATCTTGTCTCTCAGCTTGGTCAATGAAAAGACCTGATAGCCACCGGAATCGGTGAGCATCGGTCCATCATAGTTCATGAACTTCTGTACGCCGCCGGCTTGCTTTACGATCTTCGTACCCGGTCTCAGGGCAAGATGATATGTGTTTGCCAGAACGACGCCACTTCCCATGGCTTTGAGTTCCTCAGGGGAGAGCATCTTGACGGTAGCCTGTGTTCCGACCGGCATGAACATCGGAAGCTCGACGGTACCATGTGGCGTATGCAGATAGCCGTATCTCGCATGACAGTTCTTGTCTTCATGGAGAATCTCAATGTAAAAATCCTTTGACATGTTCTTTTACCTATCTTGGTGATTCACAAAATAATAGTCGCTCAGCTCAAAGACGAGATGGAAGACATAATGCTGTTTTTCTTCCAAGGTGTATTTGTCTCCGGACATCAGAAGTTTGATCAGAAGGGAAGTGATTCCACCGGCGGAATAGGAAATGCAGAGTTCATCCGGATCCTTGATTGTGAATTTCGTCTTGTAGATGGCAAGAAGTCTCTTCATGACATCCTTCATCAGATCGAGCAGGGAAAGATAGAAATTTCCACTCACAGTCTGCCTGGATATGACAAGGGATAGGCTTTCCCTTCTCTTTTCGAGTTCGGCGACAAGAGGGAAAACATAGGATTTCCATACGTTGGCCAAGGCATTCGGCTCAGTGATGTCAAGCTTCTGCATCTCCCTGTCGAGGGATGCCTCGAATGGAGAAGCAAAATGAATGATGCAATAGGTGAACACCTCATCGACGGAATTGAAATTATTATAGAACGTAGCTCTGGAAACCTCGGCGATCTCGCAGAGTTCGCTGATCTTGATTTCATTCATCGGCTTCTTCTTGAGTAAGTCGATGAGGGCATTGCTCAATTTTGTTTTCGTCTTGACGATTCTCAGATCTTCTTTTTCCATAATGCACCTCCTATAAGGTATACCCTAAAAAAAGATAAGGATATTATAAAAATGTTCAATATTTAATTACAAGCAATTTTCATTCAGGACATAAAAAGAGAGGGACACCCCTCTCTGTTGACTACTTTCTGGAACCGCAGGGTCCAATCTTTTCAAGTATGAGGCTCTTAGCCAAAGAAGGGTTTGCCTTTCCTTTGCTTTGCTTCATTACCTGTCCGACAAGATAGCCCAAGGCATGATCCTTGCCTCTCTGCCAGTCAGAGATGGACTGGGCGTTGAGGGAAAGGACTTCATCGACGATCTTTTCTATGGCAGAGGAATCAGAAATCTGTTCCATGCCTTTTTCCTTGATGACATCAGCTGGGTTTCTTCCAGTGGCAAACATCTCGGAAAGGACTTCCTTGGCCTGCTTGGAATTGATCTTACCCTGGTTGATAAAGTTAATCAGAAGCACAAGATGATCCTTTGAGAATTTCAGTTCGGAAAGCGAAATGTTGTTCTTGTTGAGATAACCAAGGATATCGACCATGAGGAAGTTCCAAAGGGTTGTCGGATTCTTCACACCGAGGGAAATGCAATCCTCGAAATAGGTGACGAATTCCCTGTCCTTCAACAGTTCCTCGATTTCATAGTCGCCAAGACCGATTTCCTTGAGTTCGACACGATACTGGTTCGGAAGCTTGTTCATTGAATGGACGGCATCATAGATGAAGCCGTCATCGAGGTCGATCGGAACTATGTTCGGCTCACGGAAATATTTGTAGTCGATGGCATTCGTCTTCTTTCTCATGAGGACGGTCATCTTCTTGTTTTCATCATAACGTCTGGTTTCCTGTTCGACGGCACCGCCGGAAAGGAGGATTTCCGTCTGTCTCATGATTTCATAGTCGACGGCGGCACGGATGTTGGAGATGGCATTGAGGTTCTTGCATTCCGTCTTCGTTCCAAGCTTGGTGCTTCCCTTTGGTCTAAGGGAAATGTTGATGTCACAGCGCATGGAACCATTTTCCATTTTTCCGTCTGAGCAACCGAGATAAGTGACGATTTCACGGATGGTCTCGACATATTTCATGGCCTCCTCACCGGAATGCATATCCGGTTCGGACACGATTTCAAGAAGTGGGGTGCCACAACGGTTGAAGTTCAGAAGGGAAATATCCGAAAGATGGACCTGTTTTGCCGTATCTTCCTCAAGATGGGCGTTGTCGACACCGACCTTGACCATCTTTCCACCGATGTTGATTTCGACATAGCCCTTGGTTCCGATTGGGTGGAACTGTTGGGTGATCTGATAACCCTTTGGAAGGTCAGGATAGAAATAGTTCTTTCTGTCGAAATACAAAGTCTTGGCGATATTCATATGCATGGCAGAGCAGATCTTGATGCCATAGATGACGGCTTCCTCATTGACGACAGGCATCGTACCTGGGAAACCTAAGTCAAGAGGTACGGTCTGGGAATTTGGGGCTTCACCGAAAGTACATGGAGCGGAAGAGAACATCTTGGACTTCGTCTTCAGCTCAACGTGAATCTCAATACCGATTACTGGTTCGAATTCCATTTACTTCACCTCCTTGACAAGGTCATGAAGACCTGTGATTTCCTCGATTTCACGGCTGATGGCAAGAACCTGGCCATCCTCGAAGCATCTGCCGGTGACATTGACACCGATCGGCATACCACAAGAGAAGCAGAGAGGAAGGGTAAGGGATGGATATCCACCGAAATTGCCGATGGACAGGATGTTGTCAAGATAATCCGGGTTCGTCGACCACGCCGTCGAAAGTTCGGAAATCTTCTTCGGAATGGAGAAGGCGGCTGGCTGGATGAGATAGTCGATGGAATCGAAGAAGCTGTTCATCTGGTTGACGATGAGTCTTCTTGCCTTCTGGGCACGATTGAACATTTCTTCCTGGTTTTCGGAAAGAAGCGCAAAGGAACCGATGACAAATCTTCTCTTGATGAGATCAGAGAAGCCTTTTGTACGGCATTCCGTCATATATTCCTTGAACGTTGATGGGTTTCCATCCGCTTTCGGCCCAAAACGGATGCCATCAAGATTGGCGTTGTTGGAGCCGGCTTCAGCACAGGAAATCAACATATAAGTTGGATAGAGGGCATCAAGAAGCTGTTCCGGGAAATCATAGGAGATGACTTCGTAACCTTTTTTCCTGAGGCTTTCAAGAAGATCAGTATATGCCTTCCTGATATCTGGATTGGTGATTCCATCCATGACGGCCTTGAAATATCCGACTCTCTTCAGAGTCTTATGATTCAGAACATAATCCTGATATTTTTCCTTCCTTCTGTAGGAAGAGGACATATCCTTGCTGTCATGTCCGGCAAGGCAGGAAAGAATATAGGAAGCATCGAGCACATCCCTGGTGAAATAAGCGATGGTGTCCATGCTCGGCGCAAACGGGAAAAGTCCGTAGCGGGAAATTCTTCCCCAGGTCGGCTTGAATCCGACAAGTCCACCATGGGATGCCGGCTTTCTTACGGAGTCTCCTGTATCGGAGCCTAATGCAAAAGGAGCGATGCCTTGACTGACTGCGGCACATGAACCACAGGAAGAACCACCGATGATTCTTTCGGTGTCATATGGATTTGTGGTATTTCCCTTATGACCGGTAGTACCAGTTCCACCCATGGCAAGTTCGTCCATCGTGGTATGGGCAACCATGATCATTCCAGCTTTTCTGAGCTTTGAAATGACCGTGGCATCGAAAATCGGAACATATCCGTTAAGAATATTGCTGGATGCCGTGGTTTCAACACCTTTGGTGGAATAGTTGTCCTTGGCAAGATAAGGAATGCCCTTGAGGATTTCATCCGGTTTGACTTCGGTGATCTTGCCGGCTTCCTTCCTTGCCTCTTCAAAGGCAGTGGCCTCAAAGGAATTGCATCTGTCCATCTGACAGGCCTTGATGCATTCTTCGGTAAGCTGAGAGGCGGTGACCTCTTTCTTCACGAGCATGTCATGCAGCTCATGTATGTTTTTATTCATCAGTTTCATCGTTCTTGTTTCCTACGACTTTCGGTAATTTGATCTGATTTCCAATCTTTGTGTTGGAATTTCTCAAGGCATCCTCGCTCTTGAGCGGCTTGGATGGCTTGTCCTTTCTAAGGAACTTCTGATGTTCGCTGTATGGGAAAGTCATTGGGCTTGCCTCATCGACGCCTTCGATTCCCTTGAGGAAATCAATCTGTGCCATGATGGTTCCGAACTCTTCATAAATCAAATCGGTCTGACCGGGATTGAGTCTGAAAAGAAGGTTTTCGGCACACATATCTATCACTTCTTTTGTTACTTTGATCATGTTACTACCTCAAAAACAATTCATTATACACTACTTTTTGATTATTGTTTTATTTTTGTTGACTTTCAGCTTCCTCAAGCAGTGGGATGATTTCCTCCTCGGAAAATACCCTGACATTGAGTTTCTTGGCCTTGTCCAGCTTGCTTCCGGCTTCTTCACCGGCCAGGACGAAATCCGTGGCCTTGCTGACGGAAGAGGAAGATTTTCCTCCGAGCCTTTCGATTCTTGCCGTCATCTCATTGCGGGAGACGGACAAGGTTCCCGTCAGGACGAATTTCTTGTTCTTGAAGAAATTATCATTGGCTTCCACGACTGGATTCAATGAATGGAAGTTGAGTCCATATTCCCTGAGTCTGGAAATGACGAGAATGTTTTCCTCATCAGAGAAGTATTCAAGGATTTTCCTTGCCGTGATTTCGCCTACATCGGAAAGTGAGGAAAGCTCCTCAAACGATGTTTTCATGAGGGCATCGAGATCCTGGTAATGGTTCTGAAGCACGATGGCGGTCTTTTTTCCGACAAGCGGTATGGCAAGGCCGCAGATTAGCTTATAGAGATCATTCCTCTTGGATTTCTCAATTGCGTCGAACAAGGATTCACATGTCTTTTTTCCGATGCCGTCCATCATCATGAGTTCCTCCTCATGATCCTTCAAAAGGTAGAAATCGGCGACATTCTTCAGCATGCCCTCATTGAACAGTGACTCGACAAGCTTGTCTCCGATTCCGTCGATGTCCATACCCTGGGACGAAACAAAGAAGATGAGATTGTTGATCTTCCTTGAGACACAGTCATTGTTGAGACAATATGTTTGGCCCTGAACCCTGCTAAGCGGCTTATGGCAGAACGGACATTCCGTAGGGAAATGATATTCCAGGACATTGTCACCACGCTTGGAAAGTATGACCTTCTCGACTTCCGGGATGACATCCCCGGCCTTGTGAAGGGAAACATAGTCTCCGATGCGAATATCCTTGTTATGGATATAGTCCTCATTGTTCAAAGTTGCCCTGGAAATAAGACTTCCGGCAACTCTGACAGGTCTTAGGACAGCCGTCGGTACCACCCTTCCTGTCCTTCCTACCGAGATTTCTATATCCTCGACCTGTGTTATCTGCTCTTCCGGTGGGAATTTATAGGCGATTTCCCATTTTGGGACCTTCATCGTATATCCGATCGTCTCATATAGGGACATATCGTTGACCTTGATGACAAGTCCATCGATGTCATAGTCAAGAAAAGGCCTCTTCTCATGGTATTCGTGGACATATTCCATTACCTCTTCGATTCCATGGACGATTCTTCTTTCCGGATTGGTCCTGAAGCCGAGACGGCTTGCATATTCCAAGGCTTCCCCGTGAGTCCTGAAGCCCATCTCATAGCCATCCGGAACATAATACCACCATGCCTCGAGCTTTCTTTTGGCGGTGACGGAACTGTCGAGATTCTTCAATGAGCCGCTGGCTGCGTTTCTGGCATTGGCAAAAAGAGGTTCTCCGTTCCTTTCTCTTTCCTCGTTGAGCATCCTGAGAGAAGCCTTTGGCATATAGACTTCACCTCTGATCTCAAAATCCTTCTTTTCAGAAATATGTAGCGGAATGGAAGGGATGGTCAGGACATTGTTGGTGACATTTTCACCGACGGAGCCATCGCCTCTGGTGGATGCCGTGATCAGATTTCCGTCCTCATATTCCAAGGAACAGGAAAGGCCATCGATTTTGACCTCGCACATATATTCGATTTTATCCAGACCGGTAAGCTTTCTTATCGTCTTGTCAAAATCATAAAGTTCTTCCTCATTGAAGACATCGGCAATGGAAAGCATGTATTTCTTGTGCGTGACCTTCTCAAATCCGCTTGCCACCGAGCCGCCGACACGGGATGTCGGGGAAAGCCTGTCACGAAGGTCAGGCCTTTTCAGTTCCAGTCTCTGAAGTTCCTCCATCAGCTGGTCGAATTCAGCATCCGACACGGATGACTGGTTCAGGACATAATATTCGTAATTATATTGATTGAGAAGACGGGTGAGTTCCTCGACACGTTCTTTTTCTTTGTCTGTATGTTCCATGATTTATTCTCCATCCGTGAGTTTGCGATACGCCTTGAATCCAATGACAAGCTTCTTGACACCGATGTCATCCTTGAATCTGACAAGGATTTTCCTGTCCGGAAGAACTTCGATGACTTCACCGATGCCAAAGGATGTATGGGCAATCCTGTCTCCGACGACATACTTGTCATCCGACTGTGTCTTTTCCATTTTCCCGGCAGAGAGTATGCCATGGGCATTTCCGCTCATCTGGGAGAAAAGACTGCTGCTGGGTCTATGTGTTCCGGAATAGGCTGAATAATCCTTGCTCTGTTCCACCTTTTTCGGAAGAAGTTCGAGTTCCTTGATGAAACGGCTTGGGTAATATGGAGTACCGGTACGGAAATTCTTCCCACCGAAACCGGAAAGATAAAGTCTTTCCTGTGCTCTCGTGACGCAGACATAGAGCAGTCTTCTTTCCTCCTCGATGGCGGAAAGCCTGCCATCCTGGACAGCGTGTGAAGACGGGAAGATGGCATCGTTTAATCCAGACACAAAGACATATGGGAATTCAAGACCTTTGGAGACATGTCCGGTCATCAGGGCAACCTTCTTCTGTTCCTTCATGGTATCCTGATCTGACTGAAGGGCAACATCGATGAGGAATTCCTCCAATGTCGGATTTCTTCTGTTACCGTCATCATCAAGTATCTCCTGATCGAAATATGCGCTCAGGGAACGGATGAATTCATTTACGTTGTCGACCTTGGAAACGGAACTGGCAGCCGTATAGGAAAGCTTTTCCTCGAGTTTCTTGTCTTCCCTGCTGACATAATCCATGAATCCGGTCTCCCTGAAATAAATGGTGATCGCCGTCATCAGGTCAGAAGTCTTCTCATAATTCTGATAGACAGCCTTGACCTTGTCATATGCACGATAAAAGCAATCCAAGGCCATGACGGACTTCTTCATCAGATGAAGTTCGACCTGATAGTTTCTGAAGATATCAAAGAGACTTGCATCCTCACCCGGAATCATCGCCTTATAGGATATTGCCTTCTGCAAGGCAACATCACCGATTGCCTTGGAGGGAGCCTTCAAGGTTCTTCTCAATGACAGATCATCCGGATTGACGATGAGTCTCAGATAGGCCAGGGCATCCTTGATTTCGGCACGTTCATAGAATTTCATGCCACCATAGACTTCATAAGGTACCTTGAAACGGGTCAGCATCTTTTCAAGCGAGTTGGAGAGATAGTTGCTTCTGTAGATGATGGCAATCTTGTCGAAATCGACATGTTGTCTGACATTGAGGTTATGTATCGTCGTTGCAATCTGATAAGCTTCCTGATCCTGGTCGGAGCTTACCACATAGGAAATCTTTTCTCCTTCGACATGATTGGCAGCGACGAGATTCTTCTCCATACGGTCATGGTTATGTCTGATAAGGGCATTTGCGGCATTGAGAATCATCTGGGTGGAACGATAATTTTCATCCAGGACGACCGTCTCCAAGTTCGGGAAGTCATGTTGAAGGACATCCTTGATGATCTCATTCTTTGCGCCACGCCATGTGTAGATTGTCTGATCCGGATCACCGACGACGGTCAATTTGCATGTCGGGGAAAGAAGAAGCCTGACCATTTCATATTGGACATCATTGGTATCCTGGAATTCATCGACCAGGAAGATGTCGTATTTGCCTTGCCAATGTTTTCTGACTTCCGGAAATCCCTTGAGGATTTTCAGGGTAAGCATCAGAAGATCATCAAAGTCGAGAAGATTCTGACTTCTCAGGAATGTCTGGTACTGTCTATAGACATGTGTGAGTTCATCAAAGTTATAGATGGAATCATACCTGACCTCGTCCATGGTGACATCATTCACAAAAAGTCCCCTTGTCTTGAGGGAGGAAATCTTGCTGGTGACGGCTTTGGTGAAATCCTTGCTGGATCCCTTTTCCATCGTGGAGAAGATATCCTTGTAAATCTGTGCCTGGTCCTCGTCATCGGCAATGTTGAAATTCTGATTATATCCGTCGAGATGTGAAATCTCCTTCTTGAGGAACTTATAGCAGAAGCCATGGAAGGTGACCATCAAAGGCTTTCCGTCCGCCATGAAATCATTCTCGGCAAGAAGTGAATCGACTCTGGTCTGCATTTCCTTTGCCGCCTTGTTGGTGAACGTGATGGCGACCATCCTTTTAGGCATCATGCCAAGGGATATGAGATTGGCGATTCTGTAGGTGAGTGTCCTCGTCTTGCCTGTTCCGGCACCGGCGATGATTCTCAGATACTGACTTTCCGAAGCGGCAGCTTTATATTGACTTTCGTTCAATTGCGATTTGATGTCCATAGTTATTTCCTCGTTGGAATATTATATCAAACCGCCAATCTTTTCTTATATATATAAGAAAAGGAAATTTCAGAAACAAAAAAACTCGGATTTCTCCGAGCATTGTTTTCTGGCTGGGATACTTGGATTCGAACCAAGGCATCACGGTTTCAGAGACCGTTGTCTTACCGCTTGACTATATCCCAATGGCAAGATAAGAGTATAAGGATATCAAGACCGTTTGTCAAACATTTTTTTAGGGCAAGTCTCATTTATCGTACGTTTCACCGCGATTTATCTTCATGGCACGGTAAACCTGTTCCACCGTAAGCATCAAAGCCATATAATGCGTGAAGGTAAAGTCGGAAAGAGAAAAGGATATGTCAGCACGCTTTCTCAGGGAATCATCAAGTCCATAAGAGGATCCAAAAAGAAAAACGAAATTTCCGTTCTTTTCACTTTTTTCCCTGATTGAGGCAGCAAATGCGGAGGTGTCCATTTTCTTCGCATGGATGTCGACGAGAAAAAGGATTTCATCGTCCTTTATCATCTTCAAGGCTCTTTTTGCCTCGGTATCGAGTGCCTTTGCAATCTGGGCAGCATTCGGTTCGGAAGGAAGATTTTCCTCTGGAAGATAAGTAAGGCTGACTTTGGCATATTTGCCGATTCTCTTCAGATATTCATCCACTCCCTGCTGAATATATTTTTCGCGGCATTTGCCTGGGATGAGAAAACGTATGTTCATTCCCCACCGCCTTTCGTCTCTCTCTTGTCGCTGGCACAGTTCAGGATCACATCAGGAAGATAACCCAACTGTGTCTGCATGACGCTTTCAAATGTCTCCATGGCCAAAGTTGGCGTATTGCATTCATCGGAAAGATGGCACAGGATGACTTCCTTCGTGTTCTTTCCAATAAGATTGCTGAGATAATATGCACCGTCATAGTTGCTGAGGTGACCGGTATCGGAAATGATTCTCCTGATGAGGTAATCCGGTCTCTTTGACTCATAAAGCATCCTTGCATCATGATTGGATTCAAAGATATAGTAGCTGCAGTCACTCATATAGGGGAAATTCTTTTCAGGAACAAAACCAGTATCGGTGAGATACAGAAGTTTTTCAAATCCGTCATCGACGAGATAAGCCATCGTGTTTGGGCAGTCATGGGAAAGTGGTAGTGCGGTGATAGTGAAAACGCCGACATGAATGACCTGATAAGCCTTGATGAGGTGGTCTGAGGAAAGAAGAAAATCAACTTTGGGAACCTTCGGCTGAGGACCATAAAGTTTTTCAGCCGGTACATTGAAGGCATCGCTTGCATGATCAGAATGGGTATGCGTAAGAAATACAGCCTCAAGATCATCAAACATGAATCCATATTCCTTCAAGGCATCTGAAACACGTTTCTTCGAAATTCCGAAATCAAGAAGGATGGCCTCATGATTTGACATGACGATGGTCGCATTGCCTTTCGATCCGGAAGAAATGACGTCGAACTTCATATCAGAATCCTTCTTCTGGATAAGCGGCTACGGCAAAAGAGCAATGTTCCTTGTCAAAGATATAGTTGACAGTTCCCGTGGAACCATTTCTGTTCTTGATGAGAATGACGGAAACCTTTGAAATGGAATCATTTTCGGTCGACGCAGTATCATCAGGTGTGGAATCAGCATCCTTGTTTTCATCTTTTCCGCCGACTTTCTGTTGCTTGGTGTAATAGTCAGGACGATAAAGCATGAGAATCATGTCGGCATCCTGCTCGATGGCGCCGGAATCACGGATGTCGGAAATCTGAGGCGTATGTGACTCACGTTTTTCAGAATCACGTGAAAGCTGTGTAAGGGCAATGACCGGAATCTCAAGTTGTCTTGCCATCTGCTTGATCTGTCTTGATATGGCAGCGACTTCCTGTTGTCTGTTGTCACCACGGCTTCCACCCGTCTCAATGAGACCGATGTAGTCGATGGCGATGAGGGCAATATCCTGTTTCTTTATTTCCCTGATCTGGTTCTGTAATTTCTTGCATTTCGTGGAAATATCCATCATCTTGCTACCGGAATTGTCGTCGATGTAGAAAGGAAGATTGGACAGTTCAAGAAGACCTCTCTGGAGCTTCTGAGCCACAGCTGCCTTTTCAGGATCATGTGCACAGTCGACAAGAAGCTGATTTTTCGTGGATCCCGGAAGAAATTTCAATGAGTTGATCTGATCCGAGGAAATCTCACAGACAAGACTCAGAAGACGCATGACGATGGATTCGGCTGCCATTTCCAACGAGAAAAAGACAACAGGTTTGTTCCTCTTGCAGACTTGGTAAAGAAGATTCAAGGCAAAGGCCGTCTTACCGACGGATGGTCTGGCACCGACGACGATCATGTCACCCTTATGCCAACCCTTGGTCATCTTATCCAATTCAGCATAGCCGGTTTGGACACCGGTAACACCATCAGGCTGTACGCCATTTTTTTCGAAATCAATGGATTGCTTGACCAATTTCTCGACCAATTTATCAGAAATCTGCGCAATTGATTTTGCTTCAGCAACATTTCTTTGCTGAGCAATCTCCAAAATGGAGTCAGCACTTTTTCCAATAAAATCGGAGACATCGGAAATCGGCTTTTCACGGGCATCGGAAAGAATGTTGTCCAACTTGTTGAGGAAGCGATTGAGAGTTGACTTATCCTGGATTGATTCAATATATCCTTCAATAGGAGCGATACGTATCGTCTTTTCGATGATGAGCTGAAGGTAATCCTCCCCACCGATTGAATCAAACGTCTTGGCATTTTTCAGTTCCTCGGAGATGGATGCGATATCCACGCTTCTTCCCTTCTGTTGCACCGAGATGCAGGCACGGAAAATTTCCTTGTTGCGCACATCGGAAAAATCATCTGGAGTAAGATGCTGGGATGTCGTTAACATCGCCTCACCTTTGCTGTCCAGGAAAATATTTCCCAAAAGGTTGACTTCATCCAACTGCAGACTGAGTGAATCGTTTTCTTCCATCATCATTTCTTTTCCTTGAGAGAGACATGGATTCTGATTTCACCGATGACACCATTGAAGATGTCAACCTTCAATGTCGTCAAGCCAAAGCCGTTGATGATGACATCCTTTTCGACAATCTGGGATTTATCCAATTTGATGTCGTAATCTTTCTTGAGGGCCTCCAGAATCTTCTTGAAGGAAACGGTACCGATCATCTCCCCCCTTCTTCCTGCGCTGGCAGAGAATTCCAGGGTAATGGTCTTAAGTCTTTCAGCCAAAGCCTTGGCTTCGACCGTCTTATTTTCCGTTTCGATTCTTTCCTGTTCCTTTTCCAAGGCGTACTGCTTCTGTGCCTCGACGGTATAAAGGACGGCAAAGCCGTTTGGAATCAGATAGTTGGCACCATAGCCATCGGAGACGTCTATGATTTCGCCTCTCTTACCGACTTTTCTCAGATCTTTTTTCATTAAAACCTTCATGATAAAACTTCCTTTCTATTGATTCTTGTTCAATCTTGCGTCATCAAGATATTCCTTGAGGAGGACCATAAGCTTGGCCTTGGCTTCCTCTACCTTGATATCCTTCATGGAAACGGCTGCCATGGCAAGATGGCCGCCGCCACCTAATTTCTCGACCAGCAGCTGAACGGACACGGAGCCATCGGATCTGGCTGAGATCTTTACGGCATGTTCGTTGATTCTTCCTATGCAGAAGCTAAGTGAAATTCCACGGATCGTCAACGCCTCACTGGCAACGATGGCAAGAGTGACATCATTGACGATTTCATTGTCCGGACAGGTCGCGACCATACAACCATAATATGGTGTCTCAGCCGTATTGAGGATGGAAATCTTCTGTCTGTATTCTTCCAATTCCTCCTTGAGGAAATCGGTTACCTTATCCGAATCAGCGCCCATATTCTTCAGCTGGGCTGCGGCCTCGAAGCTGTTCAAGGTTGCACGTTCCTTGAAGAAGTGGGTATCCAGACAGATACCGGAATAAAGCAATGTTGCCGTTCTTTCATCGACGGCAATTTCATTTTCATTGAATGTGATATAGAACGTGACAAGCTCACTTGCACTGGATGCAGAGGTATCGATACCGTTGAAGAGAGGATCCTCAATGACAAATTGCGTAGGTCGATGATGGTCGATGATGGCGATATGTGTGCATTTCTGAATCAAATCCGGGAAAATGGAAATCCTTGGATTGTTATGGTCGCAGCAGACAAGAAGAGTCTGATCCGTGACCAGTTCATTGACTTCCTTCATGTTGACGAACATCTCTTCCATCTCAGCCTTGGAATATAGGCCTTCGACGGCATTTCTGCATTTGGATTCTATATGTTGCTCTTCCCAACAGATTTTGGCTGGTTTCTTGACATATTTGCAAAGAAGATAGACGCCAAGGCAACTTCCGATGGCATCAAAGTCAGCATTGTCATGTGGCATGATGATGATGTTCTGATAATCCTGCAGAGTCTTGAGGAAGGCATTGGAGAGGGTACGAACCTTGACTCTGTTGCGGCTAGGCTGAAGTTCAGTCTTGCCACCAAGATAAATCATCTGTTTTCCGAAAGGCTGGATGACCGTCTGGTCACCGCCTCTTGACAAGGCGACATCCAGGGCATCACTTGCCATCTTGGCAAGCTTGGCATAATCCGGGAAGCCATAGGCGACACCGATGGAAATGGTAAATCCACTTGGGAATTTGTTTCTCACGTCATCAACGATCTGGAATTTTTCCCTGAAGATCTTCTCATAGGATTCCATCGTGGTGATGAAAAGATAACGGTCATCCTTGATTCTTCTCATAAGGGCGTTGTTGGTTTCACCGAAATTGGAAATCATTTTTCTCAGTTCGGAAAGGGAATCCGTGAATTTCGTCTCATCCCCATAGGCAAGCTGGACATCAGCAAAGTTGTCTATGCTGAGATAACCGATGACAGGAGACTGATTCTGATTGAAAAGATAGATGTTCTCATAATCAGTGATGTCCTTGAAGACATATAGTCTGGCTTCCTTGAGAAGTTCAACCTTATAGACATGCTTGTCAGCCGTGATCTTGACATCTTCCTTGTTGTAATTATTGTCAGAGAGGACAAAGATTCCAGGGAATATGTCGAGAATGCATTTGTCGACCATGTTCTTGAAACGTGTTCCAAGGAATTCGTTCACCCACAGAACATTGTTGTCCTTATCGCATACGGCCAAGCCGACCTGACCGAACATATACGCTTCGGAGATGTCATTACCGATGATTTCAGCGGATTTCAGCTCAGTTTCGCCTTTCCTGCTTACAAAAAGGAAATTGAATATCAGGGCCAGAAGGAAATCCAAGACCACAAAGAAAGAGGCCAAGCCGACCAAAAGAAGGAAATAATAGTTGAAATTCGTCACATAATGACGGACGACGACGGTAGCACCTATGCACATCGCTTCAAGAAGCAATATGAAGAAAAGCCATTTACGTTGGCGCATGAGCAGTTTATTCATAATAATCCCCCAAATCAAAAGACAAGTGAAATTATAGTTTATTTATTTATATAAATAAAGACTTGCAATTTCATTATCAGCCTATTTTGCCGTGTTCGAGATTATCCATGAGGATAAGTCCCTTGATTTTTTTCGTCCTTATTTTCCTTAAGGCTTGAAGACTTTGTTCGAAAGTTGCTC
>CAVJFW010000026.1:0-23364 GCA_963648975.1 bacterium | reverse complement strand
TTCTCTATGTTGTTGTCAAACATATGTCTTACCATGACATCCGACATCAATGTCACCTTCTTTTCCAGCCTGAATTCCATATGAGTCTGTCTCCTCATATGTATATCTACAATCCAGAAGCGGAATTACGAAAAAAAGTAAAAAATATTTTTTTGTAGTTGGGAAAATCCTGTGTTACGGCATATTACGCCAAGTAGAAATCACAACCGTAAAAGAAATGGTCATCGAAAAAAGCTCCCGAAGGAGCTTATTTGATGACTTCGATGGGATTGATGTCATCGATATGGAAATCAGTGTCGTCAGTTTCCTTTTCGGTGAGACAATATTTGGCAAACGCCTTGGAATCGTCAAAACTCTTGAAGTTGCAAATGTAGTAGTGGTCTCCCATTTCATCGGCAATTGCTTCCGGTATGTCACCATACATCTTGATTTCCGGGTATTGCTTCATGATGTCTTCGTGGCTATGGATGTAGTTCTTGTTGTCTCTTTGGGCAACATAGGAACAATAGAATCTCGTGTCGCCGAGTGGATGTCTGTTTTCGCCATAGGCAATCATGTCAGCCCAGACCTGGTATAAGTCAAGGGAACCGGAGAAGTTTTCCATGTCCACAGTGTATCCGCCAGGTGCTCTCATATTGACTTCCAGACCGATGACTTCGCCTTTCTTCCAACGACCTGGCTTGTCCGTCTTGGCAATGAAGAATTCGCAATGATAGAACCTGTTCTTGGCCTGGAAGGCAAGAAGGACCTTTTCTCCGGCCTGACGAAGCTCATAGGGTATGTCCTTGTCGACATAATACCAGACGGAATGACCGAGGTTGACGCAATCCATCAGGGAATCCGTCTCCACATGGCTGCAGGAATAGATAGGCCTTGCCAAAGAGTCGGAGACACCATCGAAGGTTCTGATGTAGCCATCGACATATTCTTCCATGATGTAGTCGATTTCCCTTTTCCTGGAGAAGAAGACATCGAGATCCTTTTCGTTGTCTATCTTCCATGTATCGCTGGCGCCGACACCGTTGTTCGGCTTGACGATGACTGGGTAGCCGACTTCCTCGATGAATTTTCTGCAGTCGGCCATGGTGTTGACAAGATGCCACTTGGCAGTCTTGACGCCGGCAAGGGCATAGTATTTCTTCATCACGGATTTCAGCTTGTATCTGGAAATCTCGGAGGCGTTGAGCCCTGTCTGGATGTTGAAGTCACTTCTCAGCCTGGCATCGTTCTCCAGCCAAAATTCATTCAGGGAATCAACCCAATCGATTTTTCCGTAGCGATAGGTGAAATAACCGACCGCTTTGAGAAGCTCATTGTAATTGTTCAGGTCGGAGACGAAATAATATTCCGTCATGGCTTCCTTCAGTTCAGCCCTCAATGACTCATACGGTGTGTCTCCGATTCCGAGGACATTGACACCGTTTTTATGTAAGGCGACGACGAAATGATAATAGTTGAGAGGAAAGTTTGGCGATATAAAGACAAAATTCATTTTTGATGTTTACTCCATTCTCTTTCGTTATACGAAAGAATCGGCATATTCTATAGGACAAACGATACATAAACTGAAGAAAGTGTTTACTTACATTACAGATGAATCCATTTGCAAGAATCAGGATATGTTTTCTCTTTCCCTGATGTCGGAAAGCACCTTCGGAAGAAGATAGATAATCTGCTTTCTCCACCATGTCCAGTCATGGTCGACATCCTTTCCCCAATAGTCGGAGAAGACAGGGATGTTCTTTTCCCTTAGAAGCTTTTCCAGGATGGGCTGGGTCTTCAGTCCTTCTTCCTCATATTTGCCCTGTCCGACACATAGATAAATGCTTCTGTTCCTGTATGTCTCAATATAAGGATGATCGATGGGCATGTTGGAAAGGCAATGTATCGGTGAATTCTGATAGACGAGAGAAGACATGTATCCGTTCATCAACAGAGAGGCGTCAAAGATGCCACTCAGGGAAATGAATCCCTCAAAGAGGTCTGGCCTTCTGAAGAAGAAGTTCGAGGCATGGTATCCTCCCATGCTGTTTCCTGTCAGAAGAATTCTTTTTTTTGTGGAATTGTATCTTCTGATCAACGGTATCACCTCAGAGATGATGTAGTCATAATATTTTTCCTGGTTATGTATTCTTTTCTCGGGGTCCCCCTTGAGGTCGGAGAAGGAGTATTTGTCAAAGGAGTCCACGCAGAACAGCTGGATGCTTCCCGCTTTCAGGTATTCCGAAAGGGTGTCCACCATCCTGAAAGTCTCATAGTCGAGACATTTTCCATCCTGGGATGGAAAGACAAGAATCGGATATCCTTTTCTTTTTCCGTATATGGCGATGGACATTTCTGTCTTCAAAGACGTGGAATATTGCCTGAGAAGGATTCTGTTTGCAATCATGTCTTCATTTTATCACTTTATCCTGGCTCCGAGAGATGAGAATCATCCAAGTCATTGCAATATCGTCTTTTGTATTGAAAATCTCGCTTTTTTGAGTGTCCAAAGTTGAGAAAGCGTTTGCAATGGGGTATATTATTAGTAAAGAACCTTTACTTGTATACAAGAAGGAGGATATCCAAAATGATCAAGAAAGCATTGATTTTCGGAGTTGCTGGCGTCAGTGGTGTCTATCTCGGAAAAGAACTTAAGGAAAATGGATATGATGTCTTTGGTTCGGATATCAAGGAGGTTCAGGAAAACTACCGCTTTGATGGCTTCTATAACTGCGATGTCACGGATGCCAAGGCTGTGAAGGCGTTGATCAACCTTCTCAATCCGACCCACATCTTCAACCTCACGGATGTCGGCGGTGTCGGTATGGCATGGAAGAACCCACAGAGAATGCTCGGTGTCAACCTCACCGGAACATTGAATATCCTGGAAGCCTGCAAGGACTTCCTCATGAAGCCGAGAATCCTTCTCGTCGGCTCCGGTGACGAATATGCGCCATCCCTGAAGATGCTCGATGAGAATTCCTTCCTGAAGTCGACTTCTCCTTATGGTATTTCCAAGATCATGCAGGAAAAGATTGCCGAAGTCTATCATGACAAATATGAGCTTCCGATATATTGCGTCAGACCTTTCAACCATGCCGGCATCGGTCAAAACGAGAATTTCTTCGTTCCCATGATTGCCAAACAGGCTGCCATGATCAGAAAGAATCCAAGGAAGGAAAACATCCTTTATACGGGTAACCTAAAGGTCAGCCGTGACTTCCTCGATGTGAAGGATCTTGTCAAGGCATACCGCATGGTCATCGAATCTTCGAAGAGCGAGGAAATCTACAACATCGGCTATGGTATCTCCTATTCTCTCGAGGAACTTGTGAAATATATTGTCTCCCTCACGGGATTGGATGTGAAGATTGTCGTCGACGGAAACCTCATCCGTCCTAGCGACAATCCGTATAGCTGCTGTGACCATTCGAAAATCACGAAGCTTCTCGGCTGGGAACCTCAGCACAACATCTATGAGACAATCAAGGAAGTCTATAACGACTATCTGAATCAGCTTTGATGATATATACCTGCCTCATATTGTGGGGTAGGTATTTTTTGATCATGGGACAGAAAGATGCTCGGCTTGAAAAACAAAAGAGAACCAGACTTTTTCAGCCTTGGTTCTCTTTTTGGGATTTCTTTTTCCTGATGATGAGATAGATGATATAACTGAGAACGTATCCGGTCAGATATCCGGCAAAGTCAATCATGACATCCTGTGCGCTTGGCCCACGGTCGGAAGTGAATATCTGAAGCACCTCGGAAAGTATGGCAATCAACAGTCCGATGAGAAGATATCCAGCTGTGGAAAAATATTTTTTCTTCTTGCTGTCGAAGAAAAAGAGGAAGCAGGTGAGGATTCCGAACACGGCAGTGACAAGGAAGCACCCATAGTGTCCGATGAGCTTTCTGACCAGGGTGTGGATGCTGTTGTATTTCGTCACATCCATGGAAATCACGGAGATGGAAGTGGATAGTGTGACGCTTTCATCTTCCATCCATGTCAGTCTGATTTCGACATTTCCCTTCTGATAGCCGATGATGTAGCCATCGGTTGTGACCTTGGCGATTTTTTCATCTGCGGAGAAGAATTCCATGCTGTGGTCGGTGACTTCTATGCCATCCTTTTCGGAGATGAGCTCATAGTCGAGCTTTGTCATTTTTCCGTATTGGATGACGGAACTGTTCAGTTTTATTCCCTTTGCCTTGCAGCTGATGACATGAAGCCTGCATTCCTTCTTCAGACTTTCATTTGCAACGCTCTGGATGAGAAGAACATGTTCTCCTTCTTCCTCAAAGGATATCGTATTTTCCTTTTCACTGTTCCCGTCTATCCTGATGGTAAAGAGAGAATCATTGCATCCTTGGTTGAATTGTGGGGTAACTTCCAGTTTTTCGTTTACATAGATGGTCTTTTCCTCATCGTAGTCAAGCCTGGTAGGGGATATGAGGTTTCCTTCTTCTATTCTCATGGAAATGTTGGAGGAGGTGATATTTTCATCAGCCTTCAATGTCACCTTCAGTGATGTATTTCCCTTTTTGATAGCTTTCAGGTATCCTGCTTGGGGTGAGATGAAATATTCTTCGTCATAGACGAGATGAATGTCGTTTATGTTCGCCTCCTTCACATCGAATCTGAATGTCTCTCCCAAAAGAACGGTGGATTTGCTGGTAGACAGTGTCAGTCTGGTTATAGGACTCTTCTTCACGCTCACCTCAAATGTGTCGGTGAGTTTTTCGTCATAGAGGCTTGTTGCCTTGAGTGTGACTTTTCCTTCCTTTGTTCCGGTCAATCTGTTTTCATCCAGGGAGGCGCATTCCTTTCCTGAGAGAATTTCGTATCTGACTCTCTTGTCTGATGTCTCGCTAGGCTGGAATGTGACCTGATATTCGTTTTCCTTGTCGATGTATAGGGTATCCGCTCCTTCGATTTGGATGCTTTGTGGGGCGATGATTTCCGTCGTTTTCGCACCATGGTCAAAAAGGGAGGCGAAGATCCTGCTCTGACTTGAGGACTTGCTTCCTGGTGTGGCGGCTTCGACGATGATGAAGGCAATCATGAGAAGGAAGAGGACGGGAAAGATGTAGTGATACCAAGGATGTTTTTTCATGATGGGGATAGTTTACTTCATTCCATGAAAAAATTCGATTGTCTTTTATCAATATATATTCTTTTTCGATGTATATCAGGTTGTAGCCATGATTTCCTGTATGATATACTTTGTCATATGAATTGGGAGGCTTTATATGTCAGATTTGGTAAATGCGATCAGGGAAGCGTTCGGTTTCTCTGAAAATGTATCCAGTGGACTTATCGTATGTATCTTCATCGTAGGATTGGCCCTTGTCATCTTGTCTGTGGTTGCACTTGTCATCTCCATCTGCCTTGCCATCTGCTATCACAGATACAACAAGATGAAGAACAGCATCGGAAAGACCGGTGAGGAAATTGCAAGGGAAATTCTCGACAGGAATGGCTTGAACAACATCCGTGTCTCCAAGAACGGCTCTGTTCTTTTTGGAAACAGCTACAGCCACTATTTCAAGAAGGTCCGTCTGAGAAGACTGACATGGAAGAAGGATAGCGTGACATCCTTGGCCATGGCTGCACAGAAGTCTTCCCTGGCTGTATTGGACAAGGAAAATGATCCGGCCATGAGATTCCAGATCAAGCTGACCCCTATCATCTATTTTGGCCCTCTGGCCTTCGTCCCCTTGATTCTCATCGGTGTCCTACTTGATCTTTTCATCATCAAGGCTGACAACGTCTATGCCACCATCACATGCTGCGCCATCGGTCTTCTCTTCTATGTCATCTCCTTTGTGTTCTCCATCCTTATGCTGAAGACGGAGAAGAAGGCTCAGGAAAGAGCGCTTGAGCTGATGAAGACGGATGCCATCGCCAACGATGAGGAAATCGAGATGTGCAGGAAACTGTTCAGATACTACAACATCGAATACATCAACAACATGATCATCGCCCTTCTCGAACTCGTATATCGTGTTTTGCTTCTCATCGCATCGGCCCAGGATGGAAGTTCCTTATCCACTTCCAAGGACTAAATGCGTCACTACAGCCGTCTGGCTGTAGTTTTCCTTTATATCCATATGTATCCGGCTTTCTGTCTTCATGATGACAGAAACGTACGCACATAGGAATGTTATTGTAGGAAAATATAAACGATATTGAACTTTATGACTAAAAATGTACAATAAAGTGATTGTGATTTTTGGGATGTTTTGTATTTTGATTCGACTTTAGTACAATATAGGGAAGCTTTTGAAAATATGTTTTCATGAGCAAAAAAGAGGATATATATGAACTACTTTATCGAAATCCTTAAGGCGATTGTGTTCGGTATCGTCGAAGGTATCACTGAGTGGCTGCCTGTCTCTTCTACGGGTCACATGATCATTCTTGGTCAGTTCTTCGGATTCAAGGAAACACAGGGTGCAGCCTTCTATGACTTTTTCCTAGTCATCGTACAGCTCGGAGCCATCATCGCCGTCGTGCTGTCCTTCTTCAAGGATCTCTGGCCGTTCGGAAAGAAGAAGTCCGAAAGACAGAAAAAGGAAATATGGATGACCTGGGCAAAGATTCTTGTCGCCAGTATTCCGGCAGGTGTCCTTGGCATTCTCTTTGATGACCTGATGGACAAATATCTGTTCAACTACCTTGTCGTTTCCATCACCTTGATTTTCTATGGCATCGCCTTCCTTGTCATCGAATTCTTCCTCAACAGAAGGGCACACAAAATCAAGGAAAGATATCATCTCAACAGAGCAATGTCCACGGCTATCGATGATGATGTCTCTGAGGAGGCAATGACGAACTATCCTGTCTTCCGCATCCATTCCGTTAGGGAAGTCAGCATACAGTATGCCATGATCATCGGACTTGCACAGTGTCTTGCATTGATTCCTGGTACGAGCCGTTCCGGTGTCA
This sequence comes from bacterium, assembly GCA_963648975.1. Lineage (GTDB taxonomy): Bacteria > Bacillota_I > Bacilli_A > RFN20 > CAG-288 > Enterosoma. Next base: position 16,430 of record CAVJFW010000026.1, on the reverse strand, counting down.
CTATCTGTGCCGCATTGTTGATGTCCATCGACAGAAGAACAGCTGCCAAGTTCTCCTTCTATCTTTCCATTCCGGCCATGTTCGGTGGTTCACTCATCAAGGGTGTCATGTATGGCATCAAGGTATCAAAGGGTGAAGTGGCCGGCATCACTGGTTTCCAGGTTGTTCTCATCCTGGTCAGCATGGCCGTTGCCTTCGGTGTCTCACTTCTCGTCATCAAGTGCTTCATGAAGATGCTGAGAACCAGGACGTTCAATGTATTCGGCATCTATCGTATCTGCTTTGGTATCGTTTTGCTTATTCTCTTCTTCACGGTAGGTAAGGGACAGTTCGATTCTCTTGCCAGTGTCACACCTTATGTCTCTGATTTCCTGCCTGGTACGGTCGTTTCTTGTCAGCAAATCAAATCTGCCTTATAATATAGTTTCTTTTTAGAACATGGAGAAAAACATGGAAAACAACAATGATTATCAGAACCAGATGGTTTCCCTGCAGAAACCAAATGGATATGACAACTATGAGGTTGTCGAAGAAGAGAAGGAAGGTGTCACCTTAGGCCAGATATGGCATATGATCTACAAGCATTGGGTTGCCTTGATCGTCATGGTTCTTGTCGGTCTTGGCGGTGGTGTCGCCTATTCGAAGATCATCAAGACACCGAAATATCAGGCAACGGTTCAGCTCATGACCGTGAATTCGGATACTTCCGAATCCAACACGACGAGCTCCAACATTTCCTTGGCCATCCAGAAGACTAGCATCGCCTATGGCTATGCCACCACTGACGAGGTTCTTACCTCCGTCGGAAACAAGCTTGCCGAGAAGAAATATGAAGATATCTATCTCAAGGATGAGAACGGAAAGGTCACGACGAATCTTGACCTTACTGCCATAAAGAAACTCTATTCCGTCTCCATTCCGACGGTTGTCAGCAATTCCACGAGCATCTTCCTCAGCATTACTTCCACCTGCAAGACAGAGGCTCTTGCCATCGATGTCGCCAACTTTGTCTCTTCCTCCATCGTTGAACTTGTCAACAAGCCGACAAGTCCTGTCTATGGAATGCTGAAGAATTCCCTCACCAGCATGGGTACTGCCTATTCTGCCAAGGATACTTCCACATCCACCATCATCCTAGCTTTAATCGGCATGCTTGCCGGAGCTGTCGTCGGTGCTGCCTATGGCATCATACGTGAGCTTACCAACACCAAGGTTGCCTCCAAGGCTGACCTTGAGGATATCACCGGATTCAAGGTCATCGGCATGATTCCAAAGTATGACAACAATGTCGAAGTCGAAATGATCGAAAAGAAGGAAAATGAAAAGGGAGGAATGGAAAATGCCTGAGAATAATGCTCAACTGAGCCAGCATCGTGTAAACGATACAGGCCTCATCAAGGACTTCAATTCCCCTGAGGCTGATGCCATCATACGTCTTCAGACGAACATTGACTTCGCATCCCTGGAAAAGAAGATTTCCTGCTATGCCATTACATCGGCCCAGGAAGCGGAAGGCAAGACGACCATGAGCTGCAACCTCGCTCTCGTCTATGCCGAAAAAGGACTCAAGGTCGCACTTCTTGACCTTGACCTTCGTCAGCCTGCCATCCACAAGCTCTTCCATTTCCACAATCAGATCGGTATCGTCGACTATGTCAAGGGTGACGCCGAACTCGAGGACATCATCCATCATTGCAAGGGTGTCGATGTCATCTCTGCCGGTTCCCATACTCCGTTCCCTGGTAAAATCCTTAGCTCCAACAAGATGAAGGAACTTATCGAGGAACTGAAGAAGCAGTACGATTATGTTCTTCTTGATACTCCTCCTGTCCTTGTCATCTCCGATGCATTTCTCGTCGGTCATGATGTCGACGGATTCCTTGTCGTCTGTGCCCAGCATGTCTCCAAGAAGAAGGATGTTGCAGCAGCATGCAAGGCCATCGTCGAAAAGAAGATGGATGTCATCGGTATCACCATGTCCATGGTCACAACGGACGAAGACTATGGAAAAGGTGGATATGGCTATGCGACCAAATATGGTTACGGCTATGGCTACAAGGGTGGATATCATCAAAAAGCAAACGAAAACAACGAGGACTAGAAATAGTCCCCGTTTTCTTTTTGCCAAAAAATGAGTGCAATCCAAAAAAATCACCTGCCATCATTTCCATACAACAGAAATGATGGCAGGTGACTCTATGGTTTCAGTGTTTTGATTTTATTTCAGTCAGAATGAAGTTATCGATGGCTTCGGATATGTCATCATAGGCTGTTTTGAAGTCACCGGTATAGAATGGGTCTGCGATGTCTCTTTCCTCTCCGGTATAGTCATATAGGCGGTGCATCTTCTCCGGATGGTTTCCTGACATCATTCTTCTGATGGCTATCTTCTGATAGTTTTCCATGTAGAGGACGAAATCCTGCTCAAGGTATTCCCTTGGGGAAAGCATGTGTGCCTTATGTGGTCCATACGGGATATTATGAAGATCAAGCTGCTTTTTTGATTCCACATGCATGTCTTCACCCTTGGTGGATGTTTCCAGGCCTGCGGATATGATTTCATATTCATCCTCATAGCCCATTTCCTTGATTCTGTATCTGAGAAGGAACATAGCTAAAGGAGAACGGCAGATGTTTCCCTGACAGACGAACATGATCTTTGTCTTTGACATATAATTCCTCCTGGTGATAATAATAAATATTAATGAAAACTATATGACATTTCAAGAAAAAACAGGACGTTTTTTCAAAAAATCCTATAACCTATGAAAAATCATGTGTGGCAAAGTTTGCACTGCCGCCTGGAAAAAATATTTTTTTGTGAAAACAAATAAAGATCAACCCATGAATCTGAGTTTTTCCCGGATTCCTGGATTGATCAGTTTTGTCTTCTTTATTCGAAAAGTCTTCAGATTGCCTTCATATTACCTATGACAGATAGGCATCTTGAGCCGTATTCTGGCCAGATTGCCATGATACTTGCATGGTAGGGGGTAAGCTTTTTCTCTATAAGCAGCTCGACATCCAGTTCACAGACTGGATCTTCACGTGACGTATGTGATAGTTTCTCCATCATTATGTCCCAATACTTCTGAGGAATGAAAACTTCGTTATCCTCAGAAGAAGTGAAGAAGATCTTTCTTGATGACTTACCTTCCGCATTGGTATACACGACCGTAAACTTGCTTAACAGCACATCATATTCAAACTGGATGCCATCCGCACAACTCATGAAGAAATCCTTCTTCATCTTTTCATTGTCCATCATGCGACGTACACCATTGGACTTGGGAAGTCCGTTCTCAAGAAGAAGTTCATCAGCAATATGGGCTGCCTCATCCTGATAATCGTAAGGTTTTCCTGATTGTTTCAGTTCCTTCAGGTTTTCAGAGACATCCTTCAGACATTCCAGCAGCAAGGGATTGAAGACTCCGCATTCACCGTTTAGGATCATACTGATGGATTTCTCATGGCTGAACTTTGGCTTGTAGCATCTTTCGCTTGTCAGGGCATCATAGGCATCGGCCAAGGACACGGCCTGGGCACTTATCGGAATCTGATCGCCGACAAGGCCATCTGGATATCCATTGCCATCATATTTTTCGTGATGATGACGGACGATGTCACGTGCCGTTCTGACGAATTCGCTGTTCTGATCCAGACTTGGATCGGATAATATCCTATCGCCTTCGATGGTATGTGATTTCATGATTTCCCATTCTTCGGAGGAAAGCTTTCCTGGCTTGTTGATGATGGATTCCGGAATCATGATCTTGCCGATGTCATGCAGGGCGGCAAGAGAGGAAATAAGGGCAATCTGTGATTCGGAAAGATGGTATCTGTCACTCAATCTGCTGAGATGTTCAAGCAGAAGCTTGGTGATGGCCTGGACATTGAGGGTATGGCTTCCAGACTCATGGTTACGGTTTTCGATGACATTGGAGAAGATGTTTATCATCGCATTGTTGATTTTTTCCTTCTCGTAGACCTGCTCATTGAAAAGCCTGACTAAACGTTCCTGATTGGAATACATGGTCAAGGTATTCTCGACTCTGCGCTGGACGACGATGCTCTTGAAGGGACGGCTGATGTAGTCGGTTACACCAAGATCGTAGGCACGGTTCAGGAAATCATTGCTATCCTCGGCAGAAATGATAATGACCGGAATTTCCTCAATCCAACGACGTTCATTGAAAATCTCTAGTACCTGAAAACCGTTCATGACAGGCATGTTCAGGTCAAGGAGTACGAGATCTATCTTGTTTTCGCCACAAAGAGCCTCGATGACCTCAACACCATTGGAGGCATAGCTGAAATCATACTTGTCCGAAAGCATCTCGGCAAGCATTTCCCTATTCATGGTTACGTCATCAGCGATAAGGATTCGATTCTTTTTCATGGCGTTTTTCTTTCTAAAAATAATATTACACTTGTTTGATTGATGTGTCTAGCAAATTATGATTCAGTTCCGATCTTTGAAGATTTCATTCAGTGTGGTGGCTATGGTCGTGATATCGATCGGTTTGGCGATATGACCGTTCATGCCAGCCTCGAAAGCTTTTTGCCTGTCTTCGTCAAAGGCGTTGGCCGTCATGGCGACAATCGGAACATTGGCTTTCCTGTTGTTCTTCAAGGTACGGATTTCCCTGGTTGCGGTATATCCATCCATCTTCGGCATCTGGATATCCATCAGGACGGCATCATATCTGTCTTCCTCGGATTTGTAGATGGCATCGACGGCTTCCGTACCATCACAGGCGATGTCCACTTCCATTCCGGCATCCTTTAGGATGGCCATGGCGATTTCGCGGTTGAGTTCGTTGTCCTCGACAAGAAGGACACGTTTGCCGGCAAAGTCATATTTTGTCGGTACCGGTTTGCTCTTGATGGTCTCTTCTCCCGGCTTGGTAAGGACATTGCGCAGTTCGGACATGAAAATCGGTTTGGAGACAAATGCCGTAACACCGGCAGCCTTGGCCTCTTCTTCGAATTCCGACCAGTCATAGGCAGTGAGGACGATGATCGGTGCCTCATCTCCGATGACCTTGCGAATCTGACGGACTGTTTCGATTCCGTTCATGTCCGGCATCAGATAGTCGATGACATACGCTTTGTATTCATCCTTGATTTCATCTGCTTCCATGGCTCTGATGATGGCTTCCTTGCCGGATGTCGACCAATCCGGACGCATACCGATTTCGCGGAGCATCTTGGAGACACTCTGGCAGGTATTGATATCGTCATCGACGACCAAGGCCCTGGCATTGACCAGTTCTGGAATCGGACTATAGGTCACTGCCTTGTCAGCCAACCTGAAGTCAAGGGTGACAACGAATTCACTTCCCTTTCCAAGTTCGCTATCGACCGTGATGGTTCCATTCATCATGTCGACGATGTTCTTGGTGATGGACATACCTAATCCCGTTCCCTGGATTCCGCTGACGGTAGTGGAACGTTCTCTTGTGAATGCCTCAAAGATGGTACCGAGGAATTCCTTGGACATACCGATACCATTATCCTTTATGGTGAATTCATAGGTGGCATGGTCCTTTATCGTGCAAGGCTTTTCCTTGACACGGATGAAGATATTGCCACCGATGTTGGTATATTTGATGGCATTGCTGACGATGTTGAGAAGAATCTGATTGAGTCTGAGCTTATCGGTGATGATGTCTTCGTTTGTGACGTCGAGGGTATCGATATAAAGATTCTGCTGTTTTGCAGCCACCTGTCCCTGAATCATGGTACGAAGATCATGAAGGACATCCGGAAGATGAACGACATTCTCTTCTAGCTTTACGGTTCCACTTTCGATTCGGCTCATATCCAGAATCTCGTTGATCAGGGAAAGAAGATGGGTGCTGGAAGTATGGATCTTGGAAAGATAATCCTGAATCTGCTCCGCATTGTCGATATGGGTTTGTGCAAGGGCGGTAAAACCGATGATGGCGTTCATCGGAGTACGGATGTCATGGGACATGTTGTTTAAGAACGTCGTCTTGGCACGGCTTGCGTGTCTTGCTGCCATCAAGGCATCTTTCAGGGCGGCTTCCTGTTTGAGTTCCGCTTCTTTTTCCTTGGTGCAGTCACGGGCAACATATAAAACCTTATGGACATCATTGTTCCCATCCCTGGCCTTGACGATGAAACGGGCTTGGAACCATTTTCCCTGGGGATCCTTATATTCCGTGGCGATGGTGTTGACGTTCCTCAGTCGTTCTCCAAGAGTGTCAAGGTTGAGGAATTCACGCATCTTGTCCTTCATCTCATCGGCTATGAAGGCATTGATGATGTCTTCCTTTACATCATCGAAGTTTCCTGTCCTGGTGGCGACTTTTCCCATCCGCTCGACACTGTTGATGACTTCATATTCATGGGTATATATGTCTGCCCTGAAGATTGTTGTGTAGATTGTAGCCAGGGCGGAAATGACTTCCAAGTGTTGCTTTTCCAGGGCTAGGGCATGGCCGAGAGCCAATTCCTGTTCCTTCTGGTCCCTGACGATCTTATCGACATCATAGTGATATCCGCGAAGGACATATCCGCCTTCAATCTTGGTTGCTGTTCCACCACAACGGACATAGCGCTCACCTAAGGAAGGATGCTTCCATAAATAGGTGTTTTCCGCATTCAGCCCTTTTTCCATCTGGGAAACGGATTCCAAGACTGATGGCACGGCACTTGGAACGATATTGGAAAACCAGGCATCATAGGTTTCCTCTGGAGTGAGATTCTTGTCCTTTATGCCAAGCAGTTCCTTCATGAAGGAATCTGCTTCCATGCTGCCGGGCTTACCATCAAGTAAGGTGATCCTCCAGGTTCCCATACCAGAGGAGACAAGGATATCATGCATTTCCTCGAGTTTCTTATAGGAATTCTCGATTTCCCTGTGGTAGGCTTCTTCCTTCTCTCTTTCTTTCTGATGCTCCTCGAAGATGGCATCGATGATACGGAAGCCTGCGATGATGGTATGGTCATCTATCTTCTTCAGGGTGTATTGATAACGATGATATTTGCCATTATCCATGCTGCGATAGTTTCCGACAGCTTCCTTCTGGGTGGAAAGTTCCTTACGTATACTTTCGAGATTCAATGTCTTCAGAAGCTTTTCCTGATCGTCCGGATGGACTCTTGTATGAATCCATGTCTTGATCAGGGAATCGAGTGGAAAAACCTTGTGCCTGAGTTTGGCGACGACATCAAAGTCATAATCCTCGGATACTTTGAGGATTTTGGCTGTGCCATCATCCAGATTGGCGACATAGACATTGCGATAATCACTAAGAAGTGCAGAGAAGACGGACTGGTACTTGTTTCCTTCCGAGACTTCCACGGCAAAGATGACATGATGCAATCTTCCTGAGGAGTCAGTGCTCTCCTTTATGAAATGAAGTCTGCAGATACCGGCAATCCTGCCTTCAAAGTCGGTGGAGATATGCTTTTTATCCTTCATTCTTTCATCCAAGGTAGAAAGGTCAAGGAATTCCAGGGCGGAGATGATGCTGGACTCCGTGGCAAGGCCTTTGATGATGCTATTGACATTTTCCTTGAAATCATTCGATCCAGGGATACTGTATTTCATGATGAATTGGGTCGTCTTGATGGTGGAATAGGTGTTTTTCCTCACATTGACACGGTGCATGGAAAGGAAGATGTCTGAGATGGCATCGTAAGCCTTGGTAAGGCCTTCTTTTTCCTTCTTTTCCTGCATGGAGACGATGTCATCGATGTTTCTGAAACCGGCGACAAGCCTGAGAGGTTCATCTTTTTTGGAAATGCGGATATAAAGACCGCTGAAATGATGAAGAACACCATTGATGTCGACCCTATAGTTAAGCTCGAACCTTTCCTTGCCATCGGCAAAGACGGAAATGAGTCCTTCTGGCATGACAAGACGCAGGAATTCCTCCTTGTCTTCCTTACAGACGCGGGCACCTACATAAGTGTTCAGATATTGGGAATAGCAAAAGCCATTGGCGAATTTCTGGATATCCTCAATGACATAGCCTTTCAGCTCTGCGATGTAGGCATAATCCTTCTCTGGCTCGACGACATAGACATTAAGATAATCGGCAGCAAGTGCCTTGGCGACTTCAGAATAATCAATCATGTCTCATCTCCTGATAATTAGACATCGATAACTCATTTTACTAAAAACACTTAAGAAAAACTAGGAGTATATACTCCTAGTGTATCGCAGTTTCATTCAAGTTCCCTGATGAAATCACAGGCCTGTGTATATTCCTTGCTGACCTCCGGAAAAGACTTTTTTGCTTCCTCGAGCTTTTCGGCACGAAGTATTTCCGTTATGTCGAAGCTGACGGAATAGAGATTCTTCAGACCGAGGTTGGAAGCGACTCCCTTTAGGCTATGTGCGCCGCGGAAAGCTGACTTGACATCACCTGTCTCCATGGATTTTTCCAAGAGAGAAAAACTTTCATCCTCCAGAAATTTCTTCAGGAATCGTTTGATCATGTCTTCGTTTCCGCTAAATCTGTCCATGACTTCACCGAAATCACCACCGACACAGGCATAGAATTGTTCTAGGTTGATCATATGGATTTCCATCCTTGTATTATTAGACACATTCTATCACTTGGTATGGTAAGTTTCAAATGTCAGCATTATCGTCATCAAAGAGTATAAAATCATACTTCATAAGCTACTTCTTTTATGTGGTTCATCGATTCTATCTTTTAATCGAAAAAAACAAAACAAGCCATCCATAGGATAGATAATGAAATGTTTCTACTCTATCCTTTCCTGTGATCGGAGAAATAATCCTTGAGGACTTCAAGGGCTTCTTCCTTAAGAACTCCGGATGTCACCTCTGGATGCCAGAAAGAGTTGTCGAAGACCATCTTTGAGCAATTGCATCCTTCGTTTCCAAGAATTTCCTCCAATTCGATATTGCTTGCCCCATAGACCAGTCTTCCGAGTTTCATCCACACCATGGCGCCGCTGCACATGAAGCATGGCTCACAGCTGGAATAAAGGGTATATTCCTCAAGACTGGTGATTCCGGTTTGTTCGACGAACTGACGTATCAGTCCCATCTCTCCATGGAAGGTTGGATCATGATGTGTATAAATCTGGTTCTCGTTGGTAAAGACAATCTCGTCATTCTTCACCAGGACTGCCCCAAACGGCTCGTTGCCATGCTCGACAGCCAATTTGGACAGCTCAATGGCTTTCTTCATGAAATATTCATCATTCATTGATGTGTCCTCCTTCTTATATAAAGCGTAAGTGTCTTGGAAACTGGAATAAATCGTGTGTGATTTTTTTTGTCTTAATGTTCCCACATTCATTGTAATGGATTGCCTATATGATTCCAACTGAAAGACCATGGAATCATTTGATCCCATGGTCTTGATTTCATTCAGAAAGGATTATTCAGCCTTCTGTTTTTTCTTCTTGAAGAAGAAGACGTATGTCACAAATACAGCACCGGCTGCAATGGCGACATAAAGAACGACAGTGAGAACAGTCAACCAGATTCTCCATGCTGGAGTGACAGGAACGACCTTGGTATCCTTGGTGATTCCGTTCATGGCAGCAGTGTTGACGGCGGTATAGAGAATTCTGTGGCAAGCCTGTCTGACCTTGGTCATGACAAAGGCATTATCCTTGTATGTGGAGATATCATCAGCTGTGGCTTTGGTGCAAAGCATCATGTCATCACCGTTGATGACAGCCTGTAAAGCGGACTGATAGACTGGTGTACCGACATAATCCGTCAGAACGAATCCGTCGAATCCCCATTCGGTTCTCAGGACATTTTCAAGAAGGTTGCTAGAACCACCGACCCATGTTGCACCTAAACGGTTATGGGATTCCATATAGGCATTTGTCTTACCAACCTTGAAAGCCAATTCGAATGGCTTGAGATAGATTTCACGGACAGTCTGCTCATTGGCAAATGTGGCAAGACCCTTTCTGTTGGTATCCTGATCATTCAATGCAAGGTGCTTGGTGTAGGTGATCATACCCTTGCTTCTGGCACCCTTGATTTCAGCAGCACCGATCATACCGGAAAGATATGGATCTTCACTGAAATATTCAAATGATCTGCCAGTGAAGCCGGTTCTGTGGATGTTCATGGCTGGACCATACCAACCGGTGACACCTAAGGCAAGTCCGTCTTCGCCGATGGCCTTGCCGACTCTTTCGACGAGTTCATCGTTGAAGGTGGAAGCCAGGACGACTTCTGAAGTATAAGCCATACCAGCCTTCTTGGTTCCGCCGACCAAGGTGGAAGAGATACCCTGAGGACCATCCTTATCCGTGGTTCCAGGATAGGCGACGGACTTTACGGCCTGAGTCTTGTAACCACCTAAGGTGACAAGCGTGATTGCTTCTTCCTTGGTGAGATTGTCAAGAACTTTGTCCCAGTTGGCATTGTCATAACTTTCACCCTTCATGGTGATGAGGGTAGTGCCGTTCTTGGCATCGAAAGTCGGCATCGTATACTTGCTGGCATCCGTTGCTTCGACCTGATCTTTTCCGGTCTTTCTTAAGTCAGCTTTCAGTTTCTCGTTTGCCGCGAGCTTGACGCTGGATGGGAATGTTCCGGTCCAGTTGCTTCTGGTCAGATACTTGACATCAGAGAAATAGTAATTGACATCCGTGGCATCAAACTGGTTGGTGATTGCATTTCCAGAATTGGAATCTTTGCTGAATTTCGTGAAATCCTGAGAAAGGGTGATTTTATGAGCGAGATTCTTGTTGCCATTTTCAGTCATTCCGTCAGCAGTGGTCTTACCTTTGCTGGAAAGGACGTTGTTCAAGGCGTCATGGGCATTCTCGCCGATGGCAAGATAATAGTCTCCGCCATCCTGGATATAGGTCTTCTTGTTCTTGGAATCATAGGTCTTGAAGGATTCATCATCGACGGTGATCTGATATGTCTTCTCTTCACCGGACTTCAAGGTATCCGTCTTGGTGTATCCGACAAGCTCGATTGAGCTCTTCTCGATCTGGTTCTGCTTGTCATAGTCCGTATATGGATTCTGCATATAGACCTGAATTGGAGTCTTGCCAGCGACAGAACCGGTGTTCTTGACTTTGACGGAGACGACATAATCTCCATTCTTTGTCGTGACGGAGTAATCGGAGTACTCAAAGGTGGTATAGCTTAAGCCATAGCCGAATGGATAGACGACCTCGTCCTTATACTGATAGGTTCCGGCGTTACCCTGATTGTAGACGGCATCCTCATATCTGGTTTCATAATAGCGATAGCCGACATAAATTCCTTCCTGATAGACGATGTAGTTCTTTCCGGTGTATTGGGTTGATGTGAAGTATGGTTCATTGAGATCGGAGAGTTCATTGGCATTGGTGTATTCGAAATTGCCGAAATTCTGACAGGCCGGAGCAGACTTGGAGCTCTTTGCATAGGTATCGACCAGTCTGCCACTTGGATTGTAGGTACCGGAGAGTGTCTTGGCAACGGCGTTCATGCCGGTTGTTCCGACGGAACCGACCCAGATGGCGCCCTTGATCTTGGAATAGTTACTCATCCAACCCAATTCCATGGAGTTTGAAGAGTTGATGATGACGATGATCTTGTCAAAATATTCGGAATCCTGGATGGCCTGAAGCATATCAGCTTCATTCTGACTTAAGGCAAGATAACCATTGGCATTTTCGTCTGTGGAGAAGGAAAGGTCACTGCCTTCACCACCGCTTCTTCCGATGAAGACGATGGCGGCATCCTTGTATTCGGAATAGGAGTTCTTCACTTCGTCCGTGTATACACTCTGAGGAGCTTCGTTGACTTTGTACTGAACGCCCGCGTTGCCTTCGATGGAAGCAGATGTTCTGAGATACTTCTTCTCACTGACGAAACCGGTATACATGTCCCAGAGCTTTGGATTGACTTCAAATCCGGCGTTCTCGAAGCCTTTTTTTGCCGTGATGGCCTTGGAAGTATCGATACTACCGGAACCTGTGCCACCATAGACAGGATTTGCGCTGTCCATACCGAACAGGGATACCTTCTTCACATCCTTAAGCGGAAGTGCGTTCTTTTCGTTCTTCAGAAGAACGATACCTTCACTCTCAGCCTCTTCGCATAAGGCAAGACCAGCATTTTCGCGTTCTTCATCCGTCGTGTAAGACTTTTTGAAATACTGGGAATTCGACTTGTCTGCATCGTCATTGTCGACAATCTTGGATTCCTCCTGCTGGAAGGTTGTGGAAATGATGGAATGATAGTCATTCGCAATGGCATTTCCTACTCCAAGTGCGACTGCAAGTGCGGTCAGACCTAAGTACCAGCAGACGCTTCCTACGATTTTTTTTGTTTCCATGTCTTTACCTCCTGAAAACGCTACCAAGTTAACAAGAGAGCAAAAACATTCCAATAAAAATGCCCTAGACTGTCATTCAGTTTCCATATTCTGTCATTCCGGAAGTTTGTTTTTCTTTTCCTTTATCGGTATCAGGATACAGAGGCGGAACATGTCGCCTTGGCATTCCATGGTCATGTTTCCATGATATTTCTTGGCCAGGAAATCGATGCTCTTAAGCCCAATTCCATGGTATGCCTTGTCTTCCTTTGAGGTAATCGGGAATCCGTTCTGGAAGACAAGTTTCTGAGAGGCATAGTTTTCTTCCGTGATGGAAAGAAAATCATTTTTTCTCAGAACCTTGAAGTAGATGATTCTTTTTTCCTTGTCGGATACCTTCAACAGAGCCTCGATTGCATTGTCGATGATATTTCCAAGCATCGTATAGAGGTCGACGTCGTCGATGAAGGAAATGTCCCCGTCGTCCAGGTAATAATTGATCTTGATTCCATGTTTCTGACAATAGAGGGACTTCTTGGTCACAACGACATTGATGACCTCGTTGCTGGTATGGGCGACATTGTCATAGAAATTGATTTCCTTCTCTATTTCATCAAGTCTCTCGTTTCTGTTGTCCGCTTCCATATCCCTTAACGCATCAATCTGATGCTTCAGGTCATGGGTCTTCATATTGATCATCTCGATATTCTTCTTTGAGAAAACCATGTCCTCTTCCTTCTCATGAAGCATCCTGGCCATATCTTCTTTTTCCTTCTTTGCCTTGGATTGTTCGAAAAGTCCGAAAAGAAGGACGAGAATCAGGATATCCGTCATCATCGTCGTGATTCTCAAGGAAATGTTTCCGGAAGAATAATGATCATCATAACTTGACAGGAAACAATAAAGGAATACGGTCACGGCGGATATGGAGATGATAAGAATGTTCTTGGAATTGATGTGTTCGCCGACCCTGATTCTCCTAACAAAGACAAAATAGTATAAGCCGAAAGATATGATCAGAAGAATCAATCCGGCAATGCCGTATCCGATGGAATGGACGGAAATATCGCAAAGATTGCAGAAGAGGAAAAGAACTCTCTTCATCAGATGCTGCATGGTATAGCTGGCTGAACCATAAAAAAGGACTTCCCTGAAATCAAATTGGAAGAGAACATAAAGGAAGAGCATATCCAGAAGATAGAGAAGGACCCATGTGAGATTGACCCATTCCCCTATTCTCAGGTACGAGTAATAGTAGAGGGATTCACCATTCAGTCTCGGAAGAAGATAGGGCAAGGAAATGAAGATGGCTGTGCATAGAACATATCTAAGCCAGAAAAAGTTTCTTTTCTGGCAGGAAAACAGGAACAGTGATGAAAAAATCCACAATTCGACATGAAACCTGGAAAAGAAGGCCAGGCACGAAGAAAAGAATTCCATGATGTCAGTCTCCACAATATTTCGTCAGCGAATCCAGAAATGCCTTCTTCTTTGGTCTGGAAATCTGCAAAGTATCTTTGTAGACTTTGGCTTTCATGCCTTCAATGCCATAGACATATTTCAGGTTGACCAGATAGCACTGATTGCATAATGCGAAATCCTTATTCTTCAGCAGTTGAATCATATCCGAAAGTGATCCTCTCATCTGATAATCCCCGTGGGTGGTGTGAATGGTCAGAAAATGATTGGCGACTTCGAAATAGGTGATGTCCGATGAAGGAATCTTGGCGAATTCTTCCTTATAGCTGCAAGTGATGAAGACATCTTCGTCTTTGTCAATCTTCTTCAATGCCTTATTCAGGATTTGACGAAAAGTGAAATAGGTTATCGGCTTGACAAGATATCCTAGGGCCTCCACCTCATATCCCTTCACCGCATATTGAACCATCGTGGTGATGAAGATGATTATCGCATTGGAATTCTTTTCCCTGATTTTGTTGGCTATTTCCATGCCATCGATGGAATCCTTCAAGACGATATCCAGAAAGATGATGTCATATTCGTTCCTGACCCATGTGTTCATGAACAAGGATCCAGAAGCAAAACAGTCCAGATGGAATGATACATGTTCTTCCTTTTTATAATCGTCAATAAACTCTTTTACCTGATTCAGATAGATTTCTTCATCTTCGACAATGGCCATCTTGATCATCTGTTTTCCCCTCATATTCTTTTTTGAGTGTATCACAAGAAGACGGAAAATACGAAGAAAAGCTGGAATTATGGAATGGAAAGACAAAAAACTGACCAATATCAGAAGCTTTTTGCCTCGAAAAGGATTATTCCATGTTCATGGCTTGATGTAACGTGTCTATGATTATACAATCTATCAAAATCATCAAGGAAACTCGATATCAGGCGATGCAGAAGAGGGAATCTCACCTGTCTTTTCAAATCTCCAGGTGAAGCCATGCCGCATATATGAACCAGCTCTTTCTGGATTATCGATTTTATCGAGATGGTTCCAGAAAACATACAATACCTCAAAAGCCACCGCCTACATGCATATGTTTCATGTAAGGCAGGTGGCTTATCTGACAAAGGTGGTTCAGTCTATATGTCTCAGAAGTGTTTCCCTGTATCTGCTTCTTCTGTCTTTTCTGAGGACATAGGGGAATGTCATCATCATGGCAAAGATGATGGCGCTTCCTTCCTCAAGGAGAAGGAATCTAGGTTCCGAGTAGGAATAGACAAGGACGATGACGATCAGAAATAGATATCTTAAGGCAGAGACGTCTTTCTTTCTGAAGAGCTCTGTCCAAAGTTTTCTTACCATAAGAGCAAAGAACAGGGACAGGAAGATGAGTCCGGAAAGACCAAAATACATGAATATGTCTCCGAAGGAATTGTGGGTGGAATAGTCGACGGTATGGTCTATCGGAAGGAGTTTGTTATATTGCCCAAAGATGTTCATGAACGGATATTTTGAGTATCCGAAGAGGATGTAATATGGGTTGGTCATCATACTTAGACAGGACTGGGTGATGTCTCTTCTGGCTGACATGGTTCCCCATTTGGTCAGCTGTGCGACAAGTGGCATGATATATCTGTCGAAGACGGTTTCCCTGTAGCAGTAATAGCTGATGAGGATGAAGGATACGATGCTAAGCAAGATAATGAGGAATATGGTTGACCATATCGGTTCTTTTCTGTACTGGAACATTGGGTAGAAGAGGAAGAAGAGAAGATACATTCCGGTAAGGAGGAGGAAAGGTGTCTTGGAGAACACAAGAAGGCATAGGAAGTAGTAGATGAAGCAGATAAAGAAGGATATGATGTTCTCCCTTTCGAAGAATTCGGCAATGGAATATATGGATCCGATGAGAAGGAAGAAACCGTAGACGTTTCGGTTGTTGACGTAGGATTTTATGCTAAGTAACGGAGAACCGTGATCGAGTGGATCAATGAAGATCTTCCTGAAGTTGAAGACATAGGTTTCCATCTCCGTGCAGAGAGAATAGATGACCATGCTCAATACGACGAGTTCTATTGCGATATAGATGAGATGGAAGATGAATCTGTTCTTCTTTCCTATCACCTTGATGGAATAAAAGAAGATGGCAAAGTAGGAATAGAAGCAGGAATCATACAGAAGGTTTGTGATTCTTGAGGATATTTCATATCCCGAATAGTGAACGGAGAAGCTTTGGCTGTCGAATGGTGAAATGTAGGTATAGTTCATTTCTCCATAGGGGAAGGCAAAGATAGAAATGGCTCTTATGATGATGAAGACAAGGAGGATAAGGAATATCATCCTATGTTTTTCCGTCACTTTCTTTTTCATCCTCACATAGAAGATGATGGCTAGGGTGACATAGAGAAGAGAAAGAGGTATGGATATATATAGTGCCGGAGCGATTCCAGGGTAGTATTTAGCGAATTCGTAGAAGTAGGTCAGTGCCCCATCGGATGATGCATTCCCCGAGAAATTGAAATACCCCAAAGTGAAGAGCGGCATCAATGCGGATAGCAATATGAAGAGGATGAGGTCAAGGATGGAGCTTCTGTCAGGATGGAATTCCCTGAGACTCTTTTTCAGTGTGATGAACATAATATCTTCATTATATGCCTTTATGTGAATATTAGCCAAAGGAAATGAAAAGAATGGATACATGTGAGTGCTTTTGTCAGCTG
>CAVJFW010000025.1:0-24045 GCA_963648975.1 bacterium | reverse complement strand
GAAATCAAGTAAGGAGATTGAACATGGCTGAAGAAAAGAAAAACGGCGTGTCCGTCAAGAAAGCTCACAACAAGGGCAATCAGAAAGCTACTTATACCTCCCGTCTTGAACAGAAGTATAAGGACGAAATCGTTCCTGAATTGATGAAGGAATTCGGTTATAAGTCCATCATGGAATGCCCAAAGATCGTCAAGATCGTTCTCAACATGAGATTGGGTGAAGCCGGTGGCAACGAAAAGAATGTTGAAGAAGCTGTTTCCCAGCTTGCCACAATCGCTGGCCAGCATCCGGTCGTCACCAGAGCCAAGAAGTCCATCGCCAACTTCAAGTTGCGCGAAGGCGCCGCCGTTGGTGTCAAGGTTACTTTGAGAAGAATTCATATGTATGATTTCTTGGATAAGTTCATCACCATCGACCTTCCACGTGTCAGAGACTTCCGTGGTATTTCCAAGGATTCCTTTGATGGTCGTGGTAATTATTCCGTCGGTGTCAAGGAACAGTTGATCTTCCCTGAAATCCAGTATGATAAGGTCACCCGTACCCAGGGTATGGATGTCGTCATTGTCACTACTGCCAAGACCGATAAGGAAGCTGCTGCCTTGCTTACAAAGTTAGGCATGCCTTTCTCTAAGTAATAGGAGGATAGATCAATGGCTAGAAAAGCTTTAATTATCAAGTGTGCTGCTCCAAAGAAGCACCCAAAGACACAGAACTACACCCGTTGCACACGTTGCGGCAGAGTCCATGGTGTCATCAGACAGTTCGGCGTCTGCCGTATCTGCCTCAGAGAAATGGCCTACAATGGCGAGATCCCTGGCATGCATAAGGCCAGCTGGTAAGGAAAGGAGAGAAATATCATGGTTAACGATACATTATCTGATTTGTTCACCCGTATTCGCAATGCCAACATGAGCAAAGCCGAAGAAGTTTCTCTTCCGACTTTCAAGCTCGGTGAAAAGGTTGCCGAAATCTTAAAAGAAGAAGGTTTCATCTCTGATTATTCCGTCAAGGCCGAAGATGGCAAGCCATACAAGACCTTGGTCATCAAGATGAAGTATGATTCCAAGAACAATCGCGTCATCACTGGCATCAAGAGAATCTCCAAGCCAGGTCTCCGCGTCACTGTCGGTGCCGACAAGCTTCCTAGAGTCCTCAACGGCTTGGGAATTGCCATCGTCTCCACTTCCAGCGGAATCATGACTGACAAGAAAGCCAGAAAGCTTAACGTTGGCGGCGAAGTTCTCGCCTACGTTTGGTAAGGAGGATAGGGAAAATGTCTAGAATCGGTAGAGAACCTATTGCCATTCCAGCAGGTGTCACTGTCACCGTCGATGGCTCCAAGGTCACTGTCAAGGGCAAGCTCGGTGAGCTCACCCAGACCTTCAACAAGCACCTTTCCTTCGAAATCAAGGACGGACATCTTCTTGTCACACGTCCAAATGATTCCATCGAAATGCGTATGAATCACGGCACTGCCAGAGCCATTATCAATGGTATGGTTCAGGGTGTCAACGAAGGCTTCAAGAAAGTCCTCGAAATCAAGGGCGTCGGTTACAGAGCTGAAATGAAGGGCAACGATCTTGTCCTTTATGTCGGTCATTCCCACGCTGATGTCATCCCAGCAGTTGATGGCATCAAGATGAGCGTCGAAGCCAAGACGATGAACATCATCGTCGAGGGTATCGACAAACAGAAGGTTGGCCAGGTTGCCGCCGTCATCCGCGATATCAGAAAACCAGAATGCTATCATGGCAAGGGTATCCGTTATCAGGGTGAAGTCGTCACATTGCGTCAGCCAGCTTCTGCCAAGAAGTCTGCCTAATGGAAGGAGAGATGAAAAATGTATACTGCATTCAATAAGAATAAACAGAGATTACATCGTCACATCAGAATCAGAGCCAAAGTCAAGGGCACTGCTGATCGTCCACGTATTTCTGTCTTCCGTTCCAACAAGTTCATCTATGCATCTTTGATCGATGATACTACTGGAACGACATTGGCATCTTCCTCCAGTGCCAAGCTCGGTTTGGATAATCCATCCAACATCGATGCCGCAACAAAGGTCGGTGCTGATTTGGCTGAAAAGGCCAAAGCCCTCAAGATCGAGAAGGTAGTCTTCGATCGTTCCGGCTACTTATATCATGGTCAGGTCAAGGCTCTTGCCGAAGCCTGCAGAGAAGCCGGTTTAGTCTTCTAAGGAGAAAAATAAAATGGCTGAAGAAATCAAAGAGAACGTCGCCCCAGCAGTTGATGCTGAGGTCAAGGCTGAAGCCGCCCAGGGCGGTGAGAAGTCTGCTGCCAATGCTAAGGGAAACAAGCGTTTCGGCAATGGTGGTCGCCGTTTCAACCGTGGTGACAAGAATGGCCACGGAAGAAAAGAAGAAAAGCTTTACGAAGAGAAGATCATCAAGATCTCCAGAGTCGCAAAGACAGTCAAAGGTGGTAAGCGTGTCCGTTTCACTGCTCTCATCGTCATCGGTGATGGCAAGGGTAAGTTCGGTTACGGTCTTGGCAAGTCCAACGAAGTACCGGATGCAATCAAGAAGGCATTGGCTGCCGCCAAGAAGAATATGTTCAAGATTGTCATCTCCAATGGTGATACCATCGCACATCCAGTCATGGGCCACTTCGGTGCTACCCAGGTCTTCCTCAAGCCAGCTCCGGCTGGCACTGGATTGGTCGCCGGTGGTGCCGTCCGTTCCATTCTCGAATTGGCCGGTGTCAAGAACGTCTATTCCAAAATCTATGGTTCCAGAACACAGGGCAATGTCGTCAAGGCAACTGTCGATGCTCTCAACCAGTTGAAGACTTATGAACAGGTCTGTGAGACCCGTTATGGCAAGAAACCGGAAACTGCTCCGGAAGCCAAGTAATCAGGAGGATTGAATCATGGAATTGAATGAACTCAAAATCGCAGAAGGTTCCCGTCATCTTCCTAAGAAGGTCGGCCGTGGCTTAGGTTCCGGCATGGGTAAGACTTCTACCCGTGGTCAGAAGGGTCAGGGCGCCAGACAGGGACGTAAGGTTCCAGTCGGCTTCGAAGGCGGTCAGTTGCCATTATACAGACGTCTTCCAAAACATGGCTTTACCAACTATGGCAGAGTCGAGTATACTATTGTGAAGCTTGGTGATCTTGATGCCGCTTTTGCTGATGGCACCACTGTCAACGATACCGCCTTGGTTTTCGCTGGCTTGGTCAGAAATCTCAATAAGCCAGTCAAGATTCTTGCTGGCGGAGAACTCACAAAGAAGCTCAATGTCACTGTCCAGGCTTTCACCAAGTCTGCTAAGGAAGCCATTGAGAAGGTCGGAGGCACCACTGCCATCGAAACTCTCAAGGATGCCCGTATTGCTTTCAATAAGAGCTTAGCTTCTTTGGATCAGGCCGATAACGAGGGCAAGTAATGAAAAAAGTAGCCGCATTTTTCCACAACAAGGACGTATTGAACCGTATATTGTTTACGTTGGCAATTTTCCTTGTCTTCCGAATTGGATCGGCTATTACCGTTCCAGGTGTTACGGTAAGTTCTAACCTCTGGGATGATACGACTTCTTCATTCTCGCTTTTGAATATGATGGGTGGCGGCGCCTTGCAGAATTTCTCGATTCTTGCCTTGGGTGTCTCGCCATACATCACGGCGCAGATCATCATCCAGCTTCTCAGCATGGATGTCTTGCCGGCTTTGTCCAACATGTCAAAGGAAGGTGAGACGGGTCGAAAGAAACTCGATGTCGTCACACGTGTCCTTTCCGTCGCTCTTGCCGCAGTTCAGGCATATGGTATCATCGTTGCTCTCAAGAACAGCAATGGTATCACACTGTCTGATGATTCGGCTTGGGGCTACACGAAGATCATCATCTACATGATAGCCGGTACGTTGATCCTTACATGGTTAGGTGACCAGATCACTGACAAGGGTATCGGAAACGGTATTTCCGTCCTTATCTTTGCCGGTATCATCTCCTCATTGCCAAGTCAGATATCTTCCGCCTTCACTTCCTATCTGGGCGACAAGGTTGAGACTGGTGATGCCTCACTTATCCTGGAAGGTGCTGTCCAGATCACGGTCTATCTGTTGGCCTTGATCCTCATTGTCGTCTTTGTTACATTCATTGAGAAATCGATCAGAAAACTGCCGATTTCCCATTCCAACACATCATCTTCGAATGAATTGGCCTATCAGCAGGCTAGCTTCCTGCCAATCAAGGTCAATGCCAGTTCGGTCATGCCGGTCATCTTTGCCTCTTCCATCATGGTTGCGCCTAGCATCATCATTTCCTTGTTCAGCAATGGAAATCCTCCGGCTTGGGCCACGAAGATAGAGGAAGTCTTCAATTATCAGTCAATGACAACGATGGGTGATTATTTCTCATTCCCATGGGGTCCAATCATCTATGCCATCCTGATCATTGCCTTCTCCTACTTCTATGCTCAGCTCGAAATCAATCCGGAACGTATCGCTGAAAACTTCCAGCAGTCGGGTACATACATCACTGGCATCAAGCCAGGTGTTGAAACCGAAAGATACATTTCCAGGATTCTCAACCGTATTACCTTCATCGGTTCTATGGCTCTGATGATCATCGCAATCATCCCTGTCATCCTCTCTTTGACTGGAGCCGTTCCGACAAGCTTGTCGCTTGGCGGTACAGGTCTCATCATTGTCGTCGGTGTCGCTTTGGAAATCAACAATCAGATCAACGGTATCCTTGCTGGTCAGGGATTCGCAGAAAGTGAAATGTAACCATGAACAACAATAACAAAGAGTTGAATATCATTTTGATGGGTCCCCCTGCCGCTGGCAAGGGAACCCAATCAGAATTGATTGTTGAACACTTCGCCGTTCCGCATATTTCGACCGGCGATATGTTCCGTTCCGCCATTACGAATAAGACTCCATTAGGCTTGAAAGCCCAGGAATACATGAATCAGGGACTCCTTGTTCCTGACGAAGTCACGATTGGACTTGTCGAGGAAAGACTTTCAAAGGATGATTGCAGGAAGGGTTTCCTTCTTGACGGATTCCCGAGAACCATTCCTCAGGCAGAAGCCTTGGATAATATGTTGGAGAAGATGGGTAGACATATCAATGCGGTCGTCCTCATGGAAGCCGACAATGATGTATTGACTGCCCGTATCACTTCCAGACGTGTCTGTCCGAAATGTGGTGCAAGCTACAACATCAATACCAAGAAACCTAAGGTTGATGGTATCTGCGATGCCTGTGGTGAACACATCATTCAGCGCAAGGACGACAATGCGGAAGCCTTCAAGGTCCGTTTGGACGCTTATGCCAACCAGACATTCCCGATTGCCGAACATTATGGCAAGAAAGGTGTCTTAGGTAAGGTCAACGCCCTTCAGAGTATTGAAGATGTCTTCTCAGACATACAGAAGATATTGCTTGAGGCGAAGTAATGATCATCATCAAAGCCAAGCGAGAAATGGAGAAGATGATTGAGGCCGGAAACAAACTTGGTCCGATCTTCGACAAACTTGCCGAAGAAATCAGACCTGGTCGTTCCACGGCTGAAATCGATAAGTTGGCTGAAAAATACATCCGTGAAACCGGAGGCAAACCAAACTTTGCCCTCGAAGAAGGTTATCATTGGGCTGTATGTGCTTCGGTCAATTCTACCTTGATCCATGGTATTCCCTCAAAAAATATCATTCTGAAGGAAGGTGACATTCTCAGCATCGATATGGGTAACCTAGACAAGAACGGTTACAATGGCGATGCCTGCAGAACCTTCGCAGTTGGAAATATCTCCGATGAAGCGAAACGGCTCATCCGTTGCACCGAAGAATGTTTCTGGGAGGCTTTCAAAGTTCTTAAGCCTGGTCGTCATCTATACGAAATCAGTATGGCGATTCAAAGAACTGCCGATAAATATGGCTACTCTCTCGTCAAGGAGTATGGTGGTCATGGTATCGGAAGAGAGATGCATGAAGATCCGTTCATCTACAATTATTATTCTCCGGAGATGGGTCTCGGCCCCTATCTGAGAGAAGGTATGTGTCTCGCAATCGAACCTATGGTCATGGCCGGAAAGAGTGACATCATCACTCTCAAGGATGGCTGGGGTATCGTATCAGCCGATAATAAGTTGACCTGTCATTATGAAAATGACGTTGTCATCACATCTGATGGGGCTATTGTTACGTCGGTTGACTCCAATGTCAAACGACATCTGAAAGAATTGGAGAATGAAAGTAAAGAATGAGCAGAGAAGATTTCATTAAGATGGAGGGAACAATTCTCGATTCCCTTCCCGGCGAGAAGTATTCGGTACAGCTCGACGGAGGCGCCGTGATTCGCGCCAGAGTATCCGGCAAGATGAGAATGAACAAGATTCATATTCTTCCTGGAGATAAGGTCACGGTTGAAATCTCTCCCTATGATGTCACTAATGGCTGCATCGTGTACCGATTTAAGTAAAGTTTAAAGGAGAACTTAACAATGAAAGTTAGAGCTTCAGTTAAGCCGATCTGCGATAAGTGCAGAGTTATTAAGCGTAAGGGACGTGTCATGGTCATCTGCTCCAATCCAAAGCATAAGCAGAGACAGGGTTAAAGAAAGGAAATCGGAAATATGGCTCGTATTGCAGGCGTTGATATTCCGAACGATAAGCAGTTGGTTTATTCTCTCCGTTACATCTATGGTATCGGATTGACCACTGCCAAGAAAATCGTCGTGGACGCAAAAGTTGATGGCACAAAGCGTGTCAAGGATTGTTCTGAAGAAGAATTGACAGCTGTCAGAAATGAAGTTGCCAAGTATGTCGTCGAAGGTGACCTTCGCAGACAGTATGCTCTTGATATCAAGAGATTAGAAGAAATCGGTACTTATCGTGGCCAGAGACATAAGAAGAATCTTCCATGCCGTGGTCAGAGAGATAAGACCAATGCTCGTACCTGCAAGGGTCCGAGAAAGACTGTTGCCAACCATAAGAAAGCAACAATGTAATCAGGAGGATAGAATAAAATGGCTGATAAAAAGACTACTATCAGAAAGAAGAAGGCAAAGCTTACCTTCACCAAGGGTGTTGCCCATATTCATGCAACATTCTCCAACACAATCATTTCTATCTCTGATGAACAGGGTAGAGTCATCGCTTGGGCAAGTGCCGGTACTTCTGGCTACAGCGGTAGCAGAAAGTCCACTCCGTTCGCTGCCCAGTTGGCTGCCACCAATGTTGCCAAGAGCTGCTTTGATCGTGGCTTGAGAAGCGTTGATGTCGAAATCAAGGGTCCTGGCCCGGGTAGAGAAACTGCCACCAGAGCTTTGGAAGCTGCTGGTCTCAAGGTCCTTTCCATTGCTGACGTCACTCCTATTCCGCATAACGGTTGCCGTCCGGCAAAGAAGCCTCGTGGCTAAACTAAACTTAAATAGCGGAAAGGAGAGCTAGAATGAAAGAATTTGAACAGCCGAAGTTCCAAATCAACAAATCCGATGTTGCCCTGAACAAGGGAAAGTTCACCATTACTCCATTGGAGACAGGCTATGGTATCACTGTCGGAAATGCTATGAGAAGAGTCCTTCTCTCCTCTTTACCTGGTGTCGCAGTCTATGCGATCGAAGTTGAGGGTGCCCGTCATGAGTACACTCCACTTCCAGGTGTTGTCGAAGATCTGACTCAGATTGTCTTGAACATCAAGGATCTTGTCCTCAGCGATGCCTCTGACATCGAAGAAGATGACAAGAAGCTCAAACTTGATGTCACTGCCAAGGATGACGAGAAGGTTGTCCATGCCGGCGATATCGTCTGCCCGGACATGGTCTCTGTCGTCAATAAGGATTTGGTCATCTGCCATTTGGCAAAGGGTGGCCATATCCATATTACCTTGCATGTCAAAAAAGGCCGTGGATTTGTCACTGCCGAAGAAAACAAGAGTGGTAATTGGCCTTTAGGATTGATTGCTGTTGATTCCAACTTCTCTCCAATCGTCAAGACCAACATCACCGTGGAACCGACCCGTGTCGGCCACGATGCCAACTACGAAAAGCTTATCATCGAAGTCGAGACCGATGGCAGCATGGAAGCCAGCAAGGCTGTTGCCCTCGCCGCCAAGATTCTTGACGAGCACTTCAAGCTTTTCGAAGAATTAGACCAGGCTGTCAAGAATGCCACAGTCATGGCCATCAGCAAAGAAAAGCCAGAGAATCAGTTCAATTCCATGACATTGGAAGATCTCGATCTCTCTGTCCGTTCCTACAACTGTCTCAAGAGAAATGGTCTCAAGACAGTCCAGGAACTCTGCAACATGAAAGAGAGCGAACTTATGACCGTCCGTAACTTGGGCAAGAAGTCCTATAAGGAAATCTTGGACAAGTTGGCTGGTTTCAATCTGTCTCTCCAACATGATGACAACACCAAGAAGTAAAGAGAGGTAAACTACTATGGGTACTATTGGTAGAAGAAATGTACACGGCAAGGGCGGTGTCCGCTTCAAGGCCGGTTATACTTCCGACAAGAGAAAGAATATGCTTAGAAACGTTGTTTCTCAGCTTATCATCTCCGGTTCTGTCGAAGTCACGCTTACGGTTGCCAAGAGAGCAAACCAGGAAGCTGAACGTCTTGTCACCTATGCAAAGAAGGGTGATCTTGCATCCAGAAGACTTGCTGCTCGCTTTGTCCGTGAACAGGGCTTCATCGATCCAAAGACTGGCAAGAACGCTTTACAGAAGCTCTTCGATGTCTATGGTCCAAAATATAAGGATAGAAATGGTGGTTACACCAGAGTCCTCAAGACCTACAACCGTCGTGGTGACAACGCCCCGATGGCCATCTTAGCCTTCGTCGACTAATCCTTGATTCAGAATTGAAAAAGGGGGACAGCGTGCTGTCTCCCTTTTTATCACTTTGCAAAGAAAAAACTCTCCTGAGGGAGAGTATCATTCCTTGATGGTGCCGTCAATAGGAATCGGACCTACGACCTTTCGATTACGAATCGAGTGCTCTACCAACTGAGCTATGACGGCATGCATAATATTGTATGAAAATGTCGACGATATTACAACACTTTTTCCATTCTGGCGTCTTTATTTTTCTAGGAAAAAGCCAGTATTTTCACTATAATGGATGTGAGGTGTCTTATGGAAAACAAAAGTCGTGTCATCAAGTATGAAAGCCTGAGAAAAAAAATCCAGAATATGGATGTCTATTCCTTCGAAGAGACTCCGGAAGTCGCAAGACACATTCCGGAAGTGAAGGAGACTTTTCCTGAAGATGATGCGAAGCTCAACAGCGAAACCATCAAGAAGAACACCCTTTCCGTCTCCCTTGACCAACTGATCAAGGCGAATGACGATTATAAGGAAGAAAAAGAAAAGGAAGAGACGAAGAAGTCATATCGCAAGAAGGAAAAGGAAAGAAAGAAAAAAGAAAAGAAGAGATTTGCCATCAAGTTCTGGATGCTTCTCATTCCGATTGCCATCATTCTTGCCGTTGCTGTCTTCTTCATCATCAAGGGGGCCATATAAAATGAATCATTATTCCATCGCCATCGACGGACCTGCCGCAAGCGGAAAGTCGACAGCCGCCAAAATCATTGCCGGAAAACTCAATTTCCTGTATGTCGATACAGGTGCCATGTATCGTGCCGTCACTCTTTTGATGTTGGAGAAAGGCTTGGATCCAAAGTCCAGGGATGATGCCAAATCCATTTTGGATGAATGTAATATCCTTGAGGACAGGAAAGGACATGTCTACCTCAATGGCAGGGATGTCACCGAGAGGGTAAGAATGAGTGATGTTTCCAACAATGTATCCTTTGCCTGCGCCCATCTCGAAGTCCGCGAGAAGCTTGTGGAACTTCAGCGTCAGATGGCCCTCTCTGAAAATGTCATCATGGATGGCAGGGATATCGGTACCGTTGTCTTGAAGGATGCGACACTGAAGATATATCAGGTTGCATCTCCATATGCACGTGCATATCGCAGACAGAAGGAAAATGTCGAAAAAGGAATCTCCGACAGCTCTGTCGAAGAAATCCAGAAGGAAATCGAGAGAAGGGATTATATCGATTCCCATAGGGAAAATTCCCCTCTCAGGAAAGCAGAAGATGCCATCGAACTGGATACTTCCGACCTCACGATCGAAGAGGAAGTGGATGCCATTTTGATGGAATTCAGAAAGAAAATAGGTGAAGAATCATGGAAACTCTTGGAACAGTCGCTTTAGTCGGTTCGCCATCCAGTGGCAAATCAACCCTTTTCAATCGCCTCAGTGATTCAAGACAGGAAATCACGGGCAGGGAATTCGGTATCACCAGAGACAGGAACTATGGAACCGGTCACTGGCTTGACAAGGAATTCACCCTCATCGATACCGGTGGTGTCACCGGAGAAAACATTCCCTTCCAGAAGGAAGTCCAGGCTCAGGTCGAACTTGGCTGCCAGGAAGCGGACCTCATTCTTTTCGTTGTCGATGGAAGAGCCGGTGTGACCAACAACGACCTTTTTGTTGCCAAGAAACTTTATAACTATCGTAACAAGGTTCTTCTCGTCGTCAACAAGATTGATGACAGCACCCTTATCGGCAATGCATATGAGTTCTATCAGCTCGGCTTTGGTGAACCATATCCGATTTCTGCCGAACATGGCGTCGGATTGGGTGATATGCTTGATGACGTCATAAAAAGACTTCCTACAATCGATGTCAACAAATATGAAGGAAGCCTTACCTTTGCCTTATTGGGAAGACCAAATGTCGGTAAATCCTCCCTTGCCAACAAGATCATCGGAAAGAACAGGGTCATCACTTCTCCACAGTCCGGAACGACCCGTGATTCCGTCGATATCCAGTTCGAAAGGGAAGGAAAGAAATATGTCATGATCGACACGGCCGGCATCAAGCGTCCTGGCAAAGTCGAGGAAGATCTCGACAAATATGCCGTCATCCGTTCTGCGGATGCCGCCAAGAGAGCGGATATCATCCTTCTTCTTGTCGATGCCAGCGAAGGACTTGTCTCTCAGGATGTACATGTGACCAGCTATGCCATCGAGAACAACAAACCGGTCATCATCATCGTCAACAAATGGGATCTTGTCGAACATACCCAGGATGCCCAAAAGAAGTTTGCCACCGAACTTAAGACATACTTCAAGTTCCTCGACTATTCTCCGATCGTCTTTGTTTCCGCGCTTACCGGAACCAACATTCAGAGAATCTTTCAGGCCATGAACGAAGTCTATGACACCATGCATAAGACAATTCCGTCCAGTCTTCTCAATTCCATTCTTCTCAAGGCCCAGATGGACAACGAGGCTCCTGATTTCAATGGCGGAAGACTCAAGATCAGCTATTGCACCCAGACGAAGGATGTCCCACCGACATTCATCCTCTTCTGCAACAATCCGAATTACTTCCATTTCTCCTATCAGAGATATCTTGAGAATGTCATCAGGACAGAGTTCGGCTTCACCAATTGTCCGATCAAGCTTTTGATCCGTGGCAAGAGAGATGACATATTGAAGAACAAATAACATGAAAGTTGCAATCCTTGGCTGTGGTGCCTGGGCAACTGCCCTGGCTCATGTCTTTTCCAACAATCAGCATGAGGTGATGCTTTTTGGAAGAAGTGCGGATACCTTTGATTCGGAAAGGCATATAAACCGTAAGTATTTTCCAGACATCATACTTAGTCCTCTGATCAGCTATACGACGAATCTTTCCTGTTGCCTTGATAAGGCTGACATGATTCTCTTTTGTCTTCCTTCCACCTGCTATCGTGACATGGCCAGGAAAGTAAATCAGATACTTGATCACCAGGTCATGATACTTTCTGCTGCCAAAGGCTTTGATCCCGTCACACTTGAACCTCTGAGCTATGTCCTGAGTGAAGAACTGAACCCTTCTTATGTCAAAGGCATCGTGTCATTGATAGGTCCTAGCTTTGCCAGTGAGGTCATCCTTGACAAGGTGACGACCTTATGCGCCGTATCTTCGGATATTGTCCATGCCGCGGAAGTTCAGGACTGCTTCTCAAATCAGTATTTCAGAATCTATACGAATGATGATGAGATAGGAAGTCAGACGGCAGCCGCACTGAAGAACGTCATCGCCATTGCCGGTGGTGCAATATATGGACTTGGCGAAGGAGAAAACGCCAAAGCCGGCCTGGTGACAAGAGGTGTCAGGGAAATGGTTCGCCTTGGTGTCTCTCTCGGTGGCAGGAAGGAAACCTTCATGGGTCTCACCGGTATCGGCGACCTGCTTCTGACCTGTTCAAGCATGACCAGCAGAAATTATTCCCTTGGATATGAAATCGGCCTCAAGGATGACGCGGATGCTGTCCTGAAAAACAATACGAAGACCTGCGAAGGCGTCACCACATGCAAGTTTGCCTACGATCTCTCCGTTAGGAAGAACATCGACATGCCTATCGTACATAGTGTATATAAGGTCTTATATCTTCATGAGCGTCCTTCCGTCTGTCTTAAGGAAACAATGAACAGAAAATTGAAGTCGGAAATCTGAAAAAATGCCGATAATATCGAAATAATTTGCAAATCAAAAAAATCTGTGCTATTCTTTTTTCAAAGAAAGGTGGTTATATTGCCATGGCAGAAAAGAAATTGATTACGAAAGAAGAACTTGCAGAGCAGTTGGCTACGATGGGAAGAATGCAGAAGGGTGAAGCCACAAAGGCCATTGAAATCATCTTCGCCTGCATCGCACAGGGTCTTGTCGATCCTGAATATGGTGCAGTCAAGATTGCCGGCTTCGGTCAGTTCAACCTTGTTGACCGTCCAGCCAGAAGCGGTGTCAATCCTACCACGAAGGAAAAGATCAACATTCCGGAATCCAAGGCTGTCAAGTTCAAGCCTTCCAAGACTCTCAAGGACATCGTCAATTCCAAGTAATGAAGACTATGCCGTCATATGACGGCATTTTTTATGAAAATCAATATTGAAGGAAAATATCTGAATCTGTTTGATGAAATCGGGTCGGTCCTCGGACGTGACCATGTCTTTTTGGTCGGTGGATTTGTAAGGGATACCCTTCTAGGAAAGGAAAGCCATGATCTTGACATCGCGACTAGTCTTCCACCTGAAAAGGTGAAAGAACATTTTCCATCTGCATTATGCTTTACGAAATACGGTACCTTTTCCTTCAAAAGGGATGACATCCATGTCACGATTGCCTGCATGAGAGAGGAAGGAGAATATGTTGACTACAGACATCCCTCCCATATCCGGTTTGTCGATTCCATCCTGGAAGACCATGTAAGAAGAGACCTTACCATAAACTGTCTTTATGTTTCCTCATCCATGGAAGTCGATGATCCCACTGGTTTTGGTTTATATGACATACGACATCATCTCATCAGAATCATCGGAGACAAAAGGAAAAGACTTCTCGAAGATCCTCTAAGGATCATCAGGGCATATCGCTTTCAGATGGAATTGGGCTTTTCCCTTGAAAAAGAAACAGAAGAAGCCCTGATATCTTCCCTGCCCCTTCTTTCCCATCTCAATCCGGACAAAATAACAGAGGAGATAAGAAAAGCTGACAGGAAATATCAGGATGAACTGAGGATGCGACTTAAATTGGACAGCTGTTGCGATATAATTAAGACCGGAGAAAAATAAACATGGATATCAACATCAATGATCTGGATTGGCGTTCAATCCTCATAAAGAAATACAAGAACTATGGGCTGAATGAAGAAGACTGCATGGTACTTATGGTCTCGGACTGTGTCCTTCAGATCGAAAGGACTCTGATCACCAAGGAAGTTCTCTCTCCCTATATGGCGAACATAGACAAAATCGATGAATCCTTATCCAACCTTCTGTCCAAGAAATACATGGTCATCGCCAACGAAGGCAGTGAATTCTTTTCTTCCATCGATGACTTCAAGAAGAAACTCTTCGATGACACCATCAAGGACATGACACTGAAAAACAGCGCTGGAGGAGCTTCTTCCACCGTCTCTGCATCTTTATATACGGAAGTCGAGGAAATCGCAGGAAGGACCCTTACCGCCTTGGAAAGAGACAGAATCACGTCCTGGCTCAAGTCAGGAGCCAATGAAGGTATGGTAAAGGAAGCCCTCTCGAAGTCTTTTACCAAATCGGGCCATGTTTCCTTCAACAATGCTGACAAGCTGATTCTCGACATGCAGCGCTCCGAGACAAGAAAGAGCATCGGTGCCTCCATGGTCAACGAGGAAACAAAGAAGAAGGAAGAAATGAGAGACATTCTTTCCGGCTTTGATTGGACCTATCATGGAGAATGAGAAAATTTCATTTATTGTCGAGACATTGAACCGTCTTTATCCTGAGACAAAGACATTTCTGCAATATGAAAAGGATTACGAACTTCTTTTTGCCGTCATACTTTCGGCCCAGGCCACGGACAAAAGCGTCAATGAGGCGACCAGGATTCTCTTCGATAGGTTTCCTTCTCTCTCTGACTATAACGACGAAAACAGGGATGAGATAGCCTTGATCGTTTCCAAGGTCGGACTGGGAAAGACAAAGACAGACCATATCATCAGGACGGCAAAAATTCTTCTTGCTGAATATGATGGCAAACTTCCGCATGACAGAAAGACACTGGAAAGTCTTCCTGGAGTCGGAGTGAAGACAAGCGGGGTCGTCCTTGCCGAACTGGGAATAAAGGATTTCCTTCCAGTGGATACGCATGTCCATCGCGTCACAAGACGCCTGGGGTTGTATCGCAATGACAGGATGCCCGAGGAAGTCGAGAAAATCCTGGAAAGAAAGTTCCAAGGCTATTCCCTGATCACCATCCATAGACAGCTGATCCTGTTTGGCAGAAACATCTGCAAGGCAAAGAACATGTCATGCGAGGAATGTCCGTTTAAGGAAAACATATGCAAAATGAAAAGATAGCCTGCTTTTGACGGGCTATCTCTTTTTGATTGTTCCTTTATTTGTCGGAATCAAAGATGAGCTGACTGTTGTCTGCGCTCAGACTGACTTTGTGATAGATGTCTCCGGAGATGATCTTGGTGGCAATCGGGGTTTCGACATAGGACTGCACGTATCTTCTTATCGGCCTTGCACCATAGACGGGGTCGTAGGCCTTTTTGTGGATATAATGGACAGCATTTTCGTCATATGTGAACTCGATTCCCTTCTGGGCGAGTCTGTTCTTCAGCTGATCGAGGAACTTAGAGACGATTCTATCCACGACATCCTCCCCAAGGGAATTGAACATGACGATCTCATCGATACGGTTGAGGAATTCCGGACGGAAGGATTTCTTCAGTAAGGTCATTACCTTGTCCTGCTGTCTGCTGTCGTTTCCTTCGAGCAGGAATTCACTTCCGAGATTGGATGTCATGATGATGATGGTGTTGGTGAAGTCGACGGTTCTACCTTGTCCGTCGGTCAGTCTTCCATCGTCAAGTACCTGGAGCAGGACGTTGAAGACGTCGCGATGGGCCTTTTCTATTTCATCGAACAGGACGATGGAATACGGTTTTCTTCTCACGGCTTCGGTAAGTTGACCACCTTCCTCATAGCCGACATATCCCGGAGCGGCGCCGATGAGACGGGAAACGGATTCCTTCTCCATGTATTCGGACATGTCGATTCTGACAATCTGCCTTTCGGAATCAAAGAGTTGCTCGGCAAGCGCCTTGGCGACTTCCGTCTTGCCGACACCGGTAGGGCCAAGGAAGAGGAAGCTTCCGATAGGACGGTTGGAGTCGGATAGTCCGGCTCTGGAACGTATGATGGACTGGGAAATCTGATCCAGTGCGACATCCTGTCCGATGACTCTTTTCTCGAGTTCTTCCTTCAGGTTGAGGATCTTGTTGGATTCACTCTTGGTCAGCTTGCTGACCGGAATTCCTGTCTGGAAGGAAATGACCTGGGCAACGGTCTCATCCGTGACCCTGTCAGAAAGAAGTTTGCTCTCCTTGCTGTTGGCCTTTGCTTTCCTAAGCTGCTCCTGAAGCTCTGGGATATCCTTGTTCTGGATTCTGGCTGCGGTCGTATAATCAGCATCCTGCATAGCCTTCTGGAGATTGAGATTTGCGATATCAAGACTCTTCTTCAATTCTTTCTGCTTTTCAGATTCACCTTTTTCGCTCATCCACTGAGCCTGCAACTCATTCTTCTTCGTCTTTAGTTCGGCAATGTCCTTCTCCATCTCGGATAGTCTCTTCTGGGCCGTTTCGGACTGATCCTTTTTCAGGGAGACACGTTCGACTTCCAATTGCATGAGCTTTCTGTTGACTTCGTCAAGTTCCTCTGGCATGGTGTCAATCTGCATCCTGACCTTGGCACATGCCTCATCGATGAGGTCGATTGCCTTGTCGGGAAGGAACCTGTCGGTGATATAACGCTTTGAGAGAGTGACGGCGGCGATGATGGCATCATCGCTGATTTCAACTCCGTGATGCTGTTCGTATCTGTCCTTGATGCCTCTCAATATGGCGATGGAATCATCGATCGTAGGCTCATCGACCATGACTTTCTGCATACGCCTTGCGAAGGCTGGATCCTTTTCGATGTATTTCCTGTATTCATTGAGCGTCGTCGCACCGATGCAATGGAGTTCACCCCTGGCCAACATCGGTTTCAGGATATTTGCCGCGTCGAGAGAGGAATCACCGCCGGCACCTGCTCCGATGATGGTGTGAATCTCATCGATGAAGAGAATGATTCTTCCTTCCGATGAGGCGACCTCCTTCATGACGGCCTTGAGTCTTTCCTCGAATTCACCGCGGTATTTGGCACCGGCGATAAGGGAACCGACGTCCAACTCCCAGACTGTCTTGTCCTTAAGTGTCTCAGGAACGTCTCCCTTGAAGATTCTCCAGGCCAGTCCTTCGACGACTGCTGTCTTACCAACACCTGGGTCACCGATGAGGACAGGGTTGTTCTTGCTTTTCCTGGACAGGATTTCCATGATTCTTCTGATTTCGTCATCTCTTCCGATGACGGGATCGATTTTTCCACTTGCGACGTCCGAAACCAAATCTCTTCCATATTTCTTCAGTGCCTCATATTGGACTTCCGGGTTGTCGCTGTTGACGTGGTTGTTTCCCCTGATCTGGCTTATGGCCTTCTGGAAGTTGTCCTTGGTGTATTCCTTGAATGTGTTCGTCAATTTGAGAATCAGGGAATGACGGACATCGAACTGTGCCAGGAGAATGTGTTCCACCGACATATAGGTATCCTGCATCTTCTGTTCATATTTGGTCGCGTTGTATAGGATGTTCTTCACATCGGATGATGAGTCGACGTCATCGCCTGTCGATGTCGTCTTTACTCCGTTATGTATGTATTCGTCGATGATCTGGGACACCTTCTTCATATCGATGTCGAGTCTCTTGAGGACGTTGACATACATTCCGTCCTCCTGATCATATAATGCACGCAATAATTCAGGTACATCAAAACAGGGCAGATGATTGTCCTTGCTGATGGATATACCTTTGTTTATCGCATCTATGACTCTGGTTGTATATTTCTGTTCTTCAGCCATATTGTGTTACCTCCTTTTATCGTCAAGGATATTATATCTCTAAAATTAGCACTGTCAAGTGGAGAGTGCTAAAACATAAAATGGAAGTATCAAAACCCACCTCTTTGTGTATAATATGCCATGGAGAAAAATCATGGAACCTTGGGGTATCGTCATTCTTGTCATACTGATTGTCTTATTCTTTTATCTTATATCCTCATTTATATTCACTTATCAGTTGAATCGTATGATTTTCGGTGTCAGGGGAAAAGATCCTTCCCATCCTATCTATGTTCATTTCGAGGATTATCCTGATCTTGCAAGAGTTCCTTATGAGACAACATTCAGGGAAAGCAAAATCAGAGGATACATCTATTCGGACAGGAACATAAAGGAATATAAGGGTTTCCTGATTCTTTCCCATGGTCTTTTTGGATCCCATCTCCAGTATCTCGTCGATGTGAATTATCTGACCAAGGCTGGATATCAGGTCTTGTGCTATGACCAATATGGTGTCGGAGAATCAGAAGGGGAAAACCAGGTTTCCCTGTCTCATGGCATACTTGTCCTGAACCAGGTCATAGAGGATGTCGAAAAGAGAAACGTGAACCATTCTCTTCCTCTTGGGCTTTATGGCCATTCCTGGGGTGCATATTGTTCCATGGGTGTCCTTAAGGATCATGATGAGATAAAGATTGCCGTACTTCGCTCAGGACCGGTGAAACCGGCTTATGCAGGACTCAGCATCCTTCACCTGAAGAATAAGCCATTGTATTGGTATCTGAAACCGATTCTTCCTTTCTGTCTTGCCATTCTTTCTTCCCATAAGGCAACCGTGAACTGCATGAAGAACAGACAAAGGAACAGGAAGACGAAGATTCTTGTCATCTATGCGAAGAATGATCCCATGGTCGATTTTGGCAATTCCCAATATCGTTATTTCACTAGACATAAGGATGACAATGTGACTTTATATCTTACCGAGGATGGACTTCATAACAGCATCATAACCGAGGAAAGCTATTCCCGTTTTGTTTCCCTGACCAGGGAATATAAACAAAAGATGAAGGATGTTCCACCAGAAGAAAAAGAAATGAGGACAAAGGAATTCATGTCTGGAATATCCAGGGCCAACATGGTCACCTACAAGGAAGACGTGAAAGAGAAAATCCTGAATTTCATGGAAGAGAACTTTTAGTAAATTCAGTTGTTGGTATTGATGTGTGTTCTTTCCAGAATCAAAAAATGGCTCCATCATGGAGCCATTTGTTTTTGTGTTGCTTAGAACTTAAGGCAGGCGTAATTCTTCTTACCACGCTTGACGAAGACATATCCTCCGTCGAGAGCGACATCCTTGCCAATCATGGTCTCAAGGGAAGTGACTTTCTCTCCGTTGATCTTGACGGCACCATTGTTGACGAATTCCCTGGCTTCTCTCTTGGAAGAGGCAAGCTTGAGACTGATGAGGGCATCCGCGACATTGATTTCATTTTCGGCATTTACGACGATAAGACCATCCGTGAGCTGTGAAAGTTCCTTGGCGGTAAGATCCTTGAAGGAATCGGTGAAAAGGGCGACGGACATCTTCTTGCAGCTTTCTGCGGCTTCCATGCCATGAAGCTTTGTGACGATGACTTTGGCGAGTTCCTTCTGACCGTTTCTGAGTTCCGGGTGCTCGAGATGGTTCTTGACGATTTCATCGATTTCAGAGATTTCTCTATCATCGAAGATGTAGAGATATTTCTTCACGTCGGCATCTGAGACGTTCATGAAGTACTGATAGATATGATATGGGGTAGTCATCTCTGGATCGAGATACAAGGCACCGGATTCGGACTTTCCGAACTTCTTGCCGTTGGAATCGGTGATGAGCTTGAAGGAGAAGACTTCGGCACCGCAATCGCTACCTTCCTTTTTCTTGACGAAGTCGAGAGCCGTGGTAAGGTTGCCCCACTGGTCTCCGCCACCGAACTGCATGGTGCAGTTATATTTCTTGTATAGGTTCTCAAAATCTCCGGCCTGAAGAATCATGTAGGAGAATTCCGTGTAGGAAATACCGGCCTCAAGTCTTGACTTGACGATGTCCTTGGCCAGCATGTATCCGACCTGGAAGTTCTTTCCGTAGTCTCTTAGGAAGGTGAGGATGTTGGTCGTGGACCACCAGTCATAGTTGTTGACGATGATACCCTTGCTTTCATCGGTGGTATCGATGTATTTGGCAAGTTGGGCACGGATGCAACTGGCGTTCTCGATGACTTTTTCCGGTGTGAGGAACTGTCTTTCCGCCTTCTTTCCGGAAGGATCGCCGATCATGCCTGTGGCACCGCCGAGGACGGCGATGACCCTATGTCCGGCCTTCTGGAGTCTCTGAAGGATGGTGATCATGATGAAATTTCCCAACTGGAGGGATTTTGCGGATGGATCGAATCCACAGTAAAGCGTCTGAGGTGTATTGAAAAGCTCGTGGACCTTTTCCCTGTCTGAGAAGTTGTCCAGCAAGCCTCTTTTTTCCAAATCATCCATTATGTTTGTCATAAAAAAGTCTCCTATTCATTTCTTTTGTGAAAGCTTTATAAGTATAGTACAAGATTTTATCATTTGCCACGATTTAAGAACGGATAAATGAAAAAAGAAACAAAATGGAATGTTGAATCCCTTTTGGATATGCTTATTGTCTGTTCAGGAAGGTAAAGACGACGATGATGACGATGGTCAATATGATCAGAAGAGGAAGAATGTACACTGGCATTTCCTTCTTCTCTTTGTTTCCTTCTGACTTATAGGCTTCCAACAGATTTCTGAATTCTTCCATGTCGTTATCTTTGGTCTCCTCCTCCGAATGAAGAAAACGGATCAGCATGTCGATAAGACGGTTCTCCGTCCTGGAATTGGTCACATGGATGTCGAGCGGTGTATCCGGATTTTCCAGATAATCCGTAAGCTTGTCCTTCATATGGGAGAGTTTCATTGCATCATATGCACATCTGAATCCTTCCCAATAGGAATTGTTCATGATGGAGAACATATAGAAACTTTCAAAAAAATCATGATTCTGTCTTATGCCTTTCCTATTCTTGTCGGTATCGTCTGTCTTATCGGAGAAAAGAAAATACAAGGTGACACCTAAAACCATGGACAAGGCAAAAAGGATGATTTTCCTGGTCATGACATAAAGAAGGATTCCCGTCAATGCGGAAATGGCAAAGACGAGAATGACCTTTCTTGAATCCTGTTCCTTCTGTGTGCCTGATTTTCTGAATTGCTTAAATGGATTCTTCATAGGAAGATTTTTTCTCCTTTACATATGACATAAACAGGTACGACGGCACTAACATGCTGATGAGGACAAAGGAAAAAATCTGAAAGATGATTTCCTTTTCCGTGAAGGAAAACCTCAATATGGCCATGAGGATGATCAGTATGAAAAGCGATGCCATGGATATGATGGAGGAATAGATGATTGAGTCATTGGTTGATTTGAGCACGTCCTCCAGTTGGTTTGTTTTTTGATAAAGCATTCTTCTCAGCTTTGAATAATTCAGCAGGAATGCCTGATTCTCGCTGTCCTTTTTCATGATGTAATCGAAATAGGATTGAAAGGAGTAGAGATTCAGGTTCATGTTTTCCTTTACCTCATCATAAGAGACGGCTTTCTGGTAGCTGATGAGGTATCTCGTGGATGATTCATAGCAGGAGCGGACGGGAAGATTGTCCTCGATTCCCTTCAAAAAGGAATCAAGGAAGGAATAGGCGGAAATCTCTTTCTTTATCTTTTCGTCCACTTTGTCCTTCTTTGACAGGATAAAAGCCGTCAGAACAGAAGAAAGGAGGAGGGTGAGGATGGAAATGATGAGATTTCCGATGATGAAATAGGATTCGAAGGCAATGGAAAGAAGTACAGGTATCAGATTCCTGTATTTGCTGATGATGTCACGGAATTTGTTCATTTTGATGACCTCCATTATATATTGGTCATCAAAACGGAAAAATTACGAAGTTATTTCAGAATATCGAGAAGAATGGAGTCCATGGTGTACAGGAATTCTTTTTTTATGCGGAAATGACCATTCTGGATCTCTGTGTAATCCACGACTTTTTCGATTTCCTTCTTATAGGAGACAGTGAAATCCTTTTTGAAGCGGGAGTGGAACTCGGAAAGCGAAAAACCATTTACAAGTCTCAGATTCAGCATGAGAAATTCGAATTCCTCGTTTCTCTCATCGATTGTTTCCATATTTGGATTCCTGTTTCCCATGAGGTAATGATTCATGGAACGTGTGTTTGTGAATCTTGTCCTGTTCACATAGCCGGATGCGGAAAGTCCGGCGGCATAATATTCCTCATCATGCCAGTAGGTCAGGTTATGTTTGCTTTCAAAGCCAGGCTTGGCAAAATTGGATACCTCGTACCTATGGTATCCGTTATCCTCAAGCCTCTTCAGAATGTGGTCATATGTGATTCTCAACTGATCTTCATCCTGGGATTTTTTCTTTTGATTGTATAAAAGAGTCCCTTCCTCTATCTGAAGGGAATAGAAGGATAGGTGGGTCGGTGAAAGGCTGAAGGCAAAATCGATGTCATCATCGATGTCCTTGTCAGTCATTTCCTCATGGCCATAGATGAAATCGAGATTGATGTTTGTGATTCCATGTCGTTTTAGGTCATTGACACATCGCTCGATGTCCGTCATGTCATGATGTCTGTTAAGTGAAGAAAGGATTTCAGGATTGACGCTCTGTGCACCCAAGGATACCCTGTTGACATGATATTCAGACAGGATGTCAATCTTGTCGGAGGTGAGGGATTCAGGATTGGCTTCCATGGTGAATTCCTCAACGTCCGGAAATCTTTTATGAAGGTATGAAAGAAGAAGTTCCAGTTCATCCCTGGAAAGAGAGGAAGGTGTTCCTCCACCGATATAGATGGTATTCAAGGAGTTGTCCGGTATTTTCTCTTCGTCTATTTCCTTTATCAGTTCATCAAGATATTTCTCATGCGAAAAGGTATATGTAAAAACTTTGGCAAAATCACAATAGGAACAGATTTCATCACAGAAAGGAATGTGGATGTATAGAGAGTGAATCATATCATTCCCCACTCATCACATCATCGGAAAACTGGATTTCATCCTTGACTTCATTTTTCTGACCGACGGGAATCGGCGTATAGACGAATTTCTTTCCAATCTGCAGCTTCTGATAGAATCCACGGTTGGCGAGGTCTTCCATGCTGGTTCTGGCTGTCTCATAGACGGTGCTTTCTTCCTTCTTGAACTGCTCGATGGTGTAGTTGAGTCCGATGGTGCAATGACCCGCATAGAAATGGGCCTGCTTCTTCTTCAGCTGCGGATGCATTTCCCGTAGCTGTCTTGCCCTGGCCTCAATCGTTTCAGAAGAGTCTTTCGTTGGGAAATTAGGCAATGCATAGTTCTTCTCGCTCTCGATTACCTTGATGTCATTCGGATATGATGTGTTATCAGTATTTGTGACTTCTTCCTGGATTTTGGTTATGGACAATTCTCTCAGAACTTCTGCGATTGCTTCTTCTGAATGAATTTCGTATGCAAGGAAATGGTCCAGGCAATAAGTCAGATCCAGACTCTTTTCGACTGTCTTCAGCCTTTCAAAGAATGCCTTCGATGAGGTGAAACAGATGGATTCGAAATCCAAGGAAAATCCCATGATGGAATAGCCTTGACTGGATAAATAGCTTTTCATGATCAGGGCAGCTGTTTCTTCGTTGCAGTATTCAAAGGGCTTGACGGAAAGGAAGAAATAGGGAATGGACAAAGTCTTCAGGATGACCGGAATCTCTTCCTGGGAAAGGAAGGACAGGAGAGTACTCATGTGCTCTTTTATCTTATCTCCGTCAATTTCCTCAAGCGTGTTCAGGATATCTTTCTTTTGGCTTGTCCTGTAGTGGATGCTGGGCTTATCGGAACTGTCTCCGGAAAGCAAGGCATTTGTTTTCTCGATGACTTCAAGCGTGAGTCCATCAGTTTTCTTCAGATATTGGTATGCATCATGATATGCCTTGATGGAGAAAAGCGATGTTGGAATGTTTTCGATTTCCTCATCGACGACTTTACTCAGTGTGTTTCTGCTTGCCGAGATTTCATTCTTCATGGCAAGTATGTTCAGTGAGGATATTTCACAGTTCTTCTCAAACTCCTTCTTCAGACTATCGGAAAGAAGTATGTACTTCATAAGATCGTTGAGAAGCTTGGTCTGAAAAACATATGCTTTGTTTGTAAGGCTCTTCGTAAGACATATCTTATAGGGCAGGGAAGAAGCATCCCTCAGTTCTGTTTCGACATCATAAAAGGAACGGAAAAAAAGAATGTTTTTCCAGATTCCATCGATGTTATCTTGGTTATATCTCGCCTTGACTTCTTCCTTCGTGGCGTAGACATCATCTGTGAAGGCTTTTCCCTGTTCGATTTGGTTGTTTGACATATATGCACAAATTATACTACAAGGAAAAAGAAAATACTATTTTTTTACTAATTACTGTGCTTTCAAAACGATAATCTTATTCACTTCTTTCTCGTAAAGTAACTATTTTTTCGTGAAACTTCGGATCATAACATAG
>CAVJFW010000024.1:0-24917 GCA_963648975.1 bacterium | reverse complement strand
AATCATCACTTCATTATTTATCAAAAATCATCTAGCAACTTATTTATACGCATTAAACAAACATGGAATTCCAAGTTAGGGGCAAAGCAAACAATCAGAAGGCATTCGAATGCTTTTCATTTGCAAGCTTATATAACAGGGCGAGACAAAGATTTCCGATTTCATCAAGGGATAATTTTATCTCTCCTCTGAAGTAATCGACGAAGAGATGAATGATGCCATTGGTTAGGAAATCAATCTCAGCCATTCTGAGCTTCGGCTCAGTGGAAAGGGCATTGAGATGGACATCCTTGTTGATTCTCTCATTGCAGATACGCTTGAGGTTGTCGATAAACTTCATTGGGCTGTCGGAAATGAATATCTTCTTATATAGGTTCTCATTGTCCTTGATGCTCTGAATGATGTTCTTTACATATGGAGCAAACTCCTCCTTATGTTCCTTCATATATTCATTCAGAGTAGATTCGAGAAGGTCAAGAATTTCTCTTTCGAATTCTTCTCTCACTGCGTAGATGTCCTCATAATGACCATAGAACGTGGACTTTGAGATATCGGCCTTTTCCACGAGATCCTTCACGGTGATCTTGGCTATGTCCTGTTTTTCTGCCAGCAGATCTGCAAAAGCTTCCCTGATCATCCTCTTCGTCCTAATGGAATTTCTATATGTCGCTTTCATGATACCGCCTTCATTTAAATCAATTTTCACACTTCAGTCCAATTTTGGACTTGTATAAGAAATTTGACTATTGTTTTGTTTTACAAGGCTAATTATATTTGTTGTGCTTTGAAAAGTCAAACTCGAGTCTAATGTTGGACTTGGGTACAGCATCAAAGGAAAGGAGGACATATATGAGTGTCATCGAAGTAAACAACTTAACAAAAGATTATGGTTTCAACCGCGGTGTTTTCGATGTTTCCTTCCATGTGAAAAAAGGAGAAGTGTTTGGATTTTTGGGACCGAACGGTGCCGGTAAGTCCACTACCATAAGACATCTGATGGGTTTCTCGAAGCCTGATAAAGGAAACACGAAGATTCTGGGAATGGATTCCTTCAGGGAATATTCGAAAGTCATGAATAAAGTCGGTTATATTCCTGGGGAAATCGCCTTACCTCAGGGATTGACAGGATATGAGTTCATATCCATGATGCAGGACATGTACGGCATCCACAACAAGGAAATGCTGGATAAGATGATTTCTCTCTTCCAATTGGAAGACAACGTATTGAACGGTGACACGAAGCATATGTCACTCGGCGTGAAGAGAAAGTTGGCTATCGTCACCGCCTTCATGAGTGATCCCGAGGTTCTGATTCTTGACGAACCGACATCCGGTCTTGATCCGGTCATGCAGCAGCATTTCATCAATTTCGTCATCGAGGAGAAAAACAGAGGAAAGACGATTCTTCTTTCTTCCCATATCTTCTCCGAAGTTGATGCCACATGCGATAGGATTGCAATCATCAAGGACGGAAAAATCGTCTCAGAATTCGTTGCCAACGACCTCAAGCATGCCAGCATGAAGCAATACCGAATCGTCTTTGAGGAGAAGGATGAATACGAAAGATTCAAATCCAGTTTCAACAGTTCAAAGATGAACATACTCAAGGACAAGCCGGAGAAGAACAAGGTGTTCATCGCCTGTGATGACAAGGACATAAATGAAGTGATTTCATACCTTTCCCAGTTCAGAATCAAGGAATTCAACAATATCAAGGAAACACTGGAAGACTACTTCATGAAATTCTATAAGGAAGAAAGAGACTTCGGAGGTGCATTGTAAATGGAACTGAAAAATGAAGGACTGATTTCAGTAGAGAACCTCACGAAGGATTATGGTTCCTCAAGGGGTATCTTCAGCGAGAATCTGAGCATTGACAAAGGCGAGATGATTGGATTTGTCGGAACAAACGGAAGTGGCAAGACGACGACCATCAGAAGCATCCTGGGATTCATCAAGCCGACGAGCGGAAACGCCTATGTCAATGATATGGAAGCCTGGTCAAATCAGGCCCAAATAGCAAAACTGGTCGGATATGTTCCCGGAGAAATTGCCTTCCCGGATCTCAAGACCGGCATCAACTTTCTGCATAGCCAGGCTGACTTTCTGGGAATGAAATCATTCGACTATGCAAACGAACTGATTGAGAAACTCCAGCTTGATCCATCGGCAAACCTCAAAAGGATGAGCAAGGGAATGAAGCAGAAGACAGCGCTTGTCGCTGCTCTGATGAACGACCAACCAATCATAATCCTCGATGAACCGACCACAGGTCTTGATCCACTTATGCGAGACGCATTTCTGGAAATCATCGAGAATGAGCACAAGAAAGGAAAGACGATATTTATGTCTTCCCATATGTTCAACGAGATGGAGGAGACATGTGATCGTGTTGCCTTGATCTCCGATGGAATCATCATAGACATCGCAGACATGCATCAGATAAGAAACAGACCACAGGTCGATTTCAAGATAGAATTCAATGATTCCGATTCCTATCAAAATTTCAGAAATTTAGGATTCGAGATCATTAGAACCCAGGAAACCTACAATCAGGTTACCGTATCGATAAGGAAGTCAGACATCGACTCACTCTTCCAGAGCCTGAAGGGACTCAATGTCAAATTCATCTCTGAAGTCAAATATACATTGGAAAAACATTTCAATGAAATCATGAACGCAAAATCTAAGGAGACAAAATAATATGAACGAAACAAAGAATAACAGATTGTTCTCAAAAGCCCTGTTCAAGCAATCCATCAAGGCAAACGGCCTCATGTGGACCATCATCACTGCTGCGGTATGCTTCATGCTTGCCTGCGTCATGCTGATATCCGGCAAGTCTTCCATCTCCTCCATGAAGGACAATGTCAAATCAACCATCATCCAGGAGGCAATCAAATCCGAGGTCAGCAAGAATGAGGTGAACGAATAT
Organism: bacterium; assembly: GCA_963648975.1. Taxonomy (GTDB): domain Bacteria; phylum Bacillota_I; class Bacilli_A; order RFN20; family CAG-288; genus Enterosoma. Next base: position 21,982 of record CAVJFW010000024.1, on the reverse strand, counting down.
ATCTCATCCACTGAGGGAGAGGAACTCTTTGACGGAAAATTTGCCCTAAAATTCGAGGAAATCAACACCACTGATACCTACAATTCCTATGTGACCACATTGACTGGGCTGATCACGGATTATGTATCTTCGGATTCCGTCAAGGAAGCCATCACCAATGACGTCACTGCCAAGGTCACGGAATACATGTCTTCCGATGAGGCAAAGGCCAAAATCGTGGAATATATGCTCACAGGACTAAGCCAGGATGAAGCCATCAATAAGCTGAAGCAGAAAAAAATCAATGAATATACTGCCAGTGTCACCCAGGAATATGTCGACAAGGCTAAGGCTGACACCACACTTCAGCAAAGTGCCTTCCTTACAACTTATGTCACACCATGCTACACCTATGCCATCAACGCTGTCATTGAAGAGTATGGCGAATCCTCTTCCAGCGTCGTCACCATCAACCCAAGCAACAAGGCCGATTATGTCTATAAGGAATATGGTGAAGACATCCCTGAGGAATATGTGACAGATTTTCTCTCCTATATGATGAATGATGTGAAGTCAGTCACAACTCAAAAGACAACGACATTGACTTCCTATGTCACATCAGATGAAAGAGATGACTTCAGACATGAACGCAGTTATAATGCCACCTCCATGCTGATTGCCGGAAAGATGACCGAAGAAGAGACCATAAATGAACTGCTCGACAAGCTTAGTGAATATGGTGTCACCAAGGAATCCTATGACGGAATGGGATTCGATTATGACTACATCCACAAATTATCCTATGAATCCGCATTGGAATATCAGGAAAAACTGACATATGAAGTTTCGTTGATCGACGATAATCTTACATCCGAAGAATATGATGCCAAGGTAAATGAAATCAAGGAAAAGCTTCAGAACGATATTTCTGCATCCTTCCTTGAGAATCTCCCATCCGATGTCGCCGACGGCATAGAGGAACTCGGAAAGATGGATCTATACGGTCTCATCGTCGGTTCCATCTTCTTCAAAATGGCCGGACTGCTTCTTCCAATCATCTATCTCATCATGGTTTCCAACAATCTTATCGCCGGTCAGGTCGACAGTGGATCCATGGCATATGTTTTATCCACATCAACAAAACGTAAGCAGGTTACCTTCACTCAAGGATTGTTCCTGGTTCTCTCTTTGTTCCTTATGTTTGTATGTACGACCATCACTTCCGTCATCTGTCTCTCCATCATAGATGTCACGACGGAAATCACAATCGGAAAACTGCTTCTCATCAACCTTGGTGCCTTCTTTGTCCTATTCGCCATGAGTGGAATCAACTTCTTTGCCTCTTGCTATTTCGACAGATCCCAGAAAGCCATGGCTCTTGGCGGTGGCATCTCCATGTTCTTCTTGGTTGCCACTATGCTCGGACTCTTCGGTTCCCCAGTCATTCCATCCGTCGTCAGAATCACTCCACTAAACTACTTCAACTATGTGTCACTGATTTCCCTCTTCGACGTCATCTCCATCCTCAACGGAACGACGACATGGATCTGGAAGCTTGCCATATTGGCAGGAATCGGCCTCTTGGGTTATATCCTGGGAGACATCAAATTCCAGAAGAAGGATTTACCTCTCTAACTCAGTCTTATCCGAATTTACCAAATACCTTCCAGCAGCATACTGGAAGGTATTTTTATTATCAAAATACATATGTCCATAAAAACGAACATTAAAAATCATATATTGGAAGTAGTCCAATACATCTATCTTGCAGAAGAGCAAATGTTATGTTGGAGAAAGGGAACAGGTCACACATCCTGTTCCCTTTTCTTTTGTATTTCAATTTGTGAAATCATACACTCCCTGAAATGCCTGAGCCATACAAAAAGACAGTTCCCTGATTTTCTTTCTTGAATTTTTTGTCTTGGCTGCAAACCTATCCGAGCTGACACAATCGAGAAGCGAAATCATGTATTGGTCATCCAGGAGATAAGACAGTTCATCGAACAGAACAATGATTTTCTGATAATCCTCATCACTGATGGTGCAGGAATCCGTATGCTCACATTGAAGAATGCAGCGATAATATTCATCAGTACCTTTCACCACGGGATAAAAATCCGACCATTCCGAATACATGTCCATCATCTCAATGTCAGACAGTACCTTTTTTCTGAGTTCGGTTCTTAATCTCAGATAGACTTCCAAATTTGATTTCATATATATGCCTCCAGCTGGAAATATGATAAAAAATCAAATGTACGTTTCTTGGGACAGGAGGGCTATGATAAAATATTATCAGAAGGAAGGAATTTGTATATATGAAAAGTAAGTCACGAATCACAACAATTATTTTAGCTATTAATTCATTAATTTTTTGTTAGCCATCATGTAGAAGAGAATTCAACTCATCAAAAGGCATTGAAAGTTCAACATTTTCTTCGTCAAGCGTACAAGAAAACTCAATCGAGGATCTGTATCTGAATCAGAACTCATTCTTCATCAGACAGATTGGAACGCTGAAGGGTAGTTTCACTGCCAACAATGAATTCGATGTCAGGGTTTCATTGATTGAAAATGCCACTGACAAAACAATCGATGAAATGACCCTCACCACCTCAGTCGGTGAAAACGACTTTGAATTGTCCAACATACAAAACGACAAGGTGACATCAAAGGACTTCAGACTGGAAATCAAGGATGCTTCCAAAAAGAACACTTATCTTTCGGAAGTATCGACTTTTTCGTTCATTGAACCGAATAAAATACTTTATCTGAACGGAAACGATGATAGAACACTTACGGAGATATCCGAACTTTTGGATATCGATGAAAGCAAGATTTCCTATTATGATACTGACAACAGTGCCAACATTCCATATTCCATGGATGACTTGGCATCCTATGACGAAATCATCATGGATGGATTTGATGTCATGACGTTGGATGAAAACCTCGACCTTGCAAGGCAAGAATCCATTGCTGACCAGTTTGTCACAAATCTCAATTATGTCACGGAAAACACAGACACTTCCCTTGTCACCATTGGAGAAACATATTCATCAACCAGGAATTCCGATTATGAATATCTGGAAACACTGGATTTGATTTTACCTAACCAGTCTGATGAACCGGCTGCATTGATTTTCCTTGTGGACGTCTCCGGCTCCATGGACACTTACAACCGTCTTACCATGGCCAAGAAGGGTGCCATTGCTGCACTTGATACTTTCTCCGATGAGGATATGGTCGGTATCACGACCTTCTCTGATGAGACTAAGATCGTCAAGCCACTTACCAGCATCAGAAACAAGGAAGAACTCGCAAGAGCCATCAACAAGATGAAGACCGAAGGTGGGACCACCATGGGTCCTGCCTTGAGGATGTGCGGTAAGGAACTCAATGATTCCACTGCCAAATTCAAGACCATCATCACCTTGTCCGATGGTAAACCGTTCGATACCGATGCTTCATTAAACAAAATCGTGAGACAACTTGCCGAAGACAACATCACCTGCTCCTTCATCAATATTTCCAACAGTGACAGCGCCTCTGCCTCCAGATTGGAGAGACTTGCAACCTATGGCAATGGTAACTATTACTTTGTCAGTAAGGCTCAGAAGCTTGTCCATACCATGGTCAATGCCGTCACTGATTCAGTAAGGGCAAAGAAAATATCAAGAGAGTTTGATGAATCATCAACACCTGCCACGACAAAAAAGGAAGACGATGTCTATATGTCACAACTTCCGAATACACTATCAGCTGTCGACACAGTCATTTATACAAAGTCAAATGGAAATGATATCTTCAGCATGAATTACCCTGTATATTACAGCAATAATATAGACGAAGAAGGCAATAGTAACAGTGGTTATGTATATGAAGATGTTCCGATTTTCTCTTACAAGACAAAACATCATGGCTCTACCATCTTCTCCATCCATACCACGATGAATGCCATGAACAACTGTTGGGGAAAGGCGAATCTGAAATCCACATTATCCACGATTGTCTATCAATCACTGCCTTGTATCACGAAATAGCTTTGAAAACACATGAAAATGTAAACATTTTTTACATTTGAAAGTACTTTCAGTGAAAATAGGTTTCATATTCAAAAAAGTCTATGGTATTTTATGTACTAGTTTTTTGCGGTATAAAACATTTTATGAATACACAGACAGTGGAAATGAAGATTCCGTCAATCGGAATCCAATATAGTTTAGGAACGACCTATCTTCCATATCCAGATTACACAAAGCAGCTGAATCTCGGAAAATTTGAAAGACATGAGCCGATAGAAATCAAAGGTGGCAAGGCATATGAAGTCACCAAGAGGATTTTTGATTTCTCATTTTCACTTCTGGCAATCATCGTTCTTTCTCCTCTTTTCCTCATCCTGTCCATTTTGGTCAAAACGACTTCCAAGGGAAATGTCATCTACAAGGATTACAGAATCGGCATGGATGGAAAGAAGATTGCCGTCCTGAAGTTCAGAAGCATGTATTCCGACGCAGAAAAGAATATCCGAAAATTTCTGACTGCCGAGCAATTGGAAAAATGGACATTGGAGAGAAAAATCGATAACGATCCAAGAGTCACGAAGGTAGGAAAATTCCTCAGAAAAACATCCTTGGACGAGCTCCCTCAGCTCTTCAACATCCTCAAGGGGGAATTATCCTTTGTCGGTCCAAGGCCAATCACCAGAATCGAACTGGAAGAAAACTATACACGTTACCAAAAGAAATGTCTTCTCTCCGTCAAACCTGGACTTACAGGTTATTGGCAGGTCTATGGCAGAAGCAATGTCGAATACAAAACCGGTGAACGTCAGAAGGAAGAATTGGCATACCTGCCAAAGCGTTCCGTCTTCTTCGACCTCAAGCTCCTCTTCCTTACCATTCCGGCCGTAATGAAACATCAGGGCGCAAAATAGACACGGAATCCGTTCCGTGTTTTTTCTTGTCGTAAAAAGGCACCTGCCCAACAAAGGACAGGTGCCATTCATCATTTTTCACTTCTTCGGATAAAGCTTTGAGACACCAGTCTCGATGGCAGTCCTGGCAACTGCCTCGGAGACAGCCTCAACGACCCTCTTGTCAAACGGAGTCGGAACGATATAGTCAGGGGAAAGTTCATCAGCAGGGATGATGCCAGCGATGGCATCAGCGGCTGCAATCTGCATCTCCTCATTGATTTTGCTGGCCCTGACCTTCAAGGCACCCTTGAAGAGGCCTGGGAAAGCCAAGACGTTGTTGATTTGGTTTGGATAATCGCTTCTTCCGCTACCGGCGATATACGCACCGGCATCCTTTGCATCCGTGTAGGAGATTTCCGGAGTCGGATTGGCCATGGCAAAGACAATCGGATCTTTTGCCATGCTCTTTATCATCTCCTTGCTGACGATGTTCGGAGCTGAGACGCCCACAAAGGCATTGGCACCCTTCATGATGCTGGCCAAGGTTCCATCATGATTTTCCGGAGTATCATAGACTCCCTCATCGAGAAGTTCCTGGATGAGGAAATTATAGGAATCATATTTCTTCATGTCGATGACACCGGTGATGTCATAGGCATAGATTTTTCCGACTCCGATCTTCTTGAGCATCTTGGCTATCTGGCTTCCTGCTGCACCGGTTCCGGACATGACAAGCGTCATTTCGGAAAGTGGCTTCTTAGTGAGCTTTTCGATGTTTTTGAAGGCGGCGGAGACGATGATGCTCGTTCCATGCTGGTCATCATGGAAGACAGGAATGTTCATCTCTTCCTGAAGTCTTCTTTCAATGGTGACACACCTTGGAGCGGAAATGTCCTCAAGATTGATGGCACCCAATGTAGGTTCGAGATATTTGCATGTCTTGATGATTTCCTCGACATCCTGGGTTGCAAGACAGATCGGAATGGAGTCCACTCCGGCAAGTTCCTTCATGAGGATGGATTTTCCTTCCATGACAGGGATGGCACCATATGGACCGATGTTTCCAAGGCCAAGGACGGCAGAGCCATCGGAGATGACGGCAACCATGTTTCCTTTCGAAGTATAATCGTATGCCTCATCGGGATTCTTCTCCAATTCCTTTGAGACATATGCGACTCCTGGAGTATAAGCCAAGGAAAGATCCTTCTGGTCACGTACTGGAACCTTAGACCTTATTTCCAGCTTTCCATGGTTTTCCTTATGCAGCTTCAGACTTTCTTCCTTGAGATCCATAATGGGTAATCCTTTCTATTTGTCAAATAAGTCATTGCCATGATAATCGATGGCAAGGACAAGCGGAAAATCGACGACTTCAAGTCTCTTCACGGATTCAGGACCTAGGTCCTGAAAGGCGATTTCCTCAGCCTTCTTCACACAATGTGACAATAAGGCTCCACATCCCCCGGTCGCGACGAAATACAGGATGTGATTTTCCTTATAGTATTTGGAACATTCCTGACTTCTCGGGCCTTTTCCTATCGTGGCGACGACACCAAGTCTTTTCATCAAGGGAGCAAACGCATCCATCCTGGATGATGTCGTTGGTCCAATGGAGCCGACGGCATGTCCTGGTTTTGTCGGTGTCGGACCCGCATAATAGATCCACTGGCCAAGATAACTGATCGGAATTTCCTTTCCATCATCAATCATATTGGAAACTCTCATATGAGCGGCATCCCTGGATGTGAGAAGAACACCGGTATATTCGATGACATCTCCGGCATGGAGATCTTTCAGTTTTTCCTTATCCTCAGGATATCTGATTTTCATAAGATGACCTCCTTGTGTCTTGCCGCATGGCACTGGAGGTTGACGGCAACCGGAAGCGATGCAATATGGCAAGGATAAAGATTCACCTTGACGGCCAGGGCTGTCGTCTTTCCACCAAGCCCCATCGGTCCGACATCCAGGGCGTTGATTTCAGAGAGAAGTTCCTCTTCCAATTTTGCAGCATTCACATCAGTTGATTTATCATCAATCGGTCTTATCAAAGCCTCCTTTGCAAGAAGTGCACAGGTTTCAAGATTTCCCCCAATTCCAACTCCTGCCACAAGCGGAGGGCAGGGTCTTCCACCAGCTTCAAGAATGGTGTCAAGGACAAACTTCTTGATTCCCTTGATCCCGTCTGCCGGGACAAGCATCTTCACCTTCGACATATTCTCGCTTCCCGCTCCCTTTGGGCAGAGCGTGATCTTCAGCCTGTCACCCAATGAATATTTCACATGGATGATGGCCGGAGTATTGTCTTTCGTGTTCACTCGGTCTATCGGAGACCTGACGACACTCTTTCTGAGGTAGCCATCGACATATCCCTGTCTCACCCCTTCATTGATGGCATCATAGAGATCACCATCGAGATGGACATCGTTTCCGATATCCACGAAGACGACCATGATTCCGGTATCCTGACACATCGGAATGTTTTCTTCCTTGGCTATCTCATCGTTTCTGATGATCTGGGAAAGGATATCACAGGCTAAAGGATTCACTTCATTTTGTTTTGCCCTCTCAAGACAGGCCAAAACTTCCTTTGGTATATAGGTAGCTGCCTCGATACACATTCTCCTCACTTCAGAGACAATCGTACTGGTCTTGATTTCTTTCATAGTTTTACCTTCATGAAACTACATGGACATTATAAGACATCCAGGTCCGAGTTGCTGATTTCCTTTCTTCTTTCCTTATCATCCATCACATAATATTTCTTCAGAAGAAGGATATCCAAGGACCACAGGGCCGTCTCCAATGTCTCGAAAGGTATTTTATTGTCCAGATATCCGGAGACAAAGGTTTTCACAATGTTCTTTCTTGCATCTTCGTGGCTCATGCCATTTTTCATGGACTCAGCGATATAGGAACTCATGCCGTTCTGTTCAAGGATTTCTTTCTTCAGTTTTTCGAGGGCTGACTTATATGGCTCGTCAGGCTCCACGGAAAAATAATAAAGCAACACACGATAATCATTCAGTGGAAGCTTCATCTCATTGACGAATGGCCTGAGATTAGAGAATACCTTCTTTGTCACTGCATCCCTTTTTGTCCCATCCTTATCGACATGCCTGTCGATCATTTCCTCAATGGATGCTATCAGTTGGTTGTATGTTGCCATTTTATCTTTTCCTTGAAATATATGTCTACATTTTACCAATATGGAGGTCTGTCAGGTATATCCTCATGATAAAAACGCATACATGATTGCCATAACTTTCAAAAATGTACACCTGATAATATAATACACATATTATGTTTCAATCAGAAAAAGCAGAAACCATGCAAGCAAAGAAAGCAGCGTCAGGAGAAACAATCGACATCCTTCTCTTCCTGACTTTGGGAATCATTACCGCATTGTTCACAATAAGCGGTCTTCCTCAATCCACGTTCTTCACGTCCGATTATCCTTTTGGTGATTTCACGTTCGATAAGCTTTCCTCACTTTTACTCATCTTGGGTACACTTATCTATGTCTTCCTCTATTTCCTGTTCGTCAGCAGAAGATACAGAAAAACCGGTATCATGATATCGAGATGGCTTATCATCTTCCTCATCGTAATTTCCATATTCAGGGCCATATCGGATTTTTCCTTCCCCTATGGGAATATATCATGGAATGTCATCTCACCTTTCGACTCTCTTTCCTATACATTGCTCTATGAAGGATATTCCCTGTCGGAAAGATTTATTTCCTTCATCACGGAAGTCGCCTATATGAGTTACTTTCTTCTCCCCTTTACCTATATAAAGACATTCGACAGGAAAAAATTCCATTTTCTCATCGACTTCACTCTCTGGTTTCTCATTGTCCTAGGTCTTGTGATGAACGTCTATTCCTGGATAAAGGAAGGCAATGACATCCTATGGGACATAAAATATCTTCTCGGGATGGAAAAAGGAGAGTTCATCTTCATAAAGAGTTTCACTACCCATAAGAACCACTACGGATTCTTCATGTGGATGTCCGCATTGGCTTCCCTGCTCCTATATATGGAAAATCCAAGGAAAGCCTGGCTACAGATGATTTTCCTGGTCAATGACTTGGCCGTTCTGACAATCATCAAAAGCCGCATACCCTTTGTTCTCACATCTCTCATCCTTCTTTTCATACTTGCCATGATGGCAAGTGTCCATTCCAAAAAGCACAAAGGAAATGCCATATTTGCCTATGTGGTTTTGTCTTTGGGAATACTTTCTCTCCTTGCCTTGGTGATATTCTTCCGTGATTCCTCCATTTTCGGAAAAATAAAGAATCTTTTTTCTTCCTTCTCCGATATGGAGACGATGCATACGAGAAACGCCCTCCAGCTCCGTGCCCTATGTCTGCTCAATACACCACAATATTGGCTCTTCGGACTTGGAAAAGGTCCATACTACCAGCTTTTCGAACTGACCGGAATCACCTTTGAAATGGAAATCGTCTATTTTTCCCACAACGCATTCCTCGATCAGATTCTTTGCTATGGCATCATAGGCTTGATCCTCATTTCCGTTCCATACCTTATCCTCGTATATGAATGCCTGTATCTCATCAGAAAGAGAAAGCCGATAGGCCTATGTCATCTCTTCATCATTGTGAGTTTCATCATCTATGGCTTTGGAGAATCCAGAATGCTATTCGGAATCGACGGAAATGAATTCTTCTTCATGCTGACTCTTCTGTTCCCTCTCAGCTACGAATACGAAAAAACAAAAGACAGCCACGATACGATAAACCACCGGATTCTGACAAAAGGACTTTGAAAGCAACAAAAAAAACTATGTGGTGATGATGCCACATAGTTTTTATTTTATGTCATTTCTTGACCTGATCTTCGAAGCTCTTGGCAGTTTCATCGAAACTACGTTTTGCTCTCTTGAAGAGAGAAAAGCTCTTTTCTTCTTCCTCTTCCTTCTTTCTCATGTCGGAAAGCACCTTTGAGGAAATCTGTTTTTCTTCCTCGGTCGGTTCTGGGCGGTCATCTGGATCCTGAGGATTTACGACAATCTGAGGGTAAACAATCTGGATATCATTGTTGCGAACCATGAGGAAGAGTTCCCTATTAAGATCCCTGGTTACCTGGAAGCGATCTTTCTCCTGGCATCTGCATAAGATGAGATAGGACACATCGGAAGAATTCATGGAAGAAATACCCTTATAGGAAATGTCACTTGTGATCTGTGGAAGTCTTTCCTTCATGAGAGGAAGTTCCTTAAGAAGGATACCTTCAACCCTGATGGGATCCTCGTTGTAACTGGCAGTGAATTCGACAGTGACAAGGGAATCTTCCCTGGAGAGGTCGACGACCGTTGAGATGGAGGAATTGTTGATGGATTTGATGTTTCCTCCGGCATCCTTGATTTTCGTGCTCTTGAGTCCGATATCCACGATGGTTCCCCTGAATCCATCGATGATGCAGATGTCGCCAACGGCGAAATAGTCATCAAACACGATGAAGAGACCGGCGATGACATCCTGAATCAATGTCTGACATCCCAGACCCACAATCAGAGTGACAATACCTACACCCGCCAAGACGGAAGCAACATTGACACCCCACAATGTGAAGATGATGGCGATATCGACGATGATGATGACATATTTCGTCAAGGAACGGATAAGGGCACCAATCGTCTTTCCCTTTCTTCCGTTTCCGGAAAGAAGTCTCGATAAGAAGTTGACGATGAAATGAATCACGAAACTGACGCAGATGACAAGAAGTGTCAACAGCCAGGATGAGCCGGAGTTTGCAATTTTCATTCCAAGTGCAACCCAGCCATTGCTCACCCCCTGTCCATACATCGTATCGGCGACTTCATCTCCGAGGATGCCTCTGGCATCCATGAAGACAAAGAGCAATACAATGGATATGACAAAGAAGAGCGTGGATATGACAAAGCTGACTTTCTGTCCCTTCGTCTTTCTTGTAAACCATTCAAAGTGTTTCTTTTTGTTCTGTTCCATAAATATTACTGTCTCCTATTTATCCAAGACGAATTTCACTTCGCCCTTATATAATGTTCCGACATAGTCATTGGCTGTATAGCTTACTTCATAGACAAGGGTCATGTCATAGCCTAGCTTTGTGACATCACCGGAATATGTTCCTGTCTTGGTGACGTCTAGGGTATAGATGACTTCCTTGTCCGATTTCTTATAGACACTGAATGTCGCAGGATATTCCTTGTCGTTTGTGATATCAAAGGAATAACGTAAGGTATCCAGATTCTCTTGATAGGTAAATGTGGCATTGGCAATCGTCGCTGGATTTCTGACCATGGAATTCAGAAGCGTGTATCCTCCGGCGCCGAGTGTGACACTGACTCCGGTTATCACGACAACCTTGGAAATCGCCTTTCCGATGGAATAGCTCGTCCCCATCTTCGTCACATAATTCTCCGAAGCCGAGAGTTCATCGCTCGTCGATGTATTGTCGGTATTGTTGGAGAAAGACGTGGAAAGATTGTCCGTCGTCAAATCATTGAATTCCTGATCCATATTTACCTCAGGGAACAATTGTAACATAAGGAAATCCATTCATCCACTTTTTAAAATGCAATCACGGGATTTCTTCAGCCTTCATCAGGAGGCATCCATGAATTTCTCACAATATGAGATAATTTAAGTCCTTTTTTCACTAGCGTGTGTTAAAATATCGCGAGGTCAAAAAACAATGAATTTAAACGAATTAGTCAACAGCATGAAACTGGTGCGTCTTGACGCTGATCTTGCCATCATCGCCAAAGGCATCGAAGAGAATGTCCAGGTCGAAAAAGACGAAAAGGACAATATCTTCAAGAAGTTCGGCAAGAACATCAACAACTCCATCAAGAAGAACAAGACGGAAGGTCTTGAAAAGAACAAGAAGGATGACGAGGACGAAATCGAGAAGCTGAAGAAGGAAACAGCAAATGCGACTTCCGATGTCGCCGAAATCGAAAAGTCAGGAACGAAACTCCTTTCCACCATCGAGGCACAGCATGCCTTTGCCATCTTATATCTTCTTTCCGATGAGCACGAATACAAGGATGACGATGAGACACTGAAGAAGGTCTCCAACCTCATCTTCAAGAATGATGAAAAGCTCGGAGAAGTCAAAAAGAATCTCAACATTCATTACAATGTCATTGCCAATGGTCTCTTCAGTTCCATCAAGGCCAGTGACGCTTTGCTTCTTGCATTGAACGGCTATCTTGCAAGTCTTGAAGACGCCAAGGAAAAGAAGAGAGCCTATGAATTAGCCTCTTCTGCACTTGAATCCTCCTCTGCCAAGGAAGAAGACAAGAAATCCGCCATCACCATGACTGGCATCATGCTTACCGGAAACAAAGGCATGGCCTATTCTGACAAGGAAGAAGGCGAAAATGCATTCTTCTCCCTCGACAAGGTCAATGTCCAGGTCGCCCTTGCCATCAACGCCTATCTCATCAGTGTCGTCAAGCCGGAACTCAACGAAGAGGAGCTCAAGAATGATGTTCTTTCCATCCTCACTTCCCTTTCCAAGCTGACCCTCACCTGTGAAAAGCTCATGATCATCGAAAAGAAGGATCAGGAGAACGCCAAGGAAAAGCTCAAGGCCATCAACAACTACATCGCCGATCTCTCCACAATTCTCTAAACGCATAGATATGACATCACCCCATGTCGAACGACATATGGGTGGTGTCATTTTTCAGTCATAAAAAAATGGTGACCCATGGAGGATCACCATATGACATCAGGCGTTGATGATGTTTTTCCAGATATGGGTATCATCATAACGGACAGCAAAATCTGCTTCTTCCTTATAATGATATTCCTGATCCGAGGCAGCATTGGCATAGGAGATGTAAATCTTCACATCCTTGGAGAAGCTATATGGATCAGAATGTAACTGCTTGTTGTTTTCGGCATTGAAGATCTGGACATATTTCGGCTTGCCATCCGTCTTCATCAGCTGATTCTTATAGTAGAACTTGAAGGTCAGCTGGGATCTATGTTCGGCAGATGTATGCTTGGCAAAATAATCCTCGTTGAACTTGTATTCAAACACGACTCTCTTGTTTTCCCTGTCCATGGAAAAACAGACGGAGCCTTTTTCGCCCTCATACCATGATCCGAAGGCATAAGTATTGTCCTTGGCTGAGCAGGAAGAGAGTGCCATGACACCAAGCAGGACAGGAATCATTTTGTTTTTCATATTTCATACCTCATATTTTCTTGAAAATTCTTTAAGTATTTTAAGACAGGATTATATGCAGTTCAATATGTCATCCCCATTTGTATGTATATAAGCCGGATTGAAAAGGCTACCAAAGGAAAAATTAATCCGTTTCTTCCTTGATAGGTCTTCCCTTGTCATCATAATTCTGCTGGGTGCCTTTTTTGTCAGGATCGATGAGAACCGCCTTTCTGGCTTCCTCATATATCTTTTCCGTGACGGAGACTCCTTTTTTTTCCTTACCGATATTCCTTTTGATGGCATCGGGAAGCATGTCGAAGAACTTTTTCTTGGCCTCATCCTGGGAAAGTCTTGCTTCTTCCCTGAGCTTTTCATATTTTTCGATGATGCCGCTGCTCTTGGCAAGTTTTTCTACCTTGCTGAAGAGTCCGATCGACTTGACCAGGTCGACGATGAAGATGCCATATATCAATCCCATGAAGAAAATGGTTCCGAAGTGCGCAACGGAAGCATCCGATCCAAAAAGATAGAGATAGACGCCATTGAATCCCATATAGACGAAAGGATTGATCAGATAATAATAAATGACGGCAACAGAGAACCAAAGGAAGTTGAACACCGGGCATATGACACCCATGATGTTTCCCTTCATGTTGGAATAGTCCCACAGTCTGACCTTGAATCCCTTGACGAAGATGATGCCTGCGACAAACTCAAGAAGAATCATGAGAGCAGTCAGCATCATGATCGGAATGAGATCAAACCATGTCGGCATGGATTTCACGCTTCTGGAAAACATGTCTCCGGTAGGATTGTATAAGACGACGCTTTCCGGGAAGACATTGTAAATCAGCATGAGAAGGAAAAACATGAAGACAAGACCAAAGCCATACATCGGAAGCCATGGTCCCTTCATGAATCCGGGGTTGACCCACTTCTTCACCGTGAAGAATTTTCTGAAGAATACCTCCACCACATATCCGAGCATGGAACCTAACAGGAAGAGTGCCATGGTCGTAAGAAGAATCTTGACCAGATATTCATTTGTACCGACCGTATCAGACAAAAACATATTTCTTTCACCTCTATGAATCAAGTATATATAAAAGTGTCTTTCAAGTAAATGAAACCCGAGGCAAAAAGTTATCCTGGGCAATCAGGAAAATATGATTCTTATCGAAAAACATAATCAATGAAATATGCTAAGATATTGATGTCTGTGATTTGAATATGGCAGGAAACAAAAATGAATGAAAGAATCATATTTCTAGGAACACCAAAACTCGCCGCCGATTGTCTGAAGGGACTTGTGGAAGGCGGGATGAACATCGTCGGAGTCGTCACCAAGGAAGACAAGGTGAGAGGAAGACATAACCAGATTGAGGAATCGGATGTTGCCAAGATGGCAAAGGAACTCTCCATTCCTTGCTACAAGCCTCATAAACTCAACGATGACCATGATTTTCTCTATGAGCTGAAGCCTGATCTGCTTCTGACTTTTGCATATGGTCAGCTGATCAACGATGAGATTCTCTCTCTTGGGACCTATAAGCCATTGAACCTCCATGGTTCCATACTTCCGAAATACAGAGGAGCCGCTCCGATGCAGTATGCTCTGAGAAACGGAGACAAGGAGACTGGGGTTTCCCTCATGGAGATGGTTCATGAGATGGATGCCGGTGATGTTTATGCAGTAAAGACATTCCCTCTCGACATCAGCGACAATTATTCATCCTTATGTGACAAGATCTCAAAATGTGGAACAGAGCTCGCCCTGGAGGCCCTTCCGAAGTATTTCAGAAACGAACTTGTTCCAGTAAGACAGGACATATCAAAAGTAACATTCACCAAGAGAATCTCCAAGGAGGAGGAACATCTCGACATAAATCAGAATGTCGACTCATTCATCAACCAGGTCAGGATGCTCTCCTATACCCCTGGCGGATATCTTTTCTTCAACAATGAGATGATAAAGGTCTTTTCCGTCACAAAGGCAAACGAAAAGAAGGAAAAGGAAAACGGCACCATCGTTCTTGCCCACAAGAAGCAGATATTGCTTCAGTTGGCTGACGGGCAGGTCAACATCGACCTTCTCCAGAGGCCGGGGAAGAAGATGATGTCAGCCGCTGATTTCAACAATGGTGCAAAGAACTTCGAAGGAGCTATCCTGAAATAAAATGTCAAGGAAAGAAAAAAGTGAAAAGACAAATGCGATGAGGCTGCTCGATGCATCCATGATTCCATACGAGATTCATGAGTATGATCCGGAAAAGGCAATATCCTGCAAGGAAGTTGCTGCCATCCTGTCTCAGGATGTCGAAAGTGTATTCAAGACCTTGGTGACGACATCCAAGAGTGGGGAGCATTATGTCTTTGTCGTTCCCGGAGAGGGAACACTCGACCTGAAGAAAGCGGCAAAGGCAAGCGATGAAAAATATATCGAAATGATTCCTCAGAAGGAACTCCTTCCGCTGACCGGCTACATCCACGGTGGATGCTCGCCCCTTGGCATGAAGAAGCATTTTGTCACATTCATCGACGAGACCGCACAACTCTTCGATAGAATTTTTGTTTCCGGTGGGAGAAGAGGCCTTCAGATTGAAATCTCACCTGTCGACCTTGCAAAGATGTGTGACGCGACATTTGTCGATGTCATGCAGATAGGAGAATGAATATGGAAAAAGCAAGAATCATCCTCGGACTGATGAGAATAGAGAATCTAACCACAAAGGAACTATCCATGCTCATCCATGACTGTCTGTCATTGGGAATCAACCATTTCGACATTTCCGACATCTATCTGAACCATAAGGCCGAAGAAAAGCTGGGCCAGGTTCTGAAAGAGGAACCCCAGCTCAGAAAAGAGATGTTCATCCAGACCAAGTGCGGTATCGTCAGGGATGTTCCAAAAAAGACCCGGATGGATTTGAGCTACAGCCATATCAAGGAGGCTTGCTACGCTTCCCTGAAAAGAATGAATCTTTCATATCTCGACTGCCTTCTGCTGCATAGAGTGGATATCTTCATGGATGCAAAGGAAATAAGCCGAGCCTTAAGTGAGCTTCACGAAGAAGGAAAAGTCATGCATTTTGGTGTATCCAACATGGATAGGGATATGATTGAATATCTGAGTGAAGAGGTAACTCTTCCGCTTGAACTGAATCAGCTTCAGGTCTCCTTGGGCCAACTTGCCCTGGTCAGTGAAACCTTCAATGTGAACTTTCCTCAACAGAATCCAAATCTCTCAAACGGTCTCTTCTTCTATATGAAAAGGAAACACATGAAGTTGCAGTGCTGGTCTCCTTACCAATACGGGTTCTTCTCAGGCTCCATCTTCGACAGCGAGAAATTCCCTGAGCTGAACATGAAACTGGATGAGCTGGCAAAAAAATATGATTCCACGAAATGTGGAATCGCAACAGCCTTCCTATGCATGCTTACTGATGAGTGTGAAGTCATAACGGGAAGCACAAACATAGAGCATATAAAGGAATCGCTCGATGGCAGCAGAATCAGATTGTCCAGGCAAGACTGGTATGACCTATATTGTTCCACTGGAAACCTGTTGCCATAGAAAGGAAAAACGACAATGAAACAACACCCAAAATGGTTGGATACCGCCTGTTTTTATGAAATATACCCGCAGTCCTTCCTAGACAGCAACGGAGATGGAATCGGCGACATAAACGGAATCATATCCAAGCTCGATTACATAAAGGATCTCGGTTTTGACGCACTCTGGCTGAATCCAATCTACCTTTCCCCGTTCCATGATGCCGGATACGATGTCACCGACTTCAAGAAAGTCGCTCCAAGATACGGAACAAATCAGGACGTGTATCGTCTATTCAGGGAAGCCCATAAGAGAGACATGCATGTTCTTCTCGACCTCGTACCTGGACATACAGCCATCGACTCACCATGGTTCATCAAATCCTGCAAAGCCAAGGAAAACGAATTCACCAAGCGCTACATATGGACAAATGACGTCTGGAAGACACCAAAGGACCTTCCTGTCCTCAGAGGCATCAGCGAAAGAGACGGAGCCGTCGTCACCAACTTCTTCTCCATCCAGCCGGCATTGAATTACGGTTTCAATGAACCAAATGCCGATTATGAGGAAGCCATCACGGATGTAGGTCCACAATCCACCATCAACGCCATGATCGACATCATCAAGTTCTGGTTGGGTAAGGGCTGTGACGGATTCAGATGCGACATGGCAGGATGGCTTGTAAAACGAGATCCCGATCAGGAAGGCACAATCAAGGTCTGGCAACAGATCCTCAACGACGTGAAGATGGAATATCCGGACAGTGCCTTTGTCAGCGAGTGGAACAATCCAGCAAACTCGCTTCGAGCTGGATTCGACATGGATTTTCTTCTTCAGGACGAATTCAATCCATATAATTCTCAATTAGCCAGAATTGAAAAACCGTATTTCCAATTCAACGAAGAAAAGAAAGATGCCAAACTATTCTTCGAGCACTTCAAGGAAGTCTATCAGGCCGCACAGGAAAACAACAAATTCGTCTCTCTCATTTCCGGAAACCATGACACAAAGAGAATCGCATCCTATCTGAACGTGGAGGAACTCAAGTTCTATTACACCTTCATGTTCACAATGCCGAACATTCCGTTCATGTATTACGGAGATGAAATCGGAATGAAATATGAAGAGAATCTCACCTCCGTCGAAGGCGGATACAAAAGGACAGGTTCCAGAAGTCCGATGCAGTGGGACGAGACGAAGAATGCCGGATTTTCCACGGCCAAGAAACTCTACATTCCCATCAATCCCGACAGAAAGAACATATCCGTAAAGGAGGAGGAAGAGGATCCGGATTCCCTTCTTGACTTCATAAAGACGATATTATCCTTCAAACGCAGTCATATCGCCTTGGACAACGATGCCGACTTCGAACTCATCAGGACGACCGGATATTCGCCTCTCGTCTATGTGAGAAGCAAATACACGGAGAAGCTCCTCATCGCCATCAATCCTTCCTCAAAGAAATACAACATTTCCTATGAAGCCGAATTCCACGGCAATGCGCTCTTCAGCATCGGAGAAGCCTCAGTCGACAAGGAAAAAAGCAAAATCAAGCTTTCTCCATATTCATTGATCATCATTGAATGACAATGGAAAAATCAAAGTCAAAAAAAGGAACCCGTCGAGGTTCCTTTTCTTTTGGTTTAATAATTTGCCTTGCCTTCAGAGCCGAAGAGCTTGATCTTTTCTTCGACCTTGGCACAGATGGCTTCGAATCCTGGCTTGAGAAGCTTTCTTGGATCATAACCCTTGGAAGCATTCTCGGCAGTCGGATCGGCCTTGCCGGCAGCACAGTACTTGATTGTTGCATCGGCGAAGACAAGCTGGCAATCGGTGTTGACATTGATCTTGGAGATACCATCATGGATGGCGTGGACAATCTGATCATCCGGGATGCCGGTTCCGCCATGCAAGACAAGCGGAATGTTGCCAGTTGCATTGTTGATGTTCTCGAGGGCATCGAAATGAAGACCCTTCCAGTTGGCTGGATAGATACCATGGATGTTTCCGATACCGGCAGCGAGGAAATCGACACCAAGATCGACAATCTTCTTGCATTCTTCCGGATCAGCGACTTCACCATCAGCGGTGATGCCATCTTCGGTTCCACCGATGGCACCGACCTCGGCTTCGATGGAAAGTCCCTTGTCATGAGCCAAAGCGACAAGTTCCTTGGTCTTGGCGACATTCTCTTCGAATGGAAGACTGGAACCATCAAACATGATGGAAGAATATCCAGCTTCGATGCAGGCCTTGGCTGCATCATAATTGCCGTGATCAAGATGTAAGGCAACCGGAACGGTGATGCCTAAGGCCTCATCCATGGCCTTGACCATGGCTGCAACGACCTTATAGCCACCCATATACTTTGCGGCACCCATACTTGTGGCGATGATGACAGGGGCATTGAGCTTCTGTGCGGTAAGAAGGATGGCCTTTGTCCATTCAAGGTTGTTGGTATTGAAGTGACCGACGGCATAATGTCCGGCCTTGGCAGCGCGGAGCATTCTTGTAGCATTGACAATCATGTAAATAAACCTCTCTTTCAGTTTGATACTATTGTAGTCAGTGAAAATCGAAGTTGCAATGTTTTTTGCTTCGCCTAGTTATTTATGACTAATAGTTGGTCAGTTCTTGCGCACTGATGGGAAAAACTGGCAAAAAGCGATAGGAAAACGACTATTTTTCTCCACTCTTATGGCTTTTGATCGTCGACTTGACATATTCGATGACTTCCGACTCATCGGCATCGTCAAATTCGATGAAATAACCCTGGGATTCCACGAAACGGATGGTCAGCCTATGGCCTTTATATTCCAGCTTCCATTTGATCTTATGCTGAATCGGGCCAATCAGGAAACCGGCTGAGGCAAAGTCGGAAAGACATTCCATCTCATCCTTCCAGACCTTGAAGAAGTCACCTTCACGGATCAGGACATCGATAGGACGGATGACCTTATCGTCCTTCCTGACTTTGGGAAGGCCTTTGTGGACAAGACTTGAAGGAACATAACTTTTTCCTTCATCGGAAGAATATGCCCTGAGCCTGAGCACATTGTCAAAAGGAGTCGCCTCTCCCCTTGTGGAAAAGAAGGTATCCTTGACATACGTGACCTGTCTTATCTGGGAATTCCTCAGAATATGCTCGACAGCATGCCTGGAATTCGTATGGATATCCATTTTGGTCATATATAGCTCACCGGTCTTCTTTTCAAGATAAGTCATGTCATTGATGTATATGACATCGGCATTCTCCATGGAAGGGATGATCGTGGATATATAGCTGGGGATGATATTCCTGAAGTACTGCTTTATCGTAAAGGCGGCACTGGCGCTGGTAAAGTCGTTCTTGCTGTCACGGATGATTCTTCTCAGGAAGAGTGATTTTGGATTTCCGTCGATGAAGTTCGTGATGATCTCATCCCTGTCAAAGAGATTGGTGAGGGAATCATTCAGGGCATATATGCCCTCGACGATGATGACATCGTAATCCTTGCCGGATATAAGCTCATCCGTTTTCACCCTTTCGGAGATGATCTTGGAATAAAGTTTCTTCTGAATCGTGTCCCCTGAAAGGAGTGCCTTTACGTCATTGGCGGCAAGATTCATGTCATAGACTATGGGTTCATCGAAATTGAGGACATTCCATTCCTGGTTCAGCAAGGAAAGGAATTTGTTCAGTTCCTCCTCAGAGTCAAAATATTTGCTGATGAGAGGAGAAATCTTCCTTAGGGAATCCTCATCGTATTTTGACTCAAAGGGAATCGTTTCGAGAAGCGGTCTGATGGCTGAGGAAATCTCCTCAAGATGTTCGAAATGGGAATAATGATTCTGGGCGACCTTCAAGGGAATCAAATGGCTAAGTCCGACATTGTAGTTATCCAAGGAAAGGACAAAGGAATTATGGCCGTTCTGTTTCAGGACAGAGGAGAGCATTTTCGCGCAATAGGATTTTCCACTCGATGAGGCACCGGCAACAAAGACAACCGCCTTGCTTTCCTTTTCAAGCTTTTCCTCGATGAGGTCAATGTTCGCACTTGCCCATTTGTCCGGATGATGATAACAATATGACATTTCTAAGCTCCTGTATTGATGCCAATCCAATTGAAGAAATAGGATGACGTCTTATAGAACATCTTTCCTATGGAAAAGACCGAACTGTCATCCATCTTCAGTTCAGTGTCAATCCAGTCCTGAAGATAGGTGTTGCCGAATTTTGTCGTCAAAGAGGCGACGAGGGATATGGCAATCATGACGACAAGAATGATCATGGTTGCCTTACATACCATACGAAGCATACCGCAGATTCTTCCAAAAAAGCTTTTGCCTTTTTCACCAAACAGTGAACCATCTTTCCATAGTGGTGAAAGAATGACCTTTATGAGAATGAATGTGAGTAGGAACAAGACAACATAGACTACTCCGATGAGAGTCCAGTTGGCAAAGGAACTTGCCAAGGCATCCCCCACGGTGGAGGTGAAATCCGTTGCCCTGAGTGTGAAGAAGGAATGGAATATCTTTATGATATGGATTTCCTCAAGTGCCGTGGACATCTGACTGTTTCTGGAAGCAACATCGGAAGCGACGAGAGAGGTGAAGGCATCCGTCTTTGGAAGAAGGGAAGCATATCCATTTTGGATATGGAAGGAGAGATTCGTCTTGGAGAGAAGCTCAACCAGTGGTGCACCGGCAAAATAGGCGACGATGAAACCACATTGGCTGGCAAAACTCGAAAGCCTCTTCTTGGAAAAGCCGAGAACGAACCCAAAGAGAAGAGACAGACCGAGGATACAATAGATGATGATATCAATGATGCTCATATCAATAATAAATGGAATCCTGTATTTTCTTCATGTATTCTTCGGATGTGCAGACCTTGACGATGTCAAAGGCAAAATCGATGACTGCAGCCGCACTTCTTCCAGTGATGATTTTTCCATCGACCACGGAATACTTATCGACATATTCGCCACCGAAATCCTCGTTCATGCTGGTAAAGCATGTATATTTCCTGCCTTTGAGAAGCCCGAGATGGCCTAAGATCGTCGGCCCAGCACAGATGGCGGCAATATATTTGTCATGATCGGCAAAACTCATTATCATCTTAAGGAATTCTGGATTGTTCTCCTCGGCGACATATTCCGGGCCTCCCGGAATGATGAGCACGTCATATTCATTCGGATTGACATCCTTGAGGTTGACAAGGTCAGTGACATTGAGTCCGTACCTTCCGGTTGCCTTGGTATCATCTATGGCTGCAAAGGTCAAATCGAGCTGAGCCCTTCTCAGAATGGCAAGCGTTCCGACCGCTTCAATATCTTCAAATCCATCAGTGACGAC
>CAVJFW010000023.1:0-27077 GCA_963648975.1 bacterium | reverse complement strand
GAATTGCCGATTTCAAACTTGTTTTGTGTAACCGCTATCAACTTAAGAGGAAACATGGATGCCTTGAGAATTTTTTTCTTTCTTAAAAGACATTTCTTCAGATATGAAATGACAAATTCATCAATAACCTTTGCCAATAGGAATTTTTCAAACTCCATAGGCTTCATATAGATCGTGTATTCAAATCCGACTGGTATTCCGCCTTGGTATTTATGGTTATATCCTCATAAACCAAAAAACAGATGCAATCACATCAAAGCTTTCTTTTTGATTTTCAGACTTTCCTTCCATTCCATCATCTGGTTTTCTCTTGAACACGGTTCACCACACCGATGTAAAAATAACCGTAGACTTTTCCAAGGGAGTTTAATGTATGGTTGTGACTTTTCCAAGCGACTTTGTCAAAGTCATCATAGAAAAAGACTGCCGAAGCCAAATTGACATCAGCAGTCCTGTCTTGGAATCAGTATTCCAATCCTTTTTCTTTTCTTTCCTGCTCCTTGCGGGCATTCTCGATATCATCCTGTCTGATCATTTCCCTGTACTTCTCAATCTCAGCGGAATTGGCCAAGACGAAGTGTCCAGGAAGAATTTCCTGGAATGTCGGTTTCTCGACGGAATAATCATGTTCCTTTGCAGGATTATAGATGATACGTGTACGTTTCTTTTCCAGATACGGATCTGGTCTAGGAATGGCGGAAAGAAGGGATCTCGTATACGGATGAAGTGGATGGGCAAAGAGCTCATCGGATGAAGCAAGCTCAACCATCTCACCGAAATACATGACGGCGATACGGTCGCAGAAATATTTGACGACGGATAAGTCATGGGCGATGAACATCAAGGTCAGACCATGGTTGACCTTCAGATCATTGAGAAGGTTGATGATCTGGGCACGGATGGAGACATCCAATGCGGAGATAGGTTCATCACAGATCATGAGTTCAGGATTCATGACAATGGCTCTGGCGATACCGATACGCTGTCTTTGACCACCGGAGAATTCGTTCGGATAGCGTGAGCAGTAATCGGAGATGAGACCGACTTCCTCAAGAACCTCACATGCTTTTCTGTGATTCTCAACCCTGTTTCTCTGACCTTGGATCTTAAGACCTTCCTGAATGATGTCTTCGACTGTCATTCTTGGATCAAGGGAATCGATAGGATCCTGGAAAATCATCTGCATCTTGGACAGAAGCTTCTTGTTGACATGAGTGTCATCATACTTGATCTGACGGATCTTCTCTTTTTGGAAAGAGACCTTTTCCTTCAATTTCTTATTGATGGCATCAATCTTGGCCTGGTATTCGGCCTTGACTTCCTGAGTCTTGATTTTTCCTTCATCTGTGACATTGTCGATGTTCTCAAGTTCACTGGCAAGCTGAGTCTTCAGTTCCTTGATTTCGTTCTTGGCACGGATGGTAGACCATTTGATTTCCTTTTCATTCCATCTTGAGCCAGCAGCAATGCGATAGCCCTTGAAATAGATGGAACCAGAAGTGATTCTATGAAGTCTGATGATGCTTCTTCCTGTCGTGGTCTTTCCGCAACCGGATTCACCGACCAAGCCGAAGCATTCACCCTTTTTGACATCAAAGGAGACATCATGGACAGCCTTAAGTTTTCTGCCATTTCCCATCGGGAAGAACATCTTGAGATGTCTGACGGAAAGGACGATGTCATTGTCGACAAGTTCCTGCTTGTATTTGACGAATTCGGAATTCTCCAATGCAGGGATGTAGACAAGGAAGTAATCCACGACGATGAGTGCAGCTGCACCGATAAGGAGGATTCCTTCAATGATTGGGCCTGCAGAGATGCCATAGGTGGTGATTTCCCTGGCGAGGGAAGTCTCCGTTCCGGTGACAACATCACTCATTCCGGAAAGAGGAAGTGCACAGAAATTGAAGATGGCGGCAAGGATGAGACCAAAGGCACTGAGGAAGGCCAATACGAAGTACTGTTCCTCACAATAGACATAGGCGATGAAGATGATGGAAAGAAGCATGAATATGAATCCGACAAGCAGACCGCCGTTGACACTTAAGGTATACTTTGTCGTAAGCAGACTCATGTCCTGGACACCGTTCTTCACATAGATCTGATCGACAATGACAGACTTTCCGAAAGTCATGTCGTAACCAGAGAATACACCGGTCTTGGTGATTTCAGTGACGAAATTGATATCTTCGATGGTCGTCTTGGTATAGGAATTCACACTCGCATACGGAATGAACATCAGGAAGAGGCAAAGAACGATGATGCCTAAGGCAATACCCAAGTAGAAATGTTTTCTGAGGTGTGTCAGAATTGCTTTTTTATGATCATACTTATTCATGTTTCACACCTTCTCTTTCTAAGGAAGCCTTGATACGCTGAGAAACGATTCTCGGCTTTTCGGCCTTTGGAGCACGTTTGTCAAGAAGCCATGTGGCGGCATAATGCGTGTCCGTGATCTTGAAGAAAGGAGGTTCCTTTTCAAAATCGATGGCCATGGCATATTTGTTTCTGGCAGCGAATGCGTCGCCCTTTGGAGGGTTAAGCAGATATGGAGGAGTGCCTGGAATGGCTTCAAGCTTCTCATGGGAATCCAGATCCGGAATGGAAGAAAGAAGTGCCCATGTGTATGGATGACGTGGATCATAGAAGACTTCACTTGCAGTTCCGACTTCGATGATCTTGCCGGCATACATGACGGCAACCCTGTCTGCCATGTTGGCAACGACGCCAAGGTCATGGGAGATGAAGATGACGGACATGTTTCTTTCCTTCTTCAACCTATTGATCAGTTCAAGAATCTGAGCCTGAATGGTGACATCCAAGGCAGTAGTCGGCTCATCGCAGATGAGGACTTCAGGATTGGCGGTAAGAGCAATGGCGATGACGATACGCTGTCTCATACCACCGGAGAATTCAAACGGATACTGGTTGAATCTGACTTCCGGCTGAGGAATACCAACTTCCTTCATGACCTTCAAAGCTTCGGCCTTGGCCTGAGCCTTGGTGATACGGAAAGTCTGCTTGTATTCCTGTGTTCTCTTGTCGAGATCTTCCTTGGAAGCTCCCTCAGACTTCATCTTTTCGATGTCAGCAAGGTATTCTTCCTTCTTTTCCTGACGGAACTTTGCGATTTCAGCCTTGGCCTCCATCTTCTTGGCAGCAAGGGCCGCCTTGAGGGATGGGGAATCATTTCCGAACGCCTCATCGGCTTTCTTCTTGATTTCCTTTGCCTTGTTCACGCAGTCATTATGGGCTTTTTTCTTTTCGGCAAGGATAATCTTGATCTCAGAATTGTTTTTGTCACGTATGGCGACATATTGCTCATTGGCCTTCTTTCTTGCCTCATTCATCTCGTTGATGAACGGTTCAAGTTCCGTGGCCTTTTCTTCCTTGAGTATTTTCTTTTCCTCAGCTGTGGAAGCAGCAGTGATCAGAGGTTCGTATTTTTCCTCGATGGCAGACATTTCCTTGCTATGAGGATTGACAGTCATGGCAGCAAAGTCTGCTTCCTTGATTTCGAGCTTCAGGGCATTGATCTTCTTGTCATAGAATTCATCGGAATTCTCGATAAGACGCTGAGCCTTGAGATATTCGCCTTTCTTCGTGGCAAGGCAAGACTTGTAGGCCGCCTCTTCCTTGGAGATGATGGCGTCATATTTTCTCTTCATCAGGTCAGAGTTGACAAGCATGGCCTCAGTGATCTGCTTTCCGACCTTCATGATAGGATTGAGGGAGGAAAGAGGATCCTGGAAGACCATACCGATCTTATGACCACGGATACGATGGAATTCAGATTCGTCTACCTTGGTGAGATCCTCACCTTCATAGAGAACCTTTCCTTCCTCGATGACGGCATTGGCGGAAAGGATGCCCATGATCGTCTTGCTGGTGACGGATTTTCCGGAACCGGATTCTCCGACGATGCAAAGTGTCTCTCCCTTGTAAAGATCAAAGGAGACACCTCTGACGGCATGGACAAGACCTTCGTCCGTCTTGAAGGAAACCTTCAGGTTCTGTACGGAAAGAATTGGCTGATTATTGTTTTCCATAATTAGTCTTCTCCTTTCAGTGACGGGTTGAAGGCATCACGCAAGCCATTGCCAAACAGGTTGAAGCAGATCATCAACAGGGAGATGATGACAGCTGGAACGACCAGTTCGGATGCATATGTGGATAGGAAGGCTTGGTTCTTTGACAGGATGACACCCAAAGATGCCAGATTGGTAAGACCCAAACCCAAGTAAGCGATGGTGGCTTCAGAGAAAATCGTGGATGGAATCATCAACACGGAACGTGTGACGATGGTACCGACGGCATTCGGAAGAATGTGACGGAAGATAAGTCTTGGTGCCTTGGCGCCGAGCGTCTTGGCAGCGAGGACATATTCTCGTCCACGGTATCGGTAGAACTGACTTCGCGTCGTCGATGCCGTACCGATCCATCCGGTAAGACATAAGGACAAGGCAAAGACAAAGAATGTTGCACCCATCTTGATGGTCAAAACGGTCATGAGGACGATATATGGAATACCGCCGAGAATATCGGTGATACGTTCCATGGTGATATCGACCATGCCGCCATAATAACCGGAGATGGAACCCCAGATGACACCGATGACGATGTTGATGAGAGAAACGATGATACCTAAGATCAAAGAGGTTCTAAGACCGGCAAAGACATACTTGAGCATATCCTTACCCTGATATTCGGTACCGAAGAGATGTGTCGGGATGGAGGAATATCCAAGATACTTGTACATCATGAACTGAGCCTTGATGTTGTAGATATCCGTACCGCTGGAGTTATCCAAAGAGACAGATGTGATCTTGGTGACATAGACATCATTGCTGTTGGAGCCTTCCTCAGTGACTTCGAAGGAATCAGGATTGCTGACAAGGTCCTTCAATGATGTATAGGAAACAAGGCCGGCTGCCTTCCATTCCTCGAGTTTTCCCTGGGAAACATCCATGTTGTCCCTAAGTCCATAGGTAACCTTATACATATCATATGTGATATCTGCAGTGACCTTGAAGGTATCCGTGGCATCAAAACGATCTTTGGTCTGTTTGCTGGGCCAATAGGAATCATTGGAAACTCCATTGACCTTGGCCTCAAGACGGACCATGTCATTGGCGTCCTTGATGGTGGCATCGTTTGCAGAAAAATCATCATTGACAGACGCAGAGCCGAAACTTCTGGCATTGAGAGCAGAATTCTCGGATGATGTCAGAGAGCTACCATCCTTCTTTGTTCCTTCAATACGATAGGAACGCACGAAGATGGCGGAAGGATTCTTTTCATCCATCATGAATCCAATGCCGAAGGAAACGCTCTTTCCAGTCAGATCAGAGGCTGAAAGAGAAGTTTTTGTAAATGCATAGGTGGAAGGATTCATGGTATAGGCATTGCTGATGGCATCAGAAAGCCTGAAACTTATTTTCTTATGTGGCGTGATATGTGCGCCTTCGGCAATCGTATCCTCTTCACCATAATCCGTGGTCATTCCACCATTGATGAAATATGGATTCGATCCAATTTGCATGATGATTGAATATTTCGGAGTGGCATATGGATAGTCGGCAGAATTTTCTACCGTACCCATGACGTAGGTGATGGTGTAATCATTCTTGGAGAGGTCATATTTGTTATAGCTTGTGCCAAACATATAGCCGCCAAGTGCCTTACCGGCTGCAGCCGTCAATTTGACATAACCGCCATTGCCAGAATCCGTTGCACCATTCTTGCTGTCATAGACAGCCTTCTTGTTGGCAGTCTTAACGACGACGGATTCATCCGGATAATTGGAATAATTGTTGAAGATTCTGTTTCCATCTTCGTCAAGAACGTCTTCACCTTTTTCATCGACTTCATAGGGATATGCTTCGTTCTTGCTGACCCTGGTACCATCCCAGAAGCCTGTCCCGGCTGGGAAAAGCTTCATCGGAAGATGCGTCTCATAGTTATGACGTTCTTCGATGTCGAAGGAAGTCATGGAGACAGGGAGAATCAAGGCAAGGAGGAAGAGAACACCCAAGATTGCACCACCGACGACGGAGGAACGGTTCTTGGTGAATCTCTTCATGGCATCCTTCATGAAGGTAGTCGGCTTCGTATTGAATTTGACATCATGGATGGACTTGTCCTGCTGGACAAAGTTGAATTTATAGGATTCGACTTCATTTCCATCGGTGTCCTTGGCTTCCTCTCCTACGGTGTAGACAAAGCCAGCAGAGTTTCTATCCTCATCTTCAACGAGGTTTTTCAATTCTTCGTTTTCCATTAGGCTTTAGCTCCCATTCTGATACGTGGGTCGATGATACCGTAGCTTAAATCGACCAACAGGTTTGCAAGCAAACCGATGACGGTATAGACCGCCATATCGACAAGAAGGACGTTGTAGTCCTTGGCATTGATGCAGTTGATGAACAGACTTCCGATACCCGGGATACCATATAACTGTTCCAAAATCATGGAGCCGGAAAGAATACCGATGAATTCACCGATGATCATCGGAACGATTGGAACCATGGAGTTGCGTAAGGCATGTCTGACGATGCTCTGCCTCCTGGTGAGGCCTTTTGTTCTGGCCAAAAGGAGGAACTCGGAAGAGATGACTTCGGTAAGTTCAGCTCTGGTGTATCTGGTGAAACCGGCAACGGTACCGCAACTCAGGGATAGGACTGGAATGACAAGAGCGGCAGCATAATTACCGATGGATGCACCTGTCTTTGGCCACTGTGACGGAAGAAGTCCGGATCCATAGGAAAGCCAAAGAAGGAGCAATGAAATCGTGACAAAGGAAGGAACGGAGATGAGAATCATGACAACCGTTGAAATGAGGTTGTCCTGCCACTTGTTCTTCTTGAGAGCGGCGATGATACCAAAGAGGAATCCCAAAGGAACGGAGACAATCATGGCAAAGATATTGACGATAACCGTCGGCTTGAGTCGTTCCAAAATGATTGTCATGGCACTGGTGGAAGGGTTGATGGAGGTACTTAATCCCCAATTCCACTTCGTGAAGATACCACTGAGATAGGCAAAATACTGCTGAATGACTGGTTTTCTGTAAAAAACCCAGTATGTTCCATCAGGGGCCGTATATTTGAAGATGGCATCACCTAGACCAGACTGCTCAGTATGCAAACTGAGATAGTATCCCAGTTCGACCTGGTTCTGACAGAAAGTGAACTGTCCTATTTCGCTTGTCGGCATGGCGCCGTCAGGAAGCAACTTGATCAGGAAGAAAGTCAAACTGAGAATGATGAATGTCGTGATCAACAACAATACGATACGCTGAATGGAATATTTGACAATATACGGGACTTTCATGAGATTAAGCTTCTGGCTCAACGGTGACGCCGATATAGGTGCCGAGGTTCATCGTTGTCGTGAAAGTCTTGGAAACAGTGGAAGTCGTTCCATCGGAATTGACACTGTTAAGATTTGCCACATAGGAGATGGTCAATGTAAGGCTTCTTGCATCATCGGTGGTGCTGCCTTCGGATCTGTTGAATTCAGAACCGAAAGTGACATCGACGACACCCTTGCTGTCCGGAGTCAAGGTGATGTATCCAGCTTCCGTGGCATTGACGATGTAATTCTTCCAGTTGGATTCAGCAGAAGAGTTGGAAACCCTGAACTTGATGCTTGTTGCACCAGCTTCGATGAGCTGCTTGAAGCTGAGCTTATAGGTGACAGACTTGGCAGTGTTGTTGACAGACTGATATCTGACTCCATACTGGAAGTTGGTGGAAGCATTGGTGACCTCGGCAACGGAGCCGGATTTCGTCAACAATGTACCGGTATCAGCTGCGGACCAAAGTCCATCATAGGACCACTTCTTGCCATCATAGACGATGTAGTTCTTGCTGGTATCATCACCGCTGTTGGTGTAAAGACCAGAACCGATTGTGTCAGTATCCGGACCCCAGTTGAGGGTGAAACCGGAAGAGTTGTCGGACTTGAGGACTTCGACGAAGTTGAGTGGGTTGAGGGAGTTACCGGAGATGGAACCGAAACCGAGGTCAAACTGACCCTGCTTCATAAGATTGTAAACCTGCTGATAATCGGAATTGCCGCCAGTTTCCTCAATCTTGAGCTCATAGTTGCCATCATATTCAGCACTAACTTCACTGAAGAACTTTTTGACATACTTGAAGACATCACTGTAATCGGTGGAGTCAGTGGTGTTCATCCATTCCATATCGATTGGAACGATATATGGGTTGGAACTTGTACCGGCACCGGCACCGGAACTCTTGGAAGAGAAGGCACCTGCTTCGCCAAGAGGTACGATGACCTGTTCGAAAGCCTTTCTCAATTCTTCCTTGGCATAGGTTTCATTGAAACCATAGGTATCGTTGTAACGATCGGCAAGGACAGCCTTATGGGCAGTAGTGGAGTTATAGGAAACACCGCTTTCTGGATCGATGAGATAATTATCGGAGAAATATTCCTGAGTCGGAGTGGAGCCTCTGGCTTCACAGATTTCCTTTCTGTTGATGGAGAAGGAGAGGAAGTTGAGGAAGTGGATGTTGGACATATATGGCTTGCAGGCCGTTTCCGGAGTCTTGCCATCAACATTCTTCTTAAGCTTTGTCCATGTGGTAGTGGAACCATCTACCTGAGCATTGCTGCCAGTGGAACCAAAACGGCTGAGCCACTGCTTTTCAGTGGAGGCATTTACATTGAGCTTGAAGTTGGAAGAACCCTTGGTTTCATATAATCTCCAGCTCATGTTGGAATTGGAGCCTTCATCAGCAGCGAAATCGCCACCAGTCTTGAGATCTTCCGGTTTTGGACTGTAGGAGTCGATGTGTCCAGCAAGGAATTCCTGCTTAAGTGTGCTGGAATCCTCAACCTTGTTATAGGCGATACCATCGATATTGTAGACATTTCTTTCGGTTGTACCCAAAGCAGTGTTGAAGACATCCTTGGTATAGAAGTAGCTGTCATTCTTCTTGAAGAGAATGGTCTGGCTATCCCATGATTCGATGTAATAAGGACCAGTGGAAAGCATGGTATCGACAGGATAACAACGTCTTCCTGCTTCAGGAACGGATGCAGCATCCGGAGACTGACCTAAATACTTGCCACCCCAAAACTTGATGAAGCTTTCCGGAAGTGGGGAATAAAGAGAACTGGAAAGATAATACATGGCATAGAACTGCGTGCAGTTCTCGAGAAGGTTGAATTCAATGAAGTCACCCGTCTCATCATGACCGGTGTAGATATTGGAACCCATGATGGTGTTCCAAGATTTCTGATCATAGATGGACTTTGTGTCAGAAGTGGTGTTTGTGGAAGTCTTGCCATAGTAGGTGGCAGCACCGGTGAAACCAGAGATGCCATCGGTAAGTTCAGCGCCACGATACTGACCGTTCCATGCAGTGAGCATGAACTTCAAAGGAGTGACATAATCCTCAAGCTGGACTTCCTTGTTGTCATAACTCTTGGTGAACGCCAAAGAAGAACCGGTTCTGTATTTGACACCGTTTCTGAGGTGGATTCTCCATCTGCGGTTGTTGTTGTGTCTGGCATCGGTATCGGAAATCACAGCACCTGGGGTCTTGACGGTGCCATCACTGTTGAGTTCAGCTGGTTCCTCGACGGCAATCGGCTTCTCATCCGTGGAAAGAGAAGAATACCATTCATAACCATCGGCAGACTGATTCATTCTGGTTGCAAAATAGGCGTTGGCAATATAGTCATAGACAGTGGAGACATCACTTCCGCTTGCGTTCATGGCATTGGCCTGAGCCGGAAGGGAAGTCGTGGCGATATTGTAATAGCTGTCTTTTCCAGAAAGGGAATTCTTGAGATTTCCGCTAAGGGTACCTTCACGGGTTGTACCCCAACCATAGCCATTGATATAGTTCTTCGGCTGTGGAACATAACGGGTGTTATAGGCCATCTTGGAGCCATCGGAGAAGATGGTGATACCAGTGAGATAGTTGTCAACGGCATATTTTTCCAAGGAAGCAAGAATATCAGCCTTTTCCTCATAGGAAACGGAAGCATAGGAAACACCACCGGATGAAGTCGCTGTATCCGTGACGGTGAAACTAATGGTGACAGATGCACCGGAAGATTCTTTTACGGTAATGGTGGCACTGCCGGCCTTCAGAGCGTTGAGCTTACCGGTGGAAGAGACAGCAAGAACCGTGGCGTCGGAAGATTCAAAAGTAAATGTGGCAGATGCACCATTTGACTTCTGGCAATCCAATATTGCGGCATTGTCGCCAACGCTGATCGTTGCACTCTTTGCTTCAGATCCGGACTCAATTCTTTCGCCCTTGTAAATTACATAAAAATCACTTTCGACAGTTTCGCTGCTGGAAGATGATGACGGTGATGGTGATGAAGAAGTCTTCTTCGTGCTGCTTGTTTCGGTGCCTTTGCAGGATCCGAGAAGACCGATTGCGGTCAATGCAATGGTCATGACTGCTTTTTCAAATTTTCTCATAAATTATGCCTCCCCCTTTATGGAATAAAACTACACAAAAAATTTTTTGGAAATAAAATTTCCCATCCTTATATTCTATTGAATTGGTTTTTCTAGTCAACTGCGAATAATTCAAGATGTTTTCTAATCAAATCATTTATGAATAAAAGCGCTTCCATGTCATCTCCCGATTTGAGGGAAAAATGAGAATACAACGCATAGGACAAGGAACACAAAACCGACTGCAACATAGGGAATCCAGGTTATTTTATGGTCTTCTCTTTTCTCCTTCATGTGATTCTTGTACTCATAAGCGTCATTATATTTCTTCGGTGAGCCTTTCTTCCAGGATGTCGTCCAATTGATGATTTGATAGGAAAAGACATCAAAGACGCCAAACCTGGCTATCCATCTTAAAACGATATAGGAAAGCGGAAGGACGGCAGGAAGGATGAAGATATCACTCAGGCTCCATTTCGTCAGAAAATACATCAGCAGAATGTAAGCCAGCGATACAGAAGAGACGATGAGGAATGTCAGAACATTTTTCTTCAAATCATTTTTTATGAACATAGAATCTCCCAATAAGAACAAAAGCCTTGGTTATCGTCCCAAGGCTTTTGCAATAGAACAGACGGATTACTTGTCTTCTTTCTTCTTCTTGAGGACAAGGCCCAAGCCAACCAAACCTAAGCTGGCAACGATGCTGGAGGCAGCGATGACGCTACCGCCACAGCCTCTCTTCTTTCCTTCACTGCTGGAAGATGTGGATTCATCTGCAGCTGTGCTGGAAGAAGTGCTGTCAACTGTACTGGAAGATGAGGAAGAGGAAGAAGAGGTGCCATCGGAGGCCTTCTTCGGCTTCTGATTGAGCTGGATGGAAAGAGTACCCTTCTTGATCTTGACTGACAACATACCGCTGGATGCATCATAGGAGTACTGTGAAGCATCGATGGTGACGGAATCCAACTGGATTTCGAGATCAGAAGCGGAAAGTCCGGATTCAAGCTGGATGTGCAGCGTGTAGGTGTTGAGTTTGTTTGCATCAATCGGGTTGCCATTCTTGTCAAGAATGTCGATGGTGTACATGTTGCTTGCCTCATCGGCCAAGGTGACAGAAAAGTCATTCTTGTCGGTGAAGAAGGTGGAAGAGACGGAGAATGTCAGGTCATTGGTATGAACCATGACGATGGTGGAGTTATGGGCGTAGTCGGAAAGAGTGACGTTGACCTTTCCGTTGGACAAAACGGAGGAAGTGAGTCTGCTGGATGCAGTGTAGGTGTCGGTCGTACCTTCCACAAGAGTCGGAACGACATTGCTGGAACCAATCTTGACGATATCATTGGCACCCTTGGCGGTGACGACAAGTCTTGTACCTGTACCGACGGATTCCGTCTTGATGGAGGTGATTGTAGGAGAAGTCTTGTCGATGGTGAGAGGATAGCTCTTGGTCTGTTTGACGGCGTTGCCGGAAGAATCCTTTGCACCCTTCAAGGTGAAATCGAATTCAAGAGTGTATTCACCCTCCTTGATGCTGGAGACATTGATATCGGCATAGCCTCTGTTGATGGTATATCCGGAATCGTTGGTTGAAATCCAGGATTTGACCAAACCATACTGTGTGGTAGCGGTATAGCCTGTGCCATACTGCATGAGCGTACTGACATCACCGGAGTTCAGGACCTTTCCGGAAGAATCCTTGACATACCACTTGGCCTCAGAGACGGAACGGTTGACATAGAAGAAGGCATTGAGGTGCTGTGAGGAAGAGGATCCGGCATAGAGATGGGTCTTATTGGTATCGACGACGGAGAACAAATCGGAACCGTTTGCCGTCGGCTTGGCAGTGAAGTTACAAATCTTTTCAATCTGAGAGGAAGTCAGACTGGAAGCGGAAGCGCTGAGGGCGGAACCGGTATAGGCATTTGGCTTCTTGTATGTATCATTGAGATGCTGGAGATAGTTGTCGGCAAGATCGGAGTTGTAGACATGATAATTGGAATTGTACTTTCCGTCGACGATGGCATCTTCCTTTTCAAAATCGAATGGCTCAACGGCATCGGCAGAAGAATAATCACCATAGAATCCAAGATATGGAACAGTCAGTGTCTCATTATCATCATTGGAAGTCTCGGTAAGCTTGAGGTAACCTTCGACGAAGGTACCGGCGGCACCGGAGAAATACTTTGCGATATAGTCCTTCAATGTACCGGAGAAGTTCTCAATGTAGGTGCCGTCATTCCAATCCTTTTCGAAATGAAGGTTGTCGATTCTGATCTTGACCTTGGCATTCGTTGTACTGTTGGCAGCGACCGTAATGGTCTTTGTGGATGCGGAATCCAACTTGGCAGCGCTGTCTCCATAAGCAAGGACATCATCATCGTTGACAGACATCGTTGGAGTACCGACGAAAGTTGGATATGTATCTGCATCACTCTCGTTGAAGGTGACTTCATCGGAATATCCGACCTCTTCCTTTCTGGAATCAGCCTGTTCGGCAGCATAGGAGGAATGAGTCGTGGTGATTTCAAGCTGAGGAATCATGACGGAAATTTCCGGAGTATAGGTCTTGGCCACACTGTCATCATTGTGGATGGTGTAGTCAAATTCGATGTAGGCTTCACCAGCGGTGGAGAAGTCTCCATCCTTGACATACAGAGATCCGGAATTCTTCAGTTCAACCTTGGACTGAGTAGTATTTCCAAAATCATCATCATCGGCATTCGGAACGGTGACATAGGAATCAGAAGCGAGGATGGACTTGATGTTGACACGTCCTGCACCCTGCATTCTTGGAGAGTTCTCATTTTCCTTTGTACCGTCAAGAAGCTGATCGGCGGTGGACATCGCTTTGTTGGAAAGAGTTGCCTTGTATTCGTTGTATGCAGTTGTCTTCTGTTCATCAGTAGTCAAGGAGGCATCGTTTTCAATCTCAGCCTTCTTCTGGCTCAAGGCGACGGCAAGAGCACCAGTGAGGTTAGGAGCTGCCATGGAAGTACCGGACATATTTTCATAACCATATAATCCGGAGATTCCGGTGGTGGTGCCACCAGTGATGGCATTGCTTGCGGCAGCGGAGACGGCGCCAATGACGGAGGAACCTGGAGCGGAGATACTCGGGCCGATGTCAAGGTTGCTGGAAGGGCCATCTGAAGAATAGGAGGAAACGGTGTTTCCGTCACCTGCTTCCGTAACTGTGTTACGCATGAGGGTGATGGTTCCTGTCTGTCCTGCATTTCCCCAGGAACTTGTGGAGTTCTGGAAGACGAAGACGACCGGGATGTTCGGAGAGTTATCGGAGAATGCCATGGTAAAGTTGAATGTAGTGGATGGGGAGTTGTTGATGACGACAAGGGCGATGGCTCCATTGGCTTCGGCAGTCTGATATTTCTGGACGAAAGTGGTGTTGCCACGATGGACGACGGCAACCTTGCCCTGGACATCAAGATTCTTGTAATCCTTGGATTCACCATATCCGCCGACAACGACATATTCCTTTTCGACGGTGGTATCCTGCTCATAATACTTCTTGGACAAATCATAAGTATCCGTATCCTTGCAGGCGACATAGACGTTGTTGTTCAGGACATAATAGCTTGTCTTGTTTGCGTTGAATTCCTCTTCGCTTATATTGACTTCCTTATAGCCAAGCAAGTCGGTAAGATATCTATCCTTGAGGAATGTCTGTGTGGAGGAAGAGACGACCTGATCAGAATATGAGACGGCATTAACCGTTTCGGAACCTGTCTGTTTAACATTCATGATGGAGGAATAGAATGCCTTGTCAGGGTTGGAGGAAGCAACGATGTTGGCAGCTTCATCATAGTTGGCATAGCTACCAAGAATACCACCTTCGACGGTATCGGTAGTATAGTCGGAATAGTTTCCGCTGGAGAAGCTGGACTTACCGGCATTACCGGCAGAGATGTTACAGATGACACCGGCATCGGCACATTCCTTCAAGGCCTGATAGGCCTCATTATCGATGCCATCGTTGTCTGCGCCACAGTCAAGAAGATCAGAACCCAAGGACATGTTGATTTCGTCAAGTCCGAGCTTTTTTGCATCATTGATGGCGGCGATGACTGCATCAGTGGTTGCACCACCGGAGTTGTCACCGAAGACCTTCATGACGCAGATCTGCGCATTAGGGGCAATACCCTGGAAATCTTCACCGTTGGCACCGGCAAGAGAAGCAACATGGGTACCATGGTTTTCACCGTTTTCGGTCGGATCGACATCATTGTCATTTCCGGCATAGTCATAGGCATAAGGAATCTTGCTGTTGACGTAGGTGAAGTTCTTGCCTGTCTTGTTTGCGAGGTTTTCCCTTGTGAACTTCTGTTCGATGCCAGAAGCAAGAGGCTTGAAGGCAGCCTTGTTGATTTTGGTATTCAGGGAGGAATCATTCTCCAAGGCAGTTCTGGCGGCAGTGCCTTCGACCTGATTCATGTATAAACCAGTATCCAAAATGCCGATGGTGATTCCCTCACCACCATTATAATTGCCCGTTCCGACGACAGCTTCGATGTCATCCTTGGTGGACTTCATGGTCTCGGAAGAATAGTTTGCAAGCTTGTCCTTCTTGATCTGTTCGTCCTTGGAATTGGAGCTGGAGAAATTGACATTGGTTCCAGTTCCGTCCGGAGCGGCATAAGTATGAGATTCATTGACACTCCTGACATGAAGCGTATTCTTGAGAATATCAGCCTTGTCAGAGGTGGTCTTGATGGCAAAGCCATTGTAGACTGAGTCATAGACGTAAGTTACTTCATAGGAATCTTCGCCTAATTTCAGTGCAAGCTCGCTCAAGACCTGATTACGGTTCTTTTCTGCGACAGCTTTCTCTTCATCTGTTCCTGAGACGGTGCCATCAACCTTCACAAGATAAGTCTTTTCACCTTTATCTTCGGTACCCAAGAGAGTATCGATCTGGGTGTTCTTGTAGCCGATGAAGCTAAGACCCATGATAAGGGCAAAAGATGAAAATGTAATGATTTTTTTCATTTCTGTACTTCCTCCTAATAAAACAAAGACAATTTTAATGGAATCAAAAACACAAAAAAAACGAATTTATATACCTTATATATAGGGGAAATCAAAAATAATTGATAAAAAATGCGTGTTTTTATCACTTTTTTGATTTTTTTGGACCATTTCTTGAAGTTTTCTTAAAAAATGAAATTTGATATTTTTTACTGGAAACGCTTACAACTTTCTGTGTGAACTTTTTATGCCTTCATCAGCTCACTGACGACATTGACCATGCTTTCCATTTCGTCATAATCGACATATTCATATCTGCCGTGCATGTTGTAATCACCGGTTCCGAGATTCGGACATGGAAGACCCATGAAGGAAAGCTGACTTCCGGTGGTTCCACCACGGATGGCTTCATATTCATAATCCATTCCGAGCTTATGATAGACACCTTCCATCTCGTTCTTGATTTCCGGATATTTGTCCATGACGACCTTCATGTTGTGATATTGTTCATGGATGTCGAGACTGATGGCATCATATCCAAGCTTCTCGTTCATTCTTGCGGCCGTGAATCTTGCAAGGCTGATCATTTCTTTCATCTGATTCTCATCGAAGGAACGGATGATATATTCACCTGTTGCCGAATCCTCGGTTCCACTCATGCCGCAAAGATGATAGAAAGGCTGCTTGTCAGCTGTATCTTCTGGCTTGAGATATTCCGGAAGGGCCATATGGAACTTCATCAATGTCGTTGCAGCATTGACAAGTTTGTCCTTTGCAGAACCCGGATGAATGGATTTTCCCTTGACGGAGACATTCATGCCATAGGCCGTGAAGGACTCGATGGCAAGATATCTCGGATCTCCGCCATCGATGGTATAGCCATATTTGCTGGTGACTTTGTCCATGGAGATATGATGTGCATCCGCACCGATTTCCTCATCGGTGGTAAAGATGATTTCAAGTGGTCTGTGATTCACGTTCTTCTCAAGGATTTCACTTAAGGCTGTCATGATGATGGCAATACCCGCCTTGTCATCGCCACCGAGAAGCGTATCACCGCTGGTGGTGATCAAAGTATGTCCGACGGAATGTTCCAAAGTAGGGAATTCCTTTACGGAAAGAGTCAGTTCATCATTCAGTCTGATGTCCTTTCCATCATAGTTCTTTATGATCTGAGGCTTCACATCCTTTCCGCTGGCCTGATTGGAAGTATCCATATGAGCCAAGAAGGCAATCATGGGCTTACTTTCGTCACCATGGAATTTGGCATCGACGACACCAAATCCATTCATGCTTATTTCATCTGGATGAAGAGAAGAGAGTTCCTGGTACATCTCTTTGCTAAGCTCGTAGATTTTATCGTTGCTGGCCTTGTCAGGTCTTTCTTCGGTAGCGGTCGTTTCATAGGAAACATATTTCAGAAATCTTTCCAATAATGTCATAATTATACTTTTTCTCCTTTATGATTTCACGTGAAATCAATCAATATTCTCTTCTTCCTTATGCGTCAGGGAGAAGACAAAATTATACACGTTGAACTTCTTGTCGAAGCGATACATCTTGGCAAAGTTGCCTCCGCCGATTTCACTTGGCTTGAGCATGCTCTGGTCAAGTGGAAGCTTATCCTTGATTCTCGGTCCGATATGGATGGTCTTCTTGATGAGGGAATCGATGACGACCATGTTGAACTCATATCTGAGTGCCCTGAGTTCATCATCCTTTGTCTCGGTGAGAAGCGCATCGAAATCAAGATGCCTCTTGGAGAAGGGCACATCGACTTCATTCAAGATGATGACGGCATTCAGTTTCTTCTGTCTCCAGTATTCCCTTCTGTAGGAATTGAGAAGAACGGCATAATCGAGGACTTCCTTATAGCAGTTTTGAACATTTCCATCAAAGGTGATGAAGGCATAATTTCCTTTTCCATAGCCCATCGTCTTCATCTCAAGGAAGGATTCCGGGCAGGTGCGCTTGGCAGAGCAGTCCATAAGATCGAAGAATTCCATCAATGCATCACGATCTGGTTCAGAGCTGCTGACACCGGATACCTTGATGAAAAGATAGACCAATGGTGATTTCCTGCTCTGATTGTTCTTGGTGACTCTGATTGCCTCAGAGAAATCATATGGATCAGAGATGAAATCAGAGGATGCAATCCTATATTTTCCGTTTTCCTTCACCATCTCGAAAGTATGACCGTTGCTGACAAAGGAACTGTTGAAACGATAGTCGCGGATGGTTTTCAGGTTGGCGATGAAGATGTTGTCCTTTTCTTCCTTGCCTGATTTGTCAATCATGGCATAATCCCATCCATAGTCACTTTCTTCCTTCTTATAGTCAGAGACACGGATGAATCTTCCGGCAAAGTCAGAGACTTCATTTTTCTCGAGGGAGAATATCTGATCATAGAAGTTCATCGCCTTATCCTTACGGACTTTGTCCTCACTGAGATAAGAAATGGATTCTTCATCTACAAGAGTGTATTCACCGTTTATGGATTCCAGCTTGGAATCATTCACGTTCTTCCATTCTGGATTGAACCTGAAAGCGGAAAGAATGTTTTCCTCGTTGAAATCAAGACCGTTTTCCTTCAGGTAGGAATCGACGTCATCATAACATTCCTTCTTTCCGAATAAGGAAAGATAAAGAATCGTCCTTGTATCCCTGTCCACTTCATCCTGAAGGGAAGAGATTGTGACATTGATTCTTTCGTTTTCCAAATTCAGAGAAAGAACCTTGGAATTCGATTTTTCCAATTCACTTTCAAGAGATGCGATTTTGTCATTCATCACTTCATTCTGAGCGGAATTCTTCTCGTTTTCCTCGACTTTTGCCTTCAATTCATCATTTTTTACAGCCAAAGCCTCATTTTCGAGAAGGATTGTGGAATATTTCTGATTGAGTTCATCAAGCTCAAGCGTCTTGTCCTCAAGCTGTTTGGTCAGATTCCTGTTCTCGTCATCAAGTGAGGCAAGCTGATCAGAGGTCATGCCACTTTGAGCATCAAGCTGATCGTAATTCTTCTTTTCTTCCTCATATACGGTTTTGAGGTCAGAAAGTGCCTTTTCTGCATTTTCAGCCTTGACCTTGGATTCCTCAAGTTCCTTGATGAGATTTTCTTTCTCATTCTGGAGTGAAATGATACGACCATCATTTTCACTATCCTTGAAAAGAGATTCTTCACGGAGATGGTTCAATTCCGTGGCAAGGTTTTCATTCTTTTCCTTTTCCTGATTCAGTGATTCATCCAATTCCTTGTTTCTGTCCTCAAGGGAAAGAATCCTGGAATCCTTCTCGTTTCCGATTTCGATGATGGACTGATTCAGTTTTTCATTTTCCGCCTTGATGCTATCCAGTTCTTCCTGAAGAGAAGATTTGTCTTTTTCAAGTTCTTCCATGGAAGAAAGGGA
The DNA here is from genome assembly GCA_963648975.1 of bacterium. Taxonomy (GTDB): domain Bacteria; phylum Bacillota_I; class Bacilli_A; order RFN20; family CAG-288; genus Enterosoma. The sequence goes on along the minus strand of CAVJFW010000023.1, from coordinate 8,234 downwards.
ACTTTGGTTATTTGCGGAGATGGAATCCATTTGCTCGGAAAGAACCTGATTGGCTTCCTTTGCCTGAAGCAATTCCGTCTCAAGCTGTTCCTTTTCATTCTTCACAGCCTGGATTTTTTCTTCGTTTTGGGCATTCAGAAGGTTTATTTGTGCTTTCAGCTCCTCGTTTGCAAAAATAGCCTGATCCAGCTGATTCTGTTTTTCTTCGGAAACCTTTCTGTTTTCCTCGACGAGTCTTTCAGCTTCCAGTTTCTGATCTGAGACTTCTTCCTTCTCTTTATTGAGAGAAGCAATCATTTCCTCATCCTCGGCTATCTTCTTTTCAAGTCTTTCAATCTTTTCCTGATCCGTCTCACCGGAAAAATCATCATGGATTTCTTCAGTCACGACTTCTTCCTCATCCATGGATTCATCTTCGATCAGGTCATGAAGGATAGGTTTATTTTCCTCAGCAGGTTCATTGAAGGCTTCCTCAGTCATATCCGCCTCAGCTGATTCTTCACTCACTTCATCAACGACTTCATCAGTCACTTCTTTTGTTTCTTCGATGATTTCTTCCGCTTCTTTTTCTTCCTCAACCAGAGCATCATTTTCATTGCTTGGTTCTTCAACAGGTTCTGAAGAAGAGGTTTGCTCAGCAGTTTCCGTATCATGATTTTCTTCCTCATCAAAAAGGAAGGAATAATCATCGACGGTCACATCATTTTCCTCAAGTTTCTGGTTGAGGACATTGTCCATGATGGACTTCGGATTGAGAATTCTGAATCCGTTGTTTGTGGAATTCCCTTTCGACATGGCAATGTTATGGAATCTTTCCCTGTTATAGTCAGGTTCCTGATTTTCCTCCGTCGGGTCGGTATTTATGGGATTGTTCCTGTCGGTGATGTCATAGATGGAAAACGTACCATGGACTTTTCCTTTTCTGACCTCGAAAAGATTGTTTCCGACCTTGAAGGAATTCTTCTTCTGACGGAATTTGATGCTGTTGATGGAACAGGGAAGATAGTTGTCTTCCCTGTTCAGATATGGTTTCTTCTCATCGATGTCCCATCCATAGTGGGAATCCTTGTTCTGATAGTCTTCCTTCTTCATCGGATGGGAAGCAAAATCATAGGCTGTAGTCCTATCGCCATAAAGTTCTTCCCAGATTTCAAATGCTTTGTTCTTGTCCATTCGTCTTACCTCATTTTGTGCACTGACTTAGTTCCTGATACAGTTCCCCGTTGATTCTCACAAGGACGTCAGTATCGATTTTCTGTACCTGTCTGTCATAAGTGAAGATGCCGTTATATTCCGTCTCACAGTCGGCTATCTCCGTATATATCGTCATGTTCAGACCATCCTTGATCTGCTTTTTTATCTTATTCTCGAAAAGATCGACATATTTTCTTTCCAGTTCTTCCTTCGTCTTGGCTTTTCCGTGTCCGAAGAATCCATCGAAGTAGGAATGACCTTCCACCTTCAGTGAGGCACCACCCATCTCGGAAATGATGAATGCCCTGTCCTTTTTGTCCACTCTCTTCATGTCAGGAAGAGTATAGGTATGGATGGAATAGAAGTCACTGTCTGCATCATACCATCCGGAAGCTGTGTCAAACAGCTTCGTTTTTTCCTTCTTCTTGAGCTGATGATAGATTTCACTCGGAGAGAATTCACCCCATCCTTCATTGAAGATGGAATAGATGATGACAGATGGATGGTTATGATAGTAAGCAAGATATTCATCACATTCATGGATGAATTCCTCTTTTCCCTCCTTGGATGTTCTGGCCATCCTCTTATCCGTCAGATTCTTTTCGTTCATGGACGGGAAGATTCTCGGAATGACGCACCAGAAGAAGGAATATTTGTCTCCCCCGCATGGGAAATCCTGTATGACGAGCATGCCTTCCCTGTCACAGTAATAGTAGAACATGTCAAGTTCCGTCTTGATATGCTTTCTGAGACAATTGAATCCCATCTCCTTGGTCTTGACGATGTCAAAGAGATATTCCTCATAATCCTTCGGCGTATAGTTGCCAAGGAAATAATATCCCTGGTCAAGAAGACCACTGATGAATATCGGCTTGCCATTGAGAAGGATTCTCTTATGTTCGCCGATTTTTCTGATTTCTATCTTTCTTACGGCAAAATATGTCTTCACGACATCATCGCGATAACGTATCAAGGTCTCATAGAGATACGGATTTTCCGTATCCCATGGATGGAAATCATCGGCAAGGGAGATGATCGTCTCCTTGTTTGTCTCTACTTCATATGTCTTCCCATGGAATTCGACATAGGCTTTTCCTTCAGTCGCGGAAACAACATTCACCATGACCTGTCTCTTGTCATAATCCGGAGTGAAGATGACATTCTTCACATAATCCTCATCGAGTGATTCCATCCAGACTGGCTTGAAGATGCCACTGGAGGAAGAATAATAGTATCCCGTTACGTCAAGAACCTGTTTTCCTCTCGTATGGTAGGAGGAATCGGTATAATCCTTCACCTTCAACACAAGGGAGAAAGTATCCCCTACACTCTTTGGAAGCACGACATCGAAAGAGGTGAATCCTCCGGTATGGGTCATGACATGCATGTCATCGACATAGACTTCGCAATACTGGTCGACACCCTCAAAATGAATCACAGTCCTCTTCTTTCTGAATCCCACAGGAAGAGAGACGATGCGATGATAGTAGATGATTTCATCCGGTTCGAGAAGATGATTGACCATGGAATACACAGATTCCACGGCATAGGGAACCATGACCTTGTCGACATATATATCCGGAAGCTTCTCATCCTTGGTGATTTTGATGTCCCAGAGTCCGTTGAGTGTCAGATAGGAATCTCTTCTCAGGGAAGGTCTTGGATATTCAGCCAAGGGAATCCAGTCAGGATCAACCTTCACATCTACCTTGTCCTTAAGAAGATATCCGTGATTCTTCTTTCCTTTCTTCTCCATTCTGAAATAGATGATGATCGGAACAAGTGAAAGGACAAGAATGCCAAGTCCGACAAGATAACCATATTGGCTTGGTACAACATCGAATGTTCCATAAGTCGTCTCATAGGTGGAACCCAATGAGGAATTCAATGCATCACCGATGAAAGGACCGATGCACATCGGAAGGGCGACGACAAATAGCATTCTCACACCCATGAAGGTTCCTTCCTCCTTGGCTGGGATATTTTCCCTGACCAGGGCATTGATGATGGTAGGAACGCCGACATAGCCTAATATCATGATGGTTCCACCTATGGCCGCATAGATGGTCTTTGTCGTCTCATCGGCGATGTTCGGAATGAAGAACATCATGAGGATGCCGATGGCAAAGATGACAAAAATCGGAATGATCATTTTGTTCTTTCCGAGTTTGTCGGAGAAGAAACCGATGATGACACTGAGCAAGGAGCCAAGAAGAAGTGCGATTGCCATGACGATGGCAAAGGATGTAAGCATGCCTGTGCCGGTATTGCTGATGCCACAGGTTCTTTCAAGATAGACCATGAGATAGGGGAAGAAGACTTGGGTAGCCGTGGCATAGACAAAATAAATCAGAAGAATGACATAAAGCTTGCTGTTCTTTTTTATGGTGGACGGCTTGAATCCTTCGACAAGCTGGGAAAGATAGCTCTTCCTTACCTTTTCCTCCACTTCCTTTGGAATGAGGAAGAAAGAGACGATGCCCATCAAAACGACAAGTCCGCCGATGAGATAGAAGAAGAGGTCCCATCTTGCATCATTTGCTCCCTTGCTGCTGTCCGTGGTAAGACCATTGAGACAGACGAAGATGACAAGCATGGCGATAAGAGGAAGAATCTGAAGCACGCCTTCCACCTTTCCCTTGCTTTTTGAGGGAATATTCTTCGTGACATAGGAATTGAAGGCCGCATCATTGGATGTGGAACCGAAGAATGTCATCACGCAGTCGATGATGATGACGAATATCGCCGCCATGCTGGAAGTCATGGCAAGCGGAAGTATCCTGTTCGTGGAATTGACGTTGAAGATACCAAACGATGCCGTTGCGATGCCCCAGAGGATATATCCGATGGAAATGAAATATTTCTTATGTCCTACCTTATCCGTGAGGGCACCCATGAATATCGTCGTCACCGTGGCGGCAACGGCGCTGAGTGCAGTTGTTATGGCGATATAAAGGGAATAATCAAATCCCTGACCGGATGGGGAGGAGAAATTCAGGTAGGTAATGTAGGTATTCAGGTACATGTTCTCAATCGCCCATGCCATCTGACCGGCAAAGCCGATGAGGATGACAAAAAGCCACATTCTCAGACCAATACCCTTTTTTTCGTTTTTCATGACATTTTCCTTTCCAAAAATGCCTACCCTTGCTTGGTAGGCATCCATTCATCAATAAGAGGACATACGGATAGGAGTGATAATCTGTATGTTGCTCGGATTGTCATTCCTGACCATGAACATTCTGGTCGGTGAGGCGAAGACAAAGGTGATTTTCTCACTCTTGAGCGCCTTGACGGCATCCACGGCAAAGTCGATGTTGAATCCGATTTCGAAGATATTCACTTCATCAGGAAGAACGAACTGAGCTTTTCTCAATGATTCGTTGGAATTTCCGTAATTGGTCGATCTCGCAGAAAGGAGGACGCCATTATCCTTGTTGATGGTCAGCTTGACCTGGGAATTTCTGTCCTCGGCAGAGGAAATGATCTTGACACGGTCGGCAGCAGCAAGGAATTCGGAAGTTTCCATGGTGACGGAGAATGGGAATGATGGTGGGATGAGTCTGTCGACGGATGGGAAATCACCTCTTAGAAGACGGGTGGAAAGCGTGACACCACCGGAAACGAACAAAGCTCTCTGGTCATCGAAATAAATTGCGACCTTTCCCTTCTCATCAATCTTGGTGACCATGTCAAGTGCCTTGACCGGGCAGGTGAAGTTGAAGGAAACATCCTGATTGTCCTCAGGGATGGAAAGAGAGGCCATACGATAGGCATCCGTGGTGAGGAAGGTGAGCTTTCCGTCCATGGCACGGACATTGATGCCATAATAGAGATCCTTAGGTCCCTTTGTTGCAACGGCATAGGAAGTCGTGTCATAAAGGAGCTTCAGATCAGCCAAGGAAACCTCAAAGCCTTTCATGTCGCTTGGAACATTCAAATCGACATCCGGATATTCCTCTCCGGCTCTGGTGACAAGGTTGAAGTTCGTTGTGTCATCGGAGAGATTCAAAAGATTTGAATCGACCATGGTGAGGGTGATGATTTCACCGCCCATCTTGGAAATACAATCCAGGAAGAGCTTCGCCTGGGTCTGGATCATGCCTGCTTCGATGTTGTAGATGATGGTGTTGTCCTTTTCATCCTTGAGAGGTTGACTGACCTTGGTGGAGATGTCACCGTTTGAGGCGATGACATTGACACCATCCTCATTGACATCGATAAGATAGTTCAAAAACTGCATTTCGGCATTTCTGGCAGGAATGGCCTGCGCTGCATAGGTGAGCATCTTTAAAAATTCAATACGTCTGATGGTTAATTTCATGGTATGTCTATGACTCCTAAAATATATTAAATATTATAAGTTAGTTATATTTACAATGAAAGTCCAAAAGGCAGGAATTTGACGATTCTTTCCTCAATCCGTCAGAGATTCCGAAATGCTGTTTTATTTCAGTAATTTAAAAAGAAAAGAATGATGATGATAATAAGGGCGGTGGATAATGTGGATAAAGTGACAACTTATGGCAGTATGATGTTTCACAAACTCGGAATATCGCCATTTCATCGATGATTTGAGCAAAAATCAAAGACAATTCAAAAGGAGGTTCCGTCAGTAAATTTCTCCACATGCCATGTTATCAATATGTGACTAATCCACAACGATTGTGGATAACTTGATAACCTGACGGAATCATGGATGAATCCATGGTTGGAACAAGGAAAGGAACGGCGTACTAACAGTTGTATGGAATATGCAGTTCTATCTTGTATGGATGGTTATTTGAATCCTTTGCCTCGACGTGAAGAATAGAACTTGGGAAATCACCGAATTCCTCCGTGACGTTGCAACTGAGTACCTCAAGGTCAGGCTTCTCGAGAAGGATTCTCAGTACCTCCTGGGCGTTTTTGTTGTTTCCGTCAAACGTTGCCTTGAACAGCTGGTCGGACATCAACGTAATCTTCTCTCTGGGTTGCTTTTTCATGTTTACATGTCTCCTCATATATTTATTTGCATTCAGAAAGTGAAAATTACGAAAAAAAGTAAAAAAAATTATCAGACAGAGAAAAAAAGCCAGTTTTCACTGGCTTTGATGTCATTTCGAGGATTTTATCTTTGCGGTCAGCTCATCGATGACCTTCTTTAGATTGCTGTCGGTCGTAATGCTGTTACCTATCTTGTTGACATTGGCAAGAACGGTGGTGTGATCCTTTCCGAACTGTCTTCCGATTTCCTGATATGGCGTATTGAGAATTGACCTGGAGAGATACATGGCAATTTGTCTTGCAAGGGCAATCTGGGATGTACGGACCTTGCTCTTGAGCTGAGCTTCTGTCATGTTGTAGTATTCGGCAACGATGCGGATAATACCCTGGATATCGACCTTTCCGGTCTTTGTTCTTCTTTTCTCATCATCTTCGAATACTTCCTTGGCAAAGTCGAGACTGATTTTTCCTTTTGGTTTTCTGGTGGCGATGGCAAATAGAAGCTTGTTGTAGGAACCTTCAAGTTCACGGACGTTCTTTCCATAGTTGAAGGCAAGATAATCGAGCACATCAGAATCGAATATGTCTACATTGAGAGATGAATTATGGATTTTCATCTTGAGAATTTCTACAAGAGTATTCTTGTTCGGTGTGGAGATGGAGATGGATAGACCGCCAGAGAATCTGGATACAAGTCTGTCGGGAAGATCCTTCAGTTCACTTGGTGACCTGTCACTGGTCAGAATGATCTGCTTTTCATGGCTGACAAGGAGGTTGAAGACGTTGAAGAACATGCCCTGGCTTCCTTCCTTCTTGGCAAGGAATTGGATGTCATCGACGAGAAGAAGGTCGATCGTGGTGAAGAAATCCTTCAGACTTTCAGATTCCTTATTCCCCAGAGAGAACTTGACGAATTCGTTGATGAAGTCGTCACAGGTGATATAGAGGACTTTTGCATGGGGATATTTCAGTTTGTAGGCATTGCCGATGGCATGGAGAAGATGTGTCTTTCCAAGTCCGGATGCGGAATAGAGGAATATCGGATTGCTCCTTGCCGGATTTTCGACGGAATAGAGACTGGCAAGATAGGCATCGTTGTTGTTCGGTCCGACGACGAAGTTTTCGAATGTATACTGCTTCTGCAGATAGGAGTTCTGGAAGAAGGATGTGGTTGCCTGCTCCACCAGTCTGGATCTTTTGTTGTAGCTGTTCCTGTCGATGATTTCGACGGTGACATTGCTTTCCAAGAGGTCAGAAAGAATCTTTGTGACATCCGGTGCGATACTCGACTTGATGATCTGTGCCGTGGAGGCATCATTGGTGACAAAGACCGCTCTGTTGTCCTCAATCGACTTCAGTTCGAAGTTTGCCTGGGAACTGAGAAGGTTGTCCAAGAACTGTGAGTTCTTCTCGGACTGGAGACGCTCGATGAGTTTTTCCTGGATGGTGTTGATTTGTCTGTCTAGATTGGTTTCTTTCATGTTGGTCTCCTTTAAGGCACACACATTATAGTCATAGCTATCATTCAATGGAAGAAAAAAATGATGTCGAAAAAGTTATCCACAAAGAAAATAAACCTTTTTCATGACGTTCTATATTTATAGAAAAGGAGTTATCCACCAACAGATGATTGTGGATAACTTGTTTATAAATAGATGGTGGATAACTGTATTGTGGATAAGTGGATAACTATCCACAGAACAAGAAGTTTTCCACAAGTAAAAAGTATAGGAAATATCGGATGTTTTGACTATTATCCACATACTTTTGAATCAGTTATCCACCCTATGTTGATAACTCATTTTTCGGTGGATAATCTGTGGATAAGTAACGTTATGAAATATTTTTCCACAAAATCAAAGACGACGGAACATGACGTTATCAACAAGCATCCAAGGACTGAAAATCATGTATTTTGAAATTTTGGAACCTAAAAAAATATAATGTGGATAACTTCATCGTATTTTCACTTTTGTTAAGAATTCTCCTATTACCATGGAACAAGAGTATAATTATTTGCATGGACAGAAATAATATACCTACGGTAAATAAAC
>CAVJFW010000022.1:0-27255 GCA_963648975.1 bacterium | reverse complement strand
TTACAAAGTTTAGTTATTATCAAAAGAGATTGTAAATATGAATATTTTTTTGTTTGTTTAAAAAACAATATCATCGATAATAAATTTATTATGCTTGAAATATCGAAACTGACCAAGAAGAAAATCATCATCATCGGTGCCGGGGTTTCCGGACTGACAAGCGGAATCTATGCGCTAGACAATGGTTTTGATGTGGAAATATACGAAAAGCATTCCGTCCCCGGTGGAGAATGCACCGGATGGACAAGAAAAGGTCAGTACATCGATGGCTGTGCACACTGGATCGTGGGAACCTCCCTGCGTTCAGAGCTATATCCATTATGGGAGCATATCGGAGCCTTCGATGGAAATCCGGTCATACATGAGACGGAATACATCACGAAGTTCCAGCTTTCGGATGGACGTGTCTTCACTTTCTACAGCGACCTGGAGAAACTGAAGAAAGAGATGCTCTACTTCTTCCCGGAGGACAGTCTGAACATCCACTATTTCATCTCCACCATCAAATCCTATCGTACCATCCATGTTCCGGCAAAAAAGCCACTCGACTTCATGAACTTCCTTGAATTCACCCTCTTCGGACTCAAGATGTTCCCAGCCGCATACCCATTCTTCCACTACAAGCATATTTCCATCGAGGAATATGTTTCGACATTTAAAAACAGGGAACTGGGAAACATCATCTCAAGGTTCATTGACCCCAGCTACAACATCCATTCCTTCTTCTATATCTGCCAGGCTGTCAGCAAAGGCGATGCCGGCATGATCGAAGGCGGATCACTCAAGCTCATGGAAAGAATCGCAAAAAAATTCACCAAGATGGGAGGAAAACTCTTCCTCAGGTCTCCGGTGAAGAGAATCATCACGAAGAATGACAACGCCTGCGGAATAGAACTCGAAGACGGAAGAATCATCGACTGCGATTATGTCATCGCCGCCTGTGATGCCCATCATGCCCTATATAAGCTGTTGGACGGAAAATATCGTGACAGGAGCTTTGAGGCTCAGTTCAGCGATTCCATTTCCAATCCGATCAACACATCCGTCATGGTGTCCTTCAAGACAAATCGCAACCTCTCCAACTTTCCGAAGATGATGGACTATCTCTGCGATGAGTTCGATGTCTTTGGAATCAGGACGAATCATTTCTGCGTCAGGAATTTTTCCTTTGACAAGACACTTCCTTCCATCAACGGAGAAACATTGTTGACCGTACTTCTTCCAGCTGATGCCTCTACCTATGACAGGCTTAGCAAATTATCCAGGGAAGAATACGTCAAAGAGAAAAAAGACATGGGAAGAAAAGTATACGAACTGATCATGGATAAGATGAATCTCCGTAACGGAGAACTCGAACTTCTCGACGTCACGACACCTCTCACCTACGAAAGATACACGAACGCCTACAAGGGTTCCTATATGTCCTTCATAACGACCAAATTCACAAAGGGACTGATGAGGCCTGGCATCATCAAAGGGCTTCATTCCTTCGTCCTGGCAGGTCAGTGGATCATGCCACCTGGGGGACTTCCAATCGCCCTCATCAGCGGAAAGCATGCCGTCATGCGTGTCTGCAAGATTGACAAGAGAACCTTCACCAACAAGGAAGAATACAAGTTCAAATACAATTTCTGCCTGAAGAAGCCTCAGACCATCTAAAAAAGTTTCCCATCAACAGGAAACTTTTTATTTTTGATGCAAGTTTGTTTATTCTTTCTTCTTCGTTTTGATCAGATACATGATTCCTCTATAGATAAAGACAAGAATCAATAGTCCAATCATCACGCTGACGATTGTGGCGCCAGGTTTAAGGTCAAGATAATAAGCCAACGTCAGGCCTATGACCATCGAGAACACGGAACATATGACACCATATATCATGGTCAGCCTATACCCTTTTTTCAGTTGCAGGGCAATGGCTGTGGGAAGAACAACAAGACTGGATACGACAAGAGATCCGACGACTTTGCTGGCTATGGCGATGGTGACGGAAAAAAGAAGATTCTGGATGAAGGTAATGAGATTGACCTTGATACCCGAGACCTTGCTTTCATTTTCGGAATAGAGAATGGCAAAGATCTGATGGTAGAACACTACAAAGAAGATCAGGACAAGAGAACATAATCCGATAGTCAGATAAAGTTCAGTGTCGGAGATGAGAAGAATCGATCCGAAGAGATAGGAATCAAAGTTGCTGGCTGAAGTGAAGCTGGAAAGTATGCCGGCCAAGGCAATCGCTGCCGAGAGAACGACCGAGACACCGATTTCGGAGAATTTGTTGAACTTCTTTCTCAGTACTTCGATGATGGCAAAGGAGACGATGCAGCAAATGATGGAGACAAGCAATGGATTGAGTCCCGAAGCCAATCCGATGGCCACACCTGCCAAGGAGGAATGGGCCAAGGCATCACCGGATGAGGAGAGCCTCTTGAAGACGGCTGTCGACCCGACAAGGGGAATGACGATGCCAAGAAGGATGGAGACGATGAAGGCGACCTGCATGAACCTATAAGTCAACATGATGATGTCCCCTTTCCAGTTCCTTTTCATAGGTCAGGATTTTCCCCTGCTCGATGAAGTATATGACATCCGCATCCTCAAGGTCATGGGGATGATGGGAGACAAAGAGAATGGAAACCTTTCTCCCATGGAGATTTTCCATCACATGGATGAGGTTCTCATGTGCCTTTTCATCCATGCCTGCATCTGGCTCATCAAGAACGACAAGACTTGGTTCACTGATGAGAGCCTTTGCGATTTTCACCCTCTGTAGCTGTCCTCCGGAAAGCTCATTGACAAGTCTTTTCCTGTAAGGATATAAATCCATGTCCTCAAGCATCTTTCTGACTTTTTCCTTCCTTTCCCTATGTCGGAAGGTGATACGATTGTCAGTCAGACCCAAGGCGATCACTTCTTCCACCGTAGCCGGGAAGGCAGAATCGGAAAGGGATGTCGTCTGGGCGATATAGGAAATCCTTCTTTCCTTTACCGTGACTTTTCCAGATACCGGCTTAAGAAGTCCCAAGGCCAACCTAAGAAATGTGGATTTGCCTCCACCATTAGGGCCAAGTATTCCGACAAACTGTCCATCTTCAAGACAAAAATCCACATTTTCCAGAACCGGTGTATCCGGATAGGAGAAGGAAACATTCTCAAACTTTATCATTCAAAGCCTCCAATATCGAATCATAATTCTTCTTCATGACGGACAGGTAATCCTCCGTCCTGCTTTCTTCCTCAGAGAGACCTTCCAGAGGATTCAGGGTAGCCGTCTTCACACCTGTCTCATCGGCAATCTTCCTTGATATCTCATTGGAGACAAGCTCCTCATAGAATATCGTGGACACATTGTTTTCCTTCACTACGGATATGATCCTTTCAAGGTCCCTGGGTGAAGGTTCATCATCCGGAGAAAGGCCGGAGACATAGACCTGCTGAAGGCCATATTCATCACATAAATAACCGAATGCGGCATGGGATACGACGACGTATCTATTGGAAAACACGGAGAATTTCTTCAGATATTCTTCCTTCACGGCCAGGAATCTTTCTTCCTGGTATTCGTAGTTTTTTTCATAATATGACGAATTTTCAGGATCAAGCTGACTCACATGGGAGGTGATATTCTTCATCTCCTTCACGGCATTGTCCAAGGACAACCAGACATGGGAATCGACGATGTTGTCGATTTTCATCGTCTGAATGCCTTCGCTTACCGTATATGTCTTGTTCTTCAGTTCCGCAGGAAGGATGTCCGCATAGGATTCAAGTCCGAGTCCGTTTACAAATAGAGCCTTGCATGTCGTCATCTTGACGACATCCTTTGCCTTAGGTTCATAATCGTGAGGTTCACTTCCATAAGGGGTGATGTTGCTCACCTCAAACTTATCCCCTACGATTTTCCTAGTGAAATCGTATATGGGATAAAACGACGTATAGATGACATTTTCCTCTTTTGCCGTATCACAGGAGCAAAGTGACAGAAGAAGAAAGAAAACCGGAAATATTTTCTTCATGATGTTGATGCAAATGATTTGCATTTGAAAAATATACACATGCTCACTTGCTTTTGCAAGGAAAAAGGATGAGAATATCAACATATGAAAGAAAACGCATTTGAAACCCACAACATGAAGAAGACACCCAACAGGGAAAGAATCCTCTCCATGCTGAAAAAATCAAGCCATCCTCTCTCTGCTGAAGATATCTTTTACTCGTTCAGGAAAAAAGACATCAACCTGTCGACAATCTATAGATGTCTGAATGCCTTTGAGAAGAATGGTCTCATAAAAAGGGAAGTCAACGAGAAAAAGGAGAATGTCTTTTCCATCGTGGACGAAAAAGACAATCATATCCTCGTCTGTGTCAAATGCCACAAAAGAATTCCCTTGACCGGCTGTCCCTTCCATGAAGTCAACGAGAAGATAGAAAAGGAGACCGGATTCCAGATTCAGGATCAGAACATCGAACTATACGGCTTATGCAAGGAATGCAGAGACAAAGATGAGTGAACTCTTATATGAAATCTATGATGAGAGGATTCCGTCCTTCCTATCTTCATTTCTCAGTTCGGAAGCACTGAGAAGAATCGACCATGTCGGAATGCACTGTGGAATGGAATATACGTCATTTCCATTCTATGGGGAACTGAAAAAATATTCACGTTACGAGCATTCCTTGGGTGTTGCTTTGATCATCAGTCATTTCACCACAGACAGAAGAATCGTACTTTCCGGACTGTTCCATGACATCGCCACACCAAGCTTTGCCCATGTCATCGATTTTCTTCATGGAGACCACGACAGACAGGAATCCACGGAAGAAAAGACATCCGAAATCATCCTGAAGGATGCTCTCATCCAGGATGAACTTAGAAAGCTACGCATACCAAACAGGGAAGTCAACGACTATCATATATATCCAATCGCTGACAATGATTCCCCAAAGCTATCCGCAGACAGATTGGAATATTCATTGCACAATTTCCATAACTATGGTTTTGCAACCCTTGATGAGATAAAGGAAATGTATGATGACCTTATCGTATCCAAAAACGAATACGGAGAGCCGGAAATCATGTTTTCCAGCATATCGATGGCGGAGAAATTCGCACTCCTGGCAATCAGAAACGGTCACATATATACGACCGACGAGGATAGGTATGCGATGGAATATCTCGCCCAGGTGATCAAAAGAGCGACAATGAGAAAAGTTCTTACGGAGGATGACCTTTATCGTACCGAGGAACACGTGATTGAAAAGCTCAGTTCAGATGAATTTTCCAAAAAGGAGTTCGAGTCATTTTGCAAGCTTGATGGCATCATAAGAGAAAAGGTCCCGTCCGATGAATGGTCATACCGTATATCGGCAAAGAAAAGATATATCGATCCCATGGTCCTTGATAAAGGGAGAATCAGTTCTCTTTCGTCAAAGGTAAAAAAAGGAATCGACGAATTCAGGAATCAGTCATTCGATTACTACGTCAGAAGAAAATAAAGCACAAAAAAATCCGGCCTTTCGTTTATAGGCCGGAATTTTTGTTTGCTTAGTCTTCGACGTAGATGACAGCCCAACGGTTGTTGAGGCTGCCATAGCAGTTGTCATAGAAACGGACATAGATTGTGTATGTCTTTTTCTGATCGCCGATGAAGACGAGTTTGGAATCAACCTTGGTATAGTTGAACGTTCTCATCTCGTCGGAAGAATAGACATCAAGGGCATTCTCAACCTTGAAGAGCTTCTGGGCGTCACCTTCGAGGGTGTAGCCGTGATTGTAACCATCCATGGATGGAATCTGCATAAGGAGCTTGTCACCGGTAATGAACTTGACTTCGCCGGAATGGAGTTTTCCTTCATAGACATATTCATCAACGTAGGTCTCATTGGAAAACTTCTTGTCCATCTGATGAATCTCGCCATAGCTCACTTCATCGAGGTAGATGCCTTCCTTGACCATGCTGTAATCGATTTTCTTTACTGCTTCCTTGTTTCTTTTGACCGGCTTTGCCATAACTTCATTCTCCTTTTATGTATATCAAATATTTTTTCGTAGAAAAATAATGGAATCCACCTGTATAGTTTAATGCGGAGTTATTCAAATTGAAAGATATCTTTTCCCTTTTTGGAAAAAAAGTGGTTTCAGGACACAAATCCTTTTTTTGACCGGATTTATTCTTTTCTTACTTGGGCGGTCAATATACAATATTTCCATGGACAAGAGGCCTTGACATGAAAAAAGAAATATATCATTACCCCGTCGTGTATCTGATCATTCCAATCTGCATATCTCTTTTGGGAATCATCTTTGGATCATTTTTCGATCTGAAGTTATCTGATGCCATCGTGGACACTACTAGCGGAATAGGGTCCTTCATCGAAAGCTTTGGCATGGTCATTTCCTTCTTCATGATTCCTCTTACCGGTGTCATGGTGTTCAAAGGACTATGGCACAGGGAAAAAACATGGATGAAGGTCGTCGCCTCAGCCTACCTTCTCCTCTGTATCGGAATGGGAATCTATGAATGCTCCATATACCTCATCGGAACAACCAAGATAAAGGAATATGGAATCGTATTTACACCATGGTTGGGATATCTTCTCAGTGCCATATTCACGTTCATGATGACCGCCTTCTTCTTCTATTTCATAAAAAGTGACGGAGACACAAACGCTCTCATCATCAAAGGTCTCATCATCCTCTTCGTCCTGTTGAGTCAGACTCTGATCATCAGCCTTCTGAAGAAAATCAACTGTCGTCCAAGATATCGTTTCGTCACGGACGATGAGATAAACAAGGCAAACGAAGTCTTCCGCTCCTGGTGGGAGTTCAAGCCGTTTTCGACCACTGACGACTATCATAAGTCCTGGCCTAGCGGACATACCGGACTTGCCAGCGTCTATCTTCTTTTTCCTCTCATCAATGACCACATCCGTTTCCCGTTCAGACATTCGAAAGTCGTCCTATACGCAATCGGATTGCTTCATCCACTGATCGTCGCCTTCTATAGGGTGAGATATGGGGCCCATTTCCTTACGGATGTTTCCTTTGCCATGCTGATCACATCCCTCATCATCCTTTTCTACCTTTCTCTCTCTGAGAAGACCATCGTGAAAGCAATGAAGAATAAACCTGTCAAAACAGAAGAATTGTGATATAATTCATACCATTATGGAAGAAATAAAGTTTTGCCCACATTGTGGACACGCCAACAAAGGTTCCTCGAATTTCTGTGAAAATTGTGGTTCAGCGCTGAATGCCGAGGATAATACGCCACAGAATGATTTTTATGGTGCCGAGCCTTTCAGGGAAGAGACTCAGGAGAACTTCAATGAAACCCCAGCCGTCGAAAAGAGTTCCTATAATCCACTGAATTATTCCCAGGTGCTGAGAAGAAATCTTTTCATGAATCCCTGGCCCTTGATTTCCGGAAGTATCTTCTTCGTCATCGCCTTTGTCACCATCGTCATCAACAAGCTACTCAACAGCGAGGCAAATGAATATGCATTCTATTTCATCATCAACATCATCATGCTTGCCATCGACATGTTGTATGTCTTCATCTATCTTGTCATCAATCCTCTTAGAGCCATCATGAACTCCAAGAAGCTGAACGTCCAGGATTATCACATTTCCTTCTTCAGGGATAGATTGCATTACCAGCTCTCGATGAACGTACACGGTCAGGAATTCCGCAACGACTTCTTCCTCATGTACAAGGATATCTTCAAAGTCAAGGAATACAAGGATATGATGATTCTGGGATTTGTGGCCCAGGGTCAACTCTTCCCGTTATGCATCCTCAAGGATGAATACTACGACAGGATAATAAGCCTGATGCAGGATAGGATCGATCAGCTCAGCAAAAAAAGATAAAGCGGCCATAAACCGCTTTTTTTCATTGCCGATCAGAATATATGGTAGAATCTCACTCACAGCTGTTGAGTAGAATTGATGCGTCAAGTGCCTTTGAATGGGAGTTGTCAAAGGACGAAGGCCAAGGCCGCGGTATCAATTCGCATCCGCAACGGCATAGACTCATCTCCCGGAAATGAGGCCATATGAGAACAAATCTGAGGATTTACCGTTTAGCCATAGATTCCATGATGGCAAGCCTATACTTCGTATTGGCTTATTTTGCAATCCGTATCGGAAACATCACCATCACTCCGGCAAGCATCACCATCCTGATAGTATCGCTTCTTTATTCTCCTTCTGATGCCGTTCTTGTCGCCCTTGTCGGTGAACTCATCAACCAGATGGCAAAGTACGGTCCTTCCCCGACTACCGCATTATGGCTAATGCCATCCCTTTTAAGGGCTATTACCATATCCCTTGTAGCCATGATATACAGAAGAAAAGGAAGCTATCTTGAGAATCATCATGTCATATATTTTCTTACCGTCATCATCGCAGGATTATTGACGACAAGTGCAAATACCGGTGTCATCTTCCTTGACGGATATCTTATGAATTACCCGGTAAGCTATACCCTTCTCGAGACATTCTTCCGTTTCCTTTCGTCATTCATCACCTGCATCATCGTCTCGATACTGGGTCTGATCGTCATGAAGGCTCTTGGAAGAATCAATGTGAACAGAGTCCCATTCAGGATAAAGGAAGACAAGGAAAAAGGATGCTGAGACAGATAAGATAAATGCCATCATCCTGTAACCAATCAGGCATGCAAAAACATCTCAAAGTATCAGAATCCCATATTTTCCAGTTCCAATCACAGGTCTTCATCACCTGTTAATGCAAAAATAAATTTTTTATGATATGGATGCAATACCTCATCAGCAAGGAAGCATGTTCTTTGTTTTCCACTCTATCAGACAGTCATCTGTTTCTCTTTTTTAGGAAACCACAAAAAATTAGGGCAATCACTATGTATTCTCACATTTCATGAGGGAGTTTCAGGTCTATCGATCACTTCCATGGAAATACTCTGCAAAATTTGATAAGACCCTCCATTCATTACAAGAATGCACGATATCGAGAATATCATCGATCAGAAAAAGGCAGGTCGCCCTGCCTTTTAAAATTCGTTTTCGGACTGGACGGAATAATCGTCGCCATCCGGATCTATCTGGGTGAATATCTCGGAGAACGTAGGGATTACATATCCGTCATCATCGAGCTTCCTTGTTTCCTTTATGTCCTTTTCTTTTTCCTTTGCGACAATCTGTGCATTGTTTTCAAGATGGAAAGGCGTATCGAAGGCAAAGTTCAATATATCCTCGTAGACGACGCCATTGAGTCTGACGCTCTTCAGGATGCCATGAGACATCTTCGGGTAGAGATAAAGTTCATTTTCTCCCCTGACTCTCTTGGAAACCTTCCTTATGGCATGATCCGTGCAAAGTATATCATCCGTGCCACGGATGAGAAGGGTCGGCTGACTGACTTTCCTGAAATATTTCCTGTTGGAAAGGATGGAACCGAAGATGGCAAGAAGAAGTCCCGGAAGCCCCTTTACCGTCTGTCTTCCGATGGCCTTGGAAACCTTCTTTCCATATTTTTTGTTCAGTCTATGGAACTTATAGGCATACTTGATGTAGCCAGGAATCATATGATTGATGAGAGTATCATATACCGGCGCAACGAGGATGACCCTAAGAACATATTTCTGATATTTCCTGGCCATCTTGCAAACCAGGGCGGAGGAGAAGGAATATCCCATGAGATAGATGTTGTAGCCCTTGGATATGTATTCCCCGATAGCCTTCTCAAGCTGAGATTCGAAATGATGCTGACGATGCGTCTTCTTGTCGCCAGGCTCGAAAAGCTTGACCAATGCAACCTCACATTCCGGAAAATCGTTTTCGAAGGTATTCTCAAAATATTCCTTCATCGGAAGTGAGTCATGGGTATCAGTGGTCTGGAAGCCGTTGGTGCACAAAAGGACCGTTTTTCTCAACGGCCTATAGATTTCGATTTTTTCGTTCTTCTGCTTGATTACCTGAATCTCTTCCATATGACTTCCCCTAATTCTTCTTGAAACGATACATGAATATACCTGCTGCGACACCGACATTGAGTGAATCGATTCCGTTCATCTCAATCTTTATTTTCTTTCCTAAGGACATGTTCTTTGGATTGACACCTCTTCCCTCGTTTCCAAACACGATGGCAAAAGGTGTTTCCAGACAAGACAATGTTCTCTCATCCACTCCATCCAATGTCGTAAGGTAGATATGATACCCCAGTGATGCCAGATCAGAGAGTTCTCCCCTTGCTATCGGAAGATGGAACATGGCACCCTTGGTAGATTGGATTACCTTACTATTATATACCGAAACGGAATCATTGGAAAGCATGACACCCGTATAGGAGAAGCTGAGTGCAGTACGAATGATGGTCCCAACATTTCCCGGATCCTGTACGCCGTCAAGATAGATGACATTTTCGCCTAGCTTATCAGAAGACACCATCTTCATTCTGGCGATGCCCATGACCTTCGGAAGAGACTGGTAGGAGGAAAGTTCTCGGTATAAACCCTGTTTGAGTCCATAGATCGGATAATCGACCATCGGCATCTTCGTTCCGTCTACGACGATGAGCGCCTCAAGTCTTCCTTCCTTATATGCTTCCGTGACAAGATCTTCCCCTTCGATGATGAAGAGGCCTTCCTTCGGGTCTCCCTTCTTGAGTCTGACAAGATCCTTGTACGTTTTGTTATCCTTGCTCTCGATGACCTTAAAAGACATAGTTATCCAGTTCTCCTTCAAATTTTCCGCATTCTATCTGATGTTCAAGCCTGTCATATAACGGGCAATACATCTTCACGATGGTATAGAACCTGTCGTTATGATGGATTTCATAGGTATGGGCAATCTCATGGACGATGATGGAATCCATCACCTCCGGTTTATAGGCAAAAAGTCTGTAATCGAACTTGAACTGCTTTTTGATAGGGAAGCATGCACCATAATAGGAAACAAACAGTCCTGTCCTTATGACATAGGAAGAAAGATCCTTCCCCATCCTCTTTCCGACTTCCACGACTCTCTTGGACAGATATTCGAGAAACACTTTCTTGTATCTCACCAACGGATCCCTGCAATTGGACGGAAGATAGAAATAATCCGGATTGTTCTTCAGCATGGGATTGCCGGTAAAATATCTTTTTTTGCCCAACATATAGATATAGACATCATCTTTCATGAAAGGACGGTTCATGATACGATCAGAACATTTCCCATAGGCGATGTTGACCGTTTTGTCGAGTTCCGCAAAAGTCACATTCCTGGAGATGTAGATTTCCATCTCCCCATAGACGACTCGGATGGTGACGCCACGCCCGGATGACTTTTGATATATTTTTGCCACAAAAGAGTTTCCATCCGACATGTGATACTCTCTTGAGCCTATGTATTTTCTCTTGTCCATAGATTGAAGCAAAATTATTTTATAAAAAACTTGAAATAATATCAAAGGTTTGCTATGATTTATAGGCTTTAACATTTGCGGACGTGGCGAAATTGGTAGACGCGTACGTTTGAGGGGCGTATGGGCTTCCCATGTCGGTTCGATTCCGACCGTCCGCACCATCAAAGTAAAGCAGGGCTTGACTCGTTCAAGCCTTTTTTCATACATGAAAAGTCATATTTTTCTTATTGATGGTAGCAACCTAAATTTACTATAATTTAGTATGTAGATTCTATATATAAAGGAGACGAACCGTGGGTAGAAAAAGCAAGGAACAGCTTAAAAAAGAAGCTAACGCCAAGAATGTCACAAGATGGCAGAAGGCAAACACGAAAAACTATATGGTAAGATTCAATTTCAGGAATGAGCAGGAAATCATCGACTATCTCGACAGCAAGGAAAACAAGAAACAGTATCTAAAAGCCCTTATCTTGGCCGACATGGAAAAGAACAGATAAAGAAGACGACCGCATAAAAAAGGAGACATTGCATATGAGCATGCTGAAAGTGACCTGTCTCATACCGGAAGTGAAAGTTTCCGATGTGCACCAGAACGTCGAATCCATCAAAAAACTTTATCTTGGCAATGTGGATTCCGCCATTCTTCTGACACCGGAACTGTCATTGATCGGTTACACGACACAGGACCTGTTTTTCCAAGGTGCCTTTCTTAAGGAAGTGGTTTCCGGATTAACCCAATTGGCAAGGATCACATCAGGAAATGAAAACCTTCTTATCGTCGGAGCTCCGATCCTAAACGGAAACAGGCTCTATAACTGTGCCGTATTTCTTTATGATGGAAAAATAATCGGCATCGTTCCGAAGTCCTACATTCCGAATTACGCCGAGTTCTATGAAGCACGTTGGTTCATTTCAGGAAAGGACATCATAAACGGAAATGTCATCATCGAGAATGAATCCGTCCCGTTTGGCACGAATCTTCTCTTCAGGGACAGAAACGGAAATGCCATCATCGCCGCAGAGATCTGCGAGGACCTATGGGTCGCTGACAAGCCATCGACGAAAGCGGCACTGAACGGAGCGAACATCATCCTCAACCTTTCAGCCAGCGACGAGAATGTATCAAAGAGTCAGTATAGAAGAGAACTTGTGAAAATGCAGTCATCCACACTCTATTGTGCATACCTGTATTGTTCCAGTTCCACTGGAGAATCATCTCAGGATCTCGTCTTCTCCGGACATAATCTGATCGTAGAGAACGGAAGTGTTCTTAGTGAATGCATCTATCCTGAAAAGGACCATCATATCTCTGCCATCATCGACATCGACAAGTGCATCTACAACAGAATGCATCAGTCCACTTTCGAAAACAGGGATGACGGATACCGCATGGTGGATGTCAGGCTGAAGGACGTATTCCATGGTCAATCGGCCCTGAAGGAAAAAGTGGCAATCCTCAAAAAGGAAGGCTACAAGGTCGATAGGAACCCATTTATCCCTTCTGACGAAAATGCCAGAAGAAACAGGTGCCTTGAGATATTGGATATCCAGGCCCATGGTCTGGCCACGAGAGTGAATCACACACACATAAACAATCTCGTCATCGGAATCTCCGGTGGACTGGATTCCACGCTTGCCCTTCTTGTCTGTGCCCAGGCAAAGAAATACGCCAAAGATATCCATATCATCGGCATCACCTTGCCTAGTGAAGGCATGACGACAAGTCATACGAAGAATAACGCCATCCATCTCATGGAAGAGCTTCATGTCGATGACATTCGTGAGATACCGATCAGAAAGACGGTCGAGGCACATCTGATGGATATCGGCCACTCTGTTGACTACGAGGGAGAGAAGGACATCGCCTATGAAAATGCCCAGGCAAGAATGAGAACATACATCCTCATGGATGTGGCCAACATGGAAAACGGGCTTGTCGTCGGTACCGGTGACCTCAGCGAGCTTGCCTTGGGATGGTGCACCTACAATGGAGACCACATGTCCATGTATGCCGTCAATTCCTCCGTCCCGAAGACATTGGTCAAATATATCGTGGCAGCCTATGCCGATACGATTGCCGAGGATAAGGATCTGAAGGATACCCTTTATTCCATCATCGACACACCGATATCCCCGGAACTGACACCAAACCAGGATGGAAAGATTGCCCAGAAGACGGAAGACAGGATTGGAAAATATGATCTCAACGACTTTTTCCTCTTCCATTTCCTCCGCTATGGATTTCCACCGGAAAAAATTCTCCTTCTTTCTTCCCTGGCCTATGACGAGCTTTCAGAAGAGGTACTGAAGGAGAAGCTCAGGAACTTCTATCGGAGATTCTATGGCCAGCACTTCAAGAGAAGCTGTCTTCCGGATGGACCAAAAGTCGGAAGCGTCACCCTTTCTCCAAGAGGGGATTATCGCATGCCGAGTGATGCAAGCATCACGACACTTCTCGATGAATTGGATAAAATCAAGTAAGAAAAAAGGTTTCGGACAAATCAGCCGAAACCTTTTCTCATATCAGAATTTCAATTCCTTATAGACCTCATCCGTAATAAGATCATATAAGGTGATGCCTTCTTCATTCATCACCATATAGGAATGGTGACCATCCTTTGGAAGTGAGACACTTCCCGGGTTGGCAAGAATCAGATTCTCTTTCTTTTCAAGGACACCGACATGCGTATGTCCCTGAAGGAAGATATCACCCGGATTTCCAGGAAGGTTATCAAAGGAGAAGTGGTGGCCATGCGTCATGACGATTTCCTTGTCGAAGAGGAAGAGGGTTGCCATGTCCGAGATGGCAAACTGGCTGACCCACTGGTCGACTTCAGACTCGCAGTTTCCCTTCACTGCGATGATTTTGTCCTTGTATTGATTGAGAAGCGTAACGACATCCTTCGGAGAATATTCTTCAGGAGGAACGTTTCTCGCACCGTTGTAATAGAAATCACCGCAGAGAAGAATCTTCTTCGGCTGATATTTCTCCACCTTTGAGAAAAACATCCTTGCGTACTTATAGCTTCCATGGATGTCAGAACCGATCAATATGTTTGTCATGAATTTATCCTCTCTTTCAGAAATCATGAAAATGAATCACTTCGCCTGTATTGTAGTCGATGACCCGAAGTCCTTTTTCATCCATCTCCATATAGGAGTGATGCCCATCCCTGGGGCAGGCGATTGATCCGGGGTTTGCGATGATGTGTCTGTCCTCATCGACATAGATATTCGAGCAATGGGAATGACCTAGAAGCATGATGTCATAAGGCTGGTCATAATTTCTCGGGTTGTAATAATGTCCATGTGTCAGCACGATGAACTTTCCGAACTGATAGTCGAATGTCAGATAGGGTAGCGGAAATCTTGCCAAGTCATCCTCATCATAGCTGTCACAGTTTCCCTTTACCGCCAATATCTTCTCACTTAAGGGATTGAGTATCCTTATGGAATCCTCAAGTATGTCACCAAGGATATAAAGCTTGTCGTAACCGTTTTTCTCAAAGAGGGAAACGACCGCCTTGGTATAGGGAATATCATCATGAAGGTCAGAGATAACCAGTATTTTCATACCATGTATTATAATGTTTTGGTCCGTGATTTTCATCTGAAAGGATTTCATTATGAGAAAAGCATTCGCCAGTGACTTCGACCGCACATTATATTTCCGTGACGGATTCCACGAAGAAGATCTTCGTGCCATAAGAAAATGGAAGGAAGAAGGGAATCTGTTCGGTGTCTGTACCGGCAGAAGTCAGAGCGGTGTCATTCTTCCCACCAAAGGACTCATTGACTACGATTTCTATATTCTGGCTACAGGTTCATTGATACTGAACAAGGAACGCAAGCCTCTATATGAAACGACAATTCCATACGACGTCGTCATGGAGATCACAAGGCTTTACGGTGAAAAATACCGCATCGCCTATAACTGCAGGGATCACTTCCATTCCTTATATGATGACTATGAAGTCTGTATGCAGATGAAGTCATTGTCAGACCTTCCCAAGGAAGTATTCGGAATCTCCATTCCTACCGAAAGCGTCGAGGTGGCCTATGAAATCTGCAAATTCCTCAACACAAATTATCCAGTCAGCGCCTTCAACAATGGTCAGTTCATAGACATGGCAAGGAAAGGCTGTTCGAAAGGCAATGCCCTTTTCATACTGAAAGAGAAACTGCAGGTGGATGAAATCTGGTGCATGGGTGATTCCTACAACGATATCACGATGTTGGAAAAAGGTGATGTCTCATTCACCTTCGACATTTCTCCTGAACCAGTGAAGGATAAGGCAAAACATGTCGTTTCATCTCTTAGGGATGCCCTAAACTTCAGATGAGAATTTTCATGAAACATAAAAGAGAACAGCATACATCCTATTCTTTGTCCAGGTTCGCCTAAAAAACAAAATATCCGTACCATAAAGAATAGTCACCGTCATAAATTCATTTCGTCAAAAAATGCCTCTCCAGCAAATCAATGAAGAGGCATATATGAATTGACAACTTTTTTTGTTTGTTTAAAGTTTTTCTGCGATATCCCTGGCAACGGAAACACCGGTTGCACTGGCCTGCATCAATCCACGGGTGACACCGGCACCATCACCGATGGCATATAAGCCCTCGATGTCGGTCATGAAACGGTTATCGACCTTGATCTTGGAAGAATAGAACTTGACCTCGACGCCATAAAGAAGCGTGTTCTTGCTATAAAGGCCTGGAGCGACATTGTCAAAGGCCTTCAAGGCTTCGACAATGGAAGTCAGCTGACGATGTGGAAGAACGAAGGAAAGGTCACCTGGGACAGCAGTCTTCAATGTCGGAACGGTCGTGGATTTTGCCAGTCTGGATTGAGTGGTTCTTCTGCCCTTGAGAAGGTCACCAAGTCTTTGGACCATGATTGGGCCACCGGTAAGCATGTTGGCCAACTTGGCAACATACTGACCATATTCGATCGGTTCATGGAATGGTTCCGTGAACTTCGTGGAGACAAGGACGGCGAAGTTGGTATTGTTCGTCCAAAGCTTCGTGTCACCATAGGAATGGCCGTTGACGACGGCAAGGCCGCCTTCATAATGTTCCTCGGAGACGACACCGCCTGGATTCATGCAGAAGGTTCTGACCTTGTTTTCATAGGTATCGGCATAATAGACGAGCTTTGCCTCATAAAGTATCTTCGTAAGCTTATCCATGACGGAGTTCGGACATTCGACACGGACACCGATATCGACTTCATTGTTGGTATTGACGATTCCAAGCTTGCTAGCCTGTTTGCTGAGCCAATCAGCGCCACCTCTTCCTGGGGCAACGACGATATGTTCGGAATAAACGACTTCCTCTTCCTTTCCTCTGGTCTGGATCTTGACACCGACGACCTTGTTGTCCTCCTTGAGGATATCATGGGCAGTGGTGAGTTCAAGGAAAGTGGTATTCGTCTTTTCCACCAGATAATCATGCATTCCAATGAGGACAGAGACGGCTCTTTCCGTTCCAAGATGTCTGACCGGGCACTGGACGAGATGAATGTTGTATTTGGAGCATTCATAGGCGATTTCATCGACTCTCGGATCATCCTGACCGAAGACTTCTTCGGTCGCACCGAATTTCAGATAGTACTGATCGGCATCATGGATGAGTTCCATGGCCTTTTCATGGCCGACGTATTCATTGATGTGTCCACCGACTTCATCGTTGAGGGAAAGTTTTCCGTCGGAGAAGGCACCGGCACCCGCCCATCCGTTGACGATGGCGCAGGGATCACAGTGTACGCAATAACCTAATTTTCTGGCAGGACATGTCCTGGAAGCAAGATTTCTTCCCTGATCGATGATCAATACCCTTGCTTCTGGCTTCTTTGCCGTAAGCTCCAAGGCAGTGAAGATACCAGCCGGACCGGCGCCGATGATGATCGCATCAAAATGATTGTTTTCCATAGACATTCCTCCCCATAGTAATGCATTTGATTATACAATGTGAAAGCCCTTTACACTAGGAAAATCGGATGAAAACTCTATCAACGATGAAAGGCTTTCTTTTTCTTCAATACTGAAATATAATACTAGACAATACATATACGGATTTGGTCAGTTTACAAAGTTTTTTATGTTGCCTTAAAGCCCCGTTTCCTGAAAGGAATAATCCTTTTCTTCCCTGTTGCTCACGATGTGAATCAGAGGATAGCCGTTTTTTGAGATGGTCTTTTCTATCAATACGTCATAGACGGAAAGAAGGTTTTCTTCCGTGATGGTTTCCATCGGTGTGCCATCCTTATATATCTTTCCATCCTTGAGAAGACAGATCTTATCCGAATAACGACTTGCCAGATTGATGGAATGAAGCACGAGAAGACAGCATATGTTCTTCTTTCTCACGTATGACTTCACCAGGGAAAGGACTTCTATCTCATTATGGACATCGAGACTGGCGGTAGGTTCATCCATGATCAGGACTTTTGGATTCTTTGACATGACCTGGGCTATGGAAACTATTTTTCTCTGTCCGCCGGAAAGATCACAATATCTCTTGTCGGATATATCCTCAAGGCCGAACTGTCTGATGACGGAAGCCGTATGTTCCAATTGTTCCCTGCTCACTTTCAATGAAAGATGGGATACATTTCCCAGAAGAATGACATCGAACACGGTCAATGAGGACATATTGGAATTTTCCTGGGGAAGATATCCGAAGACATCATTCTTTTCCCCCATCCTCATGTCAGAAAGATTCCTATCATCCAAAAATATCTTTCCGTCATGTTTCATGTCGGAAGTAAGTACTTTGATCAATGTCGTCTTTCCGGCTCCGTTAGGTCCCAAAAGGGTCGTGATGTTGCCATCTTCGAGAAATAGACTGACATCGTTCAATGTGTTTCCCAAGTCTGCTTTATATCTGAAAGATAGATTTTCTATTCTCAATGACATATCATTTTCTCTCCTTCAGCAATACGATAAAGAAGAACGGAACTCCGATCAGGGAGGTGATTATGCCGATAGGGAAAATCGTTCCTGACAGAATGACCTTTGAAAGAATCTCCGCGAAAAGAAGGATGACGGAACCGATGAGGCCAGACAGGGGAAGATAGAATCTATGGTCATCTCCACTGATCATCTTGGCGATGTGTGGACTTGCGATTCCGATGAATCCGATAGGTCCAGTGAAACACACGGCAAGGGAGGAGATGACGGAAATCAAAATGAAGGATTCCAATTTCAGATTCGACGTCCTGATTCCCATGCTTTCAGCCTTCATGTCACCCAAGGAGAGAGTTGTATATTTCCAGGAATTTCTCATGAGCAGGGGGATGACGATGGCCAAGGCGACAAGCAATATCAGCACTTTCTGGTAATCAACTTTCTGAAGAGAGCCGAACTCCCAGAAGACGATGCTCTGATTCTGATCCTCACTGGCAAAATACTGAACGAAGGACTGCAATGCCTTGAAGAAGAACAGCAACGCAATTCCCAAGAGTGTCATCGTATGGGTGGATATCTTCCTGAATCTTCCGATGAAATATATGAGAAGGGATATCATCATCGAAAAGACAAATGCAAAGGATGCAACGACATAATCGTTGGAATTGAACAGAATTGCCAATGTCGCACCGAATGAGGCACCTGCTCCGATACCGAGTGTATAAGGAGAGGCAAGAGGGTTATGTAGGATAGTCTGCATGACACTTCCGCTGTAACCCAAGGCAATTCCGATGAGAATCGCCATCAAGGCTATCGGTATTCTCAGTTCCCTGACGATCAATGCCGTCGAGGAAGAGACGCTGTCAGGAGAGAATATGGCTAGGAAGGTTTCTCCGAATGTCAGGTTCGCACTTCCCACAAATATGTCGACCATGAAAAGAAGACATATCAATATGACGGATATGACTATGGCGATGATTCTGATGAAATTCCTGCTGAGATAGTTTTTGATTATCGAATCATTCATAATTCAACCATGAAGCAGCCTTCCAGTTCAAAAGGCATATATAAGGAAAAGAATTCCTTCAGGTCTTCCATTGGATTCAGGGAGGCAAAAAGGGAAGGCTGAATTGTCTTGGCCAGGAATTCGATTCCGGCAAAGTCAAAAATGTGTCTGGAAAGATCATGATAGACAGCAGAAAGTTTTCTTTCCGTGACTGCCTTCATGCCTGCCCATTCCGTTCTGTATAAATAAGACTCGAGATTCTTTTTTGCGGTATCTTCACTTTGATTGTAGCCAAGAACGACATTTCCACTCAACCCACTTTGTAAGGCACCGGTCAATATGACAAGATCCGGATTTTCCTTTATCACCGTCTCCTTGGAGATGGTGAAACTGTTGGCATCGGAAAGGTCATATGCGATGTTGATGCCACCGACCTGCTGGATAAGGGAACCCCACATCTTCTTTGCCCATGTGTTTCCATAGGTATCTTTTCCTTTGGAGAATTCCATATAGACCTTCGGCTTGTCTTCCGTCTTTATTTCCTTGGCCTTTTCGAATATCGGAGAGACCTTGCTTTCATAATAGGCGGAGATTTCCTCTGCTCTTTTTTCCTGATTGAGGACTTTTCCAAGTATTTCATTTGATTTTTTGATGGAATCGATGGTATCCGTATGATAATCAAAGAATATGACGGGAATATCTGCCTTCTTAAGAAGTGACAGCTTGGATTCGAAATAGGTATAGTCCGCACTGGCGCTTGCCAATACGACATCCGGTTGAAGAGAGATGATGGTTTCGAAATTGATGTTTTCTCCATATCCGATATCCGTCTTTTCCAGAAGAGAAGGGCATGCCTTGGTATATGCCATGTAAGCATCCTCTCTTCTTCCCTTCAGATAGGAATGTGACCATCCGACAATTTTGTCGACGGAGGCGGTATTTCCAATGGCAAGATATTCCTCGAGATTGAAGGTGATGCAGACTTTGGAAATTTCCTTCCTGATGGTTACTTTTCTATCCTTGGAGTCCGTGACAACCCTTGTTTCATTCTCAGAAGAGGAAACTTCCTTTCCCGTACAGGAGAGAAGAAGAAAAGATGAAGAAAGCAATACAATGATCTTGTTTTTGTTCATAATCTATATTTAGCCAAGGGATTATAACATGATTCAGCTCATTTTCAGTTTATTCCGTTAACATATGAAGATTCTTTCATATTGAAGCCAATTCATGGAATTGTATTTTTTCCTTGACATCAATTCCACTATCCTGTATATTAGACCTTGCGAAAAATCGCGACTAGGAAAGAGAACCAATTGTTCACACCTGACTGGATAACGTTCTGGTAGGTCAAATGCCTGATGTTGCTGACGCATTCCGACATTGATATTCTTTTGAAATGTTTGGTGTGTCATGCTATTCAATGGTAAACAAAGGTTTCTCGGTTCCCGGGAAACCTTTTTTCTCAATGACATTCCATAGGAGGAATCAGCTTATAAACATTTATCAAGGAAACAACAATCGTCCACGTCCGAACAAAAACCAGAATTCTGATCTTGTCAACGAGAGAATCCACTTCAAGGAAGTTCTTCTCATCGATGAGAATGGTGCTCAGGTTGGCGTCGTTCCGATGAAGGTTGCTCAGCAGAAATCCATCGAAGCCGGTATGGACCTTCTTTGCGTTTCACCTAATGCCAAGCCACCCGTCTGCCGTATCGTAGATTATGGCAAGTACAAGTTCGAGAAAGACAAGAAAGCCAAAGAAGCCAAAAAGAATCAGAAGAAGACAGTCGTGAAGGAAATCCGTTTCACGGCAACAACGGACACCCATGACCTTGAGACCAAGGCCAAGGCGACCATGCGCTTCCTGGAAGAAGGAAACAAAGTCAAAGTCTCCGTCTTCATCAAGGGCCGTATGAGAAGCAGAATGGATATTGTCACCGAAACCTTGAATAAGTTCCTGGAAATGGTCAAAGACTGTTCAACCCATGAAAAGGAACCTGAAATGATGGGCCGTGACTACTATGTCGTGTTAAGTCCGAAGAAAAAGTAAAATAGGAGGGCAATGCTATGCCAAAAATGAAGAGTAAACGTGGTGCTGTCAAGAGATTCAAGTTCACAGCCAGCGGCAAGGTCAAGAAGTGGAATCAGAATACTTCCCACTTGTCCCACAACAAGACACACAAGATGATCCGTCACAACAGAAAGGCCAGATATCTCAATTCCGTCCAGGGAAAGAAGATGACTGCCTTAGTCAGCAAGTAAAGAGAGGTATTAGATCATGAGAGTTAAACGTGGTACTGTCCGTCATGACAACCGTAAGCGTATTTTAAAGAGAGCTGAAGGCTACTTCGGTTCCAGACATAAGCTTTACAAGACTGCCAAGGAAGCCGTCTTGAAGGCCGATGCCCATTCCTTCAATGGCCGTAAGGAAAGAAAGCAGGATTTCAGAAAGCTTTGGATCAGACGTATTTCCGCTGGTTGCAAGCTCAACGGAATTTCCTATTCCCAGTTCATGTATGGCATGAAGTTGGCTGACATCCAGCTCAACAGAAAGATGCTTTCCGAATTGGCTGGTACCAACCCAGAACAGTTCAAGGCTCTTTGCGACACTGCCAAGGAAGCCATCGCCAAGGCTTCCAAGTAATCTTATCTGATTACAATTGACCTCTGACCTCGTGTCAGAGGTTTTTTTGACGTCAAAAAAAATCCGATGTCTTTATCAGGCATCGGATGGATTTCTCTAGAATTCCTCTTCTTCGTCAGTGATATGTTCGACGGTTGCATTTTTGATGCAGTCATGGACCATCGTCTTCCAGTCAAACTTTTCCTCGATTTCGTGTACTACATCGATGTTTGGATGAGTGACTGGATCCTTCAGGGTGAAGATCGTGCAGCAATCCTCAAACGGTCTGATGGAGATGTCATATGTTCCGATATCTTTTGCGATATCGATGATTTCGGTCTTGTCATAGGTGGCAAGAGGTCTGATGAATGGATGTTGTCCTACTTCCTCGATGACCTGCATGCTATAAAGCGTCTGACTGGCGACCTGTCCAATGGATTCACCGCCGGAAAGAACAAGGTCGTTATGCTTGAAGGCGATGCCGTCGGCGATGCGGAGCATCATTCTTCTCATGATGGTGACGCAATAGCTTGGTCCGGCGACCTCATAGATTTTTCTCTCAAGCTGGGTAAACGGAATGACATAGAGCTTGATGTCAGGCTGATAGTCATTCAATACATGAAGAAGATCATGTATCTTCTCGATGACGGCCTGGGAAGTATATGGTGGGGCAGCAAAATGGATGCATTCAAGCTTGACGCCTCTCTTCATCATCAAATATGCGGCTACCGGGGAGTCGATGCCACCGGAAAGAAGACAAAGGGATTTTCCGGCGATGCCGAGAGGATATCCGCCAAGACCTTTCTGCTTGATTCCATAGACATAGGCGCTTTCTTCCCTGACATAGATTTCAACCAGGATTTCCGGATGATGGACATCCACCTTGGCCCCTGGATTGTGTTTCAGGATATATCCGCCGACTTTCCTGGACATCTCATCGGAATGAATCGGATAGGATTTGTCAGCTCTCTTGGTCTGAACCTTGAAGGTGGTCTTGCCGGATTTTGCATAAAGGGAGGAAGCTTCCTCGGAAATCTTCTCAAGATCCTTGTCGACGCTCTTGGCCAAGGCAAAGGAGCCGATGCCGGCAACCTTTTTCAGTTTCTCGCTGACCTTGGAAAAGTCCTCATCACCTAAAAGGATATAGATGTGGTCTTTCTTGATTTCATATTCAAGAGATGGGAAATCCCTCAATGCATGTCTGATGTTCTTTCCGAGAAGTCGGATGAAATCCATGATGTTCTTGCCTTTGGTGCCAAGTTCACCAAAGAAGACGATGATCATATCTTTGTTCATGTTTATTGCCTCACTTTGATTTCGTCAAGAAGACGACGGAATATCTTCATAAATTCATCTGCCTGGGAAACGTCCTCGTTTCCGGAGAAGGAGAGTCGGATGCCGTTGGAGGATATGTCATCATCATATCCGGCATTCTTCAGGACTTCGGAATATCCAGCCTCCCTTGAGGAGCATGCGGATTTGGTCGAAACATAGATTCCCTCATTGGACAAGGCCTCAGCGATGACGCTGCCTTTATGTTCCTTCAAGGCAAAGGAGAGGATGAAAGGGGTGGAATTCTCAGGTGATGTGATGACGACCTCATCGATTTTCTCAAGTTCACATTTGAGATGTTCCTTCATTTTTATTGCGTTTTCTCTTCTCTTCCTCATTGTGGAAGTGGAGATGCGAAGTGCCGTTGCCAAGGCACAGTCAAGGTTTGTCGCACTTGTACCGGCCCTGAGATTCCTTTCCTGGCTACCGCCAATGATCTGGGAATCGATTTCGACATGCTTTTTCTTGACTAGGACGCCACTGCCCTTGAGTCCCCCGATCTTATGGCCGGAGAACGTCAACAGCTCATAGTCATCATTGGACAATGTTTCCTTTCCGATAGCCTGGGTGGCATCGACATGGAGAACCGCCTTATGTCCCTTGAGGATCTCATGGATTTCATGGATTGGGAAGATATATCCAACCTCATTGTTGACTGCCATGATGCTAACCAGCGAAGTATGTTCATCCAATGCAGAACGAAGCTGTTCCAGATTGATGTTGCCATTCTTGTCATAGTCGATATACACGACATCGAAGCCTTCCTTTTCAAGTTCAGCAAACACATTGGAGACACTGGGGTGTTCAGCCCTGGTCGTGATGATTCTTTTGGCCCAGCCACGGTTATGATATGCGACACCTTTTATGGCAAGATTGTTTCCTTCCGAGGCACCGCTGTTGAAATAGACTTCCGTAGGATCGACCATGAGATATTTGGCTACCTGAGCCCTGGCTTTCTCCAGAACATTCGAACAGGCAAAACCAAGTCCATGGTTGGACGACGAATTCGCAAAATAGTCATTGGAAATCCTGACATAGGTTTCCAATACTTCGGGATATGGCTTTATGGTAGCAGCACAATCAAAATATATCATTTCACTTACCTTCCTGATTGACGACAAATAATTATATTACAAGTAGAGTAGGATTTATCAGAAAAATCTCCCCATTGGGGAGATTCATGATTCATTCCGTAGCAGCAACGCCACCCGAGAACAGCTTCACGACATTCAACGCAAGGGATGTGGCTCTTTGAAAGTCACCTTCCATGAAGGCCTGTTCAGCCTGAGCAAGGACTGGTCTTGCATCGGAATAGTCAACTCTGTAGACATTGGCATAGACGATGGCAGCTTCTGCCTTTTTGGCATCCTCAAGAGTCGCATTCACGCTGTTGATGAAGCCTTCAAGGGACTTGGAGAAGCTTGCGAATTTGCTCTTGGCCAACGGGACGTTGATCGGAGCCGAAATCAGGATGGAATTGATTTCCCTGATGGTGGCGAAGTCTTCCTCGAATACGGCTTTGACGGTATTGGCGTAGGAATTCAGCTTTGCATTCCTGACAAGGTTCTGTGTCTTTCTGAGCTTGACGAAGCAATCCTTAAGCTGGGAGAAGAGAGAAGAGGAATCCGCCTTGAGGGAATTGAGATAATTGGCATAGTCATCCATGACCTTGACGGTCTTGGTCATCTCGTTATCCATCTCGATCATCTTCTTGGTGATGACGACGTATGGTTTTCTTGCGGAAGTATCCAGATAGGAATCAAGTTCTCTTTTCAGGATACCGATACTTTCGATATC
Source organism: bacterium (assembly GCA_963648975.1). GTDB lineage: Bacteria > Bacillota_I > Bacilli_A > RFN20 > CAG-288 > Enterosoma. The sequence continues at coordinate 2,194 of CAVJFW010000022.1, read as the reverse complement.
AGCCTTGAGTGTCTTCATCTGGGAGACATATTTGTTGTCAAGGATGAAGGTAGCCTGATATTCCGGAAGGGAATTCATCAGTCTGGCATACCTTTTTTCAACAGAGAAGGATGAGTCAGACAAAGAATTCTGTTTGGAAATATAGATTTCCTTTGCCTTTCTTTCTTCCTCGAATCCGGCCAGGACGTCAGTGATTCTGGCCTGGATGGATGTCAGCTTATCCTTCACGCCACGGATATCGAGATACATCAGCTGTGCCTGTATGTCGGAGATTTCCTTCCTCATGGAAGCAACCTTTTCCTCGACATGCATCTCATTGACGACGAATTCATCCTGAATCATCTTCTGATAGGCATCTTCCAATGAATTCAGCTTTGATGGAATGATGTTCGTCACAAGGACTTCCAAGGAAGGAAGTTCGTTCATGACGGACAATACGGCTTCATAAAGTTTATCGAGATTGGCAAGAATCTCCTTTGCGGAATCATAATTGCCATGATCGTTGTTCTTCTCGAAATCGCTGAACTGCTGCTCGCTGCTGAAGAAGATTTTTTCAAAGGGTGCGCTGAGCATCTTCAGTTCAGACTGATGGTTCTCATAGAAATCCTTGATTTCCCTGTACTTGCTCTTCACGGCAACAGCATTGGAATGGACATCATTGTCTTCCTGAAGGATGGCAGAGAGATCGGAACTGAAATTATATACGGCCTTCTGGAAGTCGTCGAGGGCCTTGATCGTCTCTTCCTCGACTCTCTTGTATCCTTTGTAGTCCTTGTCCTTGACAAGGGTTTCCAGGGAATTGAGCGACATATTGATGACTTCATCACGTTTTTTCATGATGTCATCGAACTGTTTTTCCCTTTCGAGATGCATGGCATTGAAGGAATCATTATATTGTCCAAGCACACCGAGTCTGGTAACCATCTTGCGGCAATTGGTATCCAGTTGGGTATGATAGGTATCATATGACTTTCTCAGATTCTTATATGTCGACTTGAATTTTCTCTTATGAAGGAAGAAGAAGGATAGGACAAGAAGTCCGGCTGTAACGACACAAGCAATACAAATGCCGGTGATGCCAGCAGCACCAAGCAAAAAATAGGTAGGCATCTATATACTCCTTAAAGAGATTACTTTGTGGTTTCTCTCTTGTTGAATGTGGCACGGATCTTGAAGGTCTTCTGCTTGATTCCTTCAGGTTCGTTGAGAAGCTTTGTCAGCATACGGACGGCAATGGATCCGACCTTGAACATGTCGATGGAGAAACTGGAAACCTGTGGACGGACGATATAGGAATATTTGGATCCGATTTCGGCAAGGACCTGAACATCCTCAGGAATTCTCAAACCGGATTCCTGTGCTGCATTGACGATAGCTGCGGCAAGGGAATCTCTTGGAGCAACAAAATAACCGGAGCGATGGGTCTTGAAGAATTCCTTCATGCCGGCATAGACGATGCCATAGGAATCGTTGAACTGGATGGTCTGGATATGTTTTCCATTGTTCTGTCCATATTCGATGAGTCCATCACGGATTTCGCCGAGCATCTTTCCCTGGTTGACGATGTCAAGGACATAGACATCATCATTGCCCTGCATAAGGTGCTCCTTGACGACATCCATGACCGGTTCCTTGTATTCGATGATGATGCTTCCCAAGGCTTCACCTTCCATGTCATGGCCGACGACGATGAGTGGAATATGATAATTCTGAATGGAACGGATTTCATCGGTTCCGAGTTCATCATCATAGATGACGGCGCCATCGACATGACTCTTGATGAGTGATTCGATCATCTGGGCGGCATCTTCCTTGGTTCTCTTCGTGACGAAGATGGAAGTGATATAGCCATAGATCTTGGCAATGTCAATCATGCCATCGAGCATATTGGAAACATAGGAGTAGCCTGTCGATGGAATCATGATACCGATATTGGTGGATTTGGAGTTGGCCAGACCCTGAGCCAATGCACTTGGCTTATATCCCAAACGCTGAATGGCATCATTGACGGCCTTTCTTGTCTTTTCCGTGACATTCGGATGGTTGTTGATGACACGGCTGACTGTTGCCAATGAGACACCGGCAACTTTGGCGACCTCGTAAATGGTGACGCGGTCTTTGTACATCTTCTTGTTATCTTCCATGATTCTCTCCTCCTAAGTATTTATACTTAGTTTCTTCTTATGGAAATAAT
>CAVJFW010000021.1:0-27389 GCA_963648975.1 bacterium | reverse complement strand
GATAAGATTGCTAATGTACATCTGAGAAATAGTGCGCTAAAATATATACAAGGAGGTAAGAACGCCATGATCTACAATCCACTGCAGGAATATTATGAGAAGGGAACAAACGAAGGCATCTTACTTGGAAGACAGGAAGGTATCATGCTTGCTAAGGACAAATATTGCATTGCACTTTTAAAAGAGGGCACCTTTCCTCCTGACAAGATTGCATTGCTTCTTGAAACACCTTTGGAAAAAGTATTGGAACTGAAGAAGAAAATTCTCTGATAAATTCATTCTTCCCTTAATCAGATTGGTCAAATTGCATAAATCAATCTCAATCGTAAGCTTTTCAATGAAAAGAGATATGACTTGAGATACAATAAGTGCAAGAGGAACCACCTATGAACAGATTATGTAAAATCATCCAGGCAGGCAGCCTTGTTTCAGCGATGCTATTCGGATGCAGCCAAAACAATACTCCGAAATTGGATAACACATCCATCACAGAAAACGAAAAATTCAATTCAGTCAACGTTGACATATCCATCAACGACTTCAACAATCTCGGTTTCACTTTCGGAGACAGTCTCAACGTCTCCTTCACCAACGGTTACGAACTGAATGACATTCCCTACTACAACGGATATTATGTAAGAAATGATATGCCTCTTGTTGTCGGATATCCAGGATACGACAACATATCCATCACAAGAAACAATACCGGTCTCTGGACTGCGGCAAAACTCAATAAGGATGACAAGGTCACCATCACCATGAATACCAAGGGAAAATACCTGGCAACCCAGGAAGCATTGGGCCAGAATTATTCCGTATCAAAAAATGAAGGTGAGAATGATGAGCAATTCTGCAACTTCCGTGAACTGAAATCCAACACTCTCAAGGAAAACATGTTCTATCGAGGTGCAAGTCCAGTAGATAATTCAAGAAATAGGGCATCCTATGTCGATGCACTTCTTAAGAAACATAATATCGGCTACATCATCGACCTTGCCGATTCATCCGACGACATCGAAGATGACATGAAGAAAGCTGAATTCAATTCTCCTTATGCAAAATCATTGTATGAAAATGGAAAGATTTCCCTTCTTTCCATGGGTTCAGGATTTTCAACTGATGCATATAAGAAAAGCGTAGTCAAAGGTTTTAGGGACATGCTGAAAAACGACGGTCCCTATTACATCCACTGCCTGGAAGGAAAAGATAGGACTGGTTTTGTCTGTCTACTCATCGAAGCCCTGTCCGGAGCAAGCTACGAAGATATGTGTGCCGACTATATGAAGACATACGAAAATTACTACGGCATCACCAAGGAAAAGACAAGGGATAGATATGATGCTGTCGTCTCGCTATATTTCGACAGCTTCATGGAATATCTCCATGGCACTGATGACATCGAAGTCCTGAAAAAGGCAGACTATACCCTCGACGTAGAAAAATACCTTCTCGAAGGTGGGATGACAGAGGATGAAATCAAGGCTTTTTCTTCTCTGATCAAAAAAGCCTGACACTGATTCAAAAAAATGTGAGTTTCCATCCACGGAGACTCACATCTTTTCTTTATTGCCAGTTCTTCCAGACTTCCGGCTTATATCCGACGGTTGCCTGCTTTCCGTTCCTGACAATCGGTGTCTTGATAAGATGCTGACATTCAAGAAGTTTTTCCACCTTATTGTCATCGGAAAGATATTCCAACAGGGCAAGATTCGTCTTGTCCTTTGTCTTCTCATCTATCAGTTCTTCCATCTTTACGCTGTTCATTACGGAAAGCAGTTCACCTTTGCTGATTCCCTTGTCATTCATGTCGATGAACTGATAACGGATTCCTCTTTCCTTGAAGAATCTTTCGGCTTTCTTGGTGTCGAATCCCTTGTTTGTTCCAAATATCTGTATGTTCATTCCTTGTTTCCTCCATCCAACCTGTTTCCTTCAAATGACATATCATCTCCGAAATCGATATTTTTTTCTTCGTTCTTCACATAACGATGGAAGGATATGACATCATCGACATATTCCTTTATGGACATTTTCATCTTTTCATGAAGAATATCCATAACCTCATCGAGTTCCTTCCTTTTTGTTTCGGTAAACATCGTTTCCTTATATTTTTTGAACCTCGGTGTCAGGGAAAGACAGCATCTGGTGAAGAATCTTATGATCCTATGTGGTGTCATCAGCAGTCCAATCAGTCTCCTCATCGATTTCACACTTAAGACATAGACCTTTCCATCCACACCAAGTATCTCATCCATATAAGAGAAATCACATCCCTTCGTATCCATCAGCGAAGTGAAGGAAATCTTCTTTTCCTTCTTCTCAGACAAGGCAATCCTCTTATCCAGTTCCGCCTCGATGATATGATGCATTTTGCCATCCCTATCTATCTGATAGATATATTCATGGCAATTCTTATCCAGGACATAATGGGAAATATAGCCAAAAAGAAAACTCATTTTTTTCTCATCAAAGGAAGAAATGTCAGATAACATCTTCCTTATTCCATGATTATGGATGTCATCGGCAAGAGAATAAAGCGGATTTCCCTTCAAAGGGCCATAGAAATATAAAGGATCAGGTCCAAGAGAACCAAAATAAAAATCCTTGGGATATTTCAGGATGATATCCTGTATTTCCTTCGGAAAAAGGGATATGGAACGCTTTGCAAAACTTTGGTGTGTATATGATGATGGCATGACGTTAGAATTATAGAAAAAAAACACGACAAAGAAAAGTTCAAAAGCAAAAAGAAAAAATCCTGCTGGAAGCAGGAAGTATGTATATATTAGGTGGTGCCCGGAGCCGGACTTGAACCGGCACGAGTTATTAGCTCATTGGATTTTAAATCCAACGCGTCTACCGATTTCGCCACCCGGGCAAACCAATGGTGACTCGTATGGAACTCGAATCCATGGCCCCTTGATTAAAAGTCAAGTGCTCTACCGACTGAGCTAACGAGTCAAGTATGAATCTCTGATACTTTTATATGGCTGGGGTAGCTGGATTCGAACCAGCGCATATCAGAGTCAAAGTCTGATGCCTTACCACTTGGCCATACCCCAAGTTAGCCAAAGATGATAATCAATAGAGTGGTGGGCGGTCGTGGATTCGAACCACGGAACCCGAAGGAACAGATTTACAGTCTGCCGCGTTTGGCCTCTTCGCTAACCGCCCAACTATGTCTTCGCTGAAGATCGAATGGTGGATGCTAAGGGATTCGGACCCCTGACCTCCGCCGTGTAAAGGCGATGCTCTAACCAGCTGAGCTAAGCATCCGCCGAATTTCAGCGCTTTGATATTTTATCAAAGCTGATTTCTTTTATCAAGCGTTATTTTTCATTCCATCATACTTTCATGATTTTTCTTCTTTATAGGGCCTGTCAACTGAGTCAAATCACCCTAAAGCCAGCCATAAATCACTGATTCAGGACACGGATATGATCACAAAAGGTGCATATCATCCTTTTGTTCACGATTCCTCATCCTCTCAAGAAGCACCTGCAATCGATGACGGTTATACCTTTGTATCATGATGGGTGGGATATCAATCAATCCGCCAAGTATGGAAGTGATGACATAAATCATCATCTCATCACTGGAGATAAGCCACCCCAACGGTATCGCCAAGAAACCGAGAAGGAATCCAATCCAATGCGTAGTTTCCGCATTGATGTTGTTCTGAAGGATTTCTTTTGTCCTGCTTATCCTGTCTTCTGATTTCATGACAAACCTGTCCTTGAACATGGTAATGAAATGGTCTTTCCATTTCCCGACTTTCAGTCGACCAAGAATGTCATATTCCTTTTTGGAGACACGATATATTCTTCTATCTATCTTTGTCCTTCTTCTCAGCATGCTGCCGATGAATCCAACGATGCAACGTATGTCCAGATGATAGGCAAACATGAACAGTGTGATGAATATGGCAATATAAGGTTGCGTGTAGCCAAACACCCAAAACAGGATTCCAGACACCAAAAAAGCAACATTCAGCAGGATTGTGACGATGACGAATCCAAGAAAGGTTTTGTTCTTCATATCCGTTTTCCCCATCAACCAATATCATAAAGCTACATAGGCAATGCACAAAGAAGATGTTATACAGGTCTATTGCACATCATCGTATGCAAATGCACAGAATAGTGTGCAATTTATATATAAGTGTATTACAAACCGGTACATCCGACATCACAGCTGAGTTTAAGGAGCTTGGATTTAATGAAAGATAAGGAAGCAGAAAGTCAGGTCACTGGTCCATGAAACAATCTGAAGAGCATCAAAATCAAATAGGGATCCGAATGATTCGGATCCCTATGTTTTTCTTACTTTTTTTCGTATCCTGGCTTGCCAAGAAGAGTGAACATGTTCTTCTTGTAGATTTCAACACCAGGCTGGTTGAATGGATTGACACCAAGCAAGTAGGCGGAGAAGGCGCAGGCCCTGAAGAAGAAGTAGACCATGTTGCCAAGATTGTAGGCATCCATCTTATCGACGGAAAGGACGATAGCTGGAGTATGGCCTTCGGTATGAGCCTTCAAGGTTGCCTCATAGGCCTTGGAATTGATATAGGAAAGATTCTTTCCGGCAAGATAATTGAGGTTGTCGAGGTTTTCCTCATTGGATGGAACAACGACGTCATGGATTGGATTGGTTGCCTTGATGATGGTCTCAAAGAGGACCGGGCTACCCTGCTGGATGAACTGACCCATGGAATGAAGGTCGGTGGTAAAGATGGCACTGGAGCATAAGAGAGCCTGATTGTCCTTACCTTCGGACTCATCGAAGAGCTGCTTGAGCCATTCGGCAATCATCTTGTTCTGGAGATCATAGGAGATGAACATTTCGGAAGCATATCTTGCCTCGCGGTTGAAATAATATCTCAAAGCACCATAGTAATAGGCTGGGTTCTTATCAAGACCATGGACGGAATATTCCTTTTCGCCCTGTCTGACACCATCAAGGAATGCCTTGATGTCGATGCCAGCGGCAGCGATTGGAAGAAGACCGACTGGAGTGATGACGGAGAATCTTCCACCGATGTCATCCGGGATGACGAAGCACTCATAGCCTTCCTTGTCAGCTTCGCTCTTGAGGGCGCCTTTGGCCTTGTCGGTCGTGGCATAGACGGCATCCTTGAGAGTTTCCTTGCCGAATTTCTCGACATAGAGATTCTTGAGAAGTCTGAAGGAGACGGCAGTTTCCGTCGTGGTTCCGCTCTTGGAGATGCAGTTGATGGCAAAATGCTTCTTCTCAAGATGCTTCATGACCTGATAGGTATATTCGCTGGAAAGCGTGTTTCCGAGATAAAGAATCTCGAAATCATCTTCCGGGAAAAGTCCGTTGAGAGCTTCAATGACGGCTCTTGCACCAAGATAGGATCCACCGATGCCGCAGACGACGAGACAATCGAAGTTTTCCCTGATTTTCTTGGCCGCCTTGATGATTCTGTCGACCTCAGCCTCCGGAAGCTTGGAAGCATAGTCAAGCCATCCCAGGAAATCGTTTCCTTCACCGGACTTCGAATCAATCATATCCGAAATGCGGTCAGCCTGTCTTGCAATGTAGGATAAATCGAGATTTTCTGTTTCCTTACCGAACAATTTGACATCAACCATTGTCTTTTCCCCCTAATATTTGAGACATATATGTCTATATGTTAGTTTTTATTCTTATTTAAGTAAATAGTTAGGCGTTCTTGTTGACGATAATGTTTTCCAAAAGTTTCAAATCGTCAATCTCGGTCACCTTGAAGTTGACGGCTTCGCCCCTGATGAGCTGACAGTCCATGTCAGCCATGACGGCCTTCTTGAAATCATCCGTATCCTTCTTGTCATATCCGTTCTCATAGATGGAAAGAATCTTGGAATAGACGAATACCTGAGGCGTAAGGACACGATACATGTTCTTTCTTTCGACATAGATGAGTTTCCCATTCTTTTCCTTCAGTATGGAATCATGCATCGGAAGCATCAATGTCAGGGCATCATGTTTCCTGATCTCATCATGTAGGGTGAGAAGTTCCTTTTCCTCAATGAGAGGTCTGGCCGCATCATGGATGAAGACGGCACAGTCCTTTCCGATGTCTTTCAGGGAAACGAGTCCATGATAGACAGATTCGTTTCTGTCCTTTCCGCCATAGACCAAGGAAATTTCGGTATCTTCCGGAATATCCACCTTGTTCTTGAGATTCATGGCGATTCTCTCCTGATCTTCCCTGTCGATGACAAGCACAATCCTCTGAAAGAGGTTGCTCTTCAGAAAAGTCTCCAAGGCATAAAGATAGAGTTCCTTATGATTGATTGGATAAAACTGTTTCTTGATCTGGATGTCCTCGTACAGTCTTGTTCCTGAACCGGCCAAGAGAAGTATCGCAACATCCTTGTCCTGAATATCGTTCTTCATCGTCATCTCCTTTCCAGTCCATAAGACTTTTTTGTCCCCTTGATTTTACTCCATGCCGGCAAAACGAATCAACAAGCTAAGGTACTGCAATGCCATCGAATCGGAAATACGACATTTTGCAGGGCAAAGTATTTATTCGACTATCGCAAACGATTATAATTGAATTCCGAGTATAGGAGGCTCATCCATTATGGATATATCTATGTATAAGAATGTCGTCGTGCTCGATCATCCGCTTTTGAAGCATAAGATTTCCATCCTTCGCAAGATTGAAACGCCTACAAGTGAATTCCGTCAGTTGGTCAAGGAAATCGCAGTCATGGAAGGTTATGAAGCCCTCAAGGACGTCAAGACGGAATTGGTGGATATCCAGACTCCAATCGAAAAGACATCCCAGCCTATGGTCAAAGGTGAGGACCTTTGCTTCGTTCCGATTCTCAGAGCCGGTTTGGGCATGGTCGATGGATTCACCGAACTTGTTCCGACAGCAAGAGTCGGACATATCGGTCTTTATCGTGACGAGGTCACACATGAGCCACACGAATATTATTGCAAGCTTCCGGAAAATCTCGACAAGAAGCAGGTCTATCTCATCGACCCGATGCTTGCCACCGGCGGAAGCGGCATCGATGCCGTCAAGCTTCTGAAGCAGCATGGTGCAAAGAACCTCCACTTTGTCTGCATCATCGCCGCACCGGAAGGTGTCAAGGCATTCTGTGAAGCCTATCCTGACATTCCGCTTTATATCGGATCCTTAGACAGACAGCTCAACGAGAACGCCTATATCTGCCCAGGTTTGGGAGATGCCGGAGACAGAATCTTCGGAACCGTCAAGGAATAATCAAGACACCATGGGAAGGGAAAAATCCTTCCCTTTTCTTTTTTCTGTTGGATTGAAAACTCTATCAACTTGCACAATACCCTCTCCAGGCATATCATTTATCCATAAAAAAGAAACAAAACAAGGAGGAATACATCATGAACATTTGGCATGACATGAATAAGGAAAAAGTCGCACCGGAACTTTTCACGGCCGTCGTGGAAATCCCAAAGGATTCAAACTGCAAATACGAATTGGACAAGGAAACAGGTCTCATCAAGCTTGACAGACTTCTCTATACCGCCACGCATTATCCGGCAAACTACGGATTCATCCCACTCACCTTTGCCCAGGACAACGACCCTCTCGATGTTCTCGTCCTCTGTCAGGAGCCACTCGTTCCGCTCTGTGAAGTGGAAGCCAGACCTATCGGCATGGTAAGAATGGTAGACCAGGGATATATCGATGAGAAAATCGTCGCTGTCGCCATCGGTGATCCATTCTATTCCAACTTCAACGACATAAAGGAATTGCCAAGTTTCGTAGGAAACGAAATCAGGCATTTCTTCCGTGTCTACAAGAACCTCGAAGGCAAGACGACACAGGTTACGGCCATCAAGGGAAAGGATGCGGCAATGGAAGTCATAAAGAATTCCATGGAAGCCTATCATGACTATAAGGATGGCAAGTTCAAAGCCTATAAGCCAGCCTTCAAGGAAGGCGAGCCGATTACGGAAAAAGTCGCCGAGAGAATCCTCTGAACATCAGAAAGCATTGAAATCGCCCCTCTGGTTTTGTCCAGAGGGGTATTTTCATTGTATCATCAAGGCTTTCATCGAATGGAGCACAACACACGGTTTTTGATTCCTGAGATGAACACCTATCCGATCAGACCGACCGGTATCCTATATGCTTTCTCGTTGATTGGTCTGATTTTATCCGTGCATTCAATGACAAGGCCTGTTTCAATCGGTAGATCATACTTTTTCAGGACATCAAAGTTCTTTGTCTGTTTGTCAGGATTGATTCCTTTTTTTATTTCGATTGGATATATCTTTTGATTTTTCACATAAAGCAAATCAATTTCCTTCTTATTGATGTCTCTGTAATAGAAAAGTTGATTCTTGTAGTCCATATTGAAGGGTTGGAAATTCTTGATCAATTCACTAATATCCGTCAGCCCTTTTTCTCGGACAGGAAAAAAAGAGTTCAGTTCCAGGACGGCAACCCTGCCTACCAAGGATTCCGAAATTCCATCCTGCAATTCGAACTGATTCGAACCGCTAAGGACATACATCAGTTGATTTGGTCTGCCTTCTTTCATCCATGGAAGCTTTTGTTCATCGATTCTTTTTTTTGATTTCCGGAAGAAGAAGTGGGGCTTTCTGTATTCCGTCAATGACGACAGGATAGGGGTAAGTATCCAAAAAAGTTTTGGACCATATAAGACAATACCGGCATATTGATTTTTCAATTGGCTCATTTTTCCTTCAATCGTTCTGTTGTGATACATGTTGACCTTTGATGAAAAGGGGAGTCCATTCCCTGTTTCATCGAAAAGACATATGTGGCATGTGTTCCACGACATATGCATTTCGTTTGACTTTCCTTTTCAGTCAGCTATAATCAAAATACCCCCATAGGGTATTTGGAGCCAACATGAAAGAAAACATAAAATTCAAAGTCACTGGCATGAGCTGCTCAAGCTGTGTCAGTCATGTGGAGAAGGCCGTGAAATCCATAGATGGCGTCAAGGATGTCTCAGTCAGCCTTCTTACCAATTCGATGCTTGTCACCTACGAGGATCAGATTTCAGACAAGGACATCACCAAGGCTGTCGAAAAGGCTGGCTATCATGCCAGAAGGGAAAATGCCATTCAGTCGGAAAAAGAACCTGACGACGAAGCAAAAGTGATGAAGTTCCGTCTCATCTCATCCATCATACTTCTTATCCCTCTTTTCTATATCGGTATGGGATATATGCTGAACATGGAATACATGAAGGACATATTCCCTTTGGGAGCCTTCGGCCAGAATGAATTCTTCATCGCCTTAACCGAAATGGCCCTATCCCTCATCATCATGATCATCAACAGGAAGTTCTTCATCTCCGGATTCAGAGCCCTGTTCCATAGACAGGCAAACATGGACACGCTGATCGCCTTGGGAAGTGGAGTATCCTTCCTGTATTCCTTCATCATGATGTTTGTCATGGCATTCTATGCCAAGGAAAACAATTGGGACATGGTGATGAAGATGAGCATGAACCTATCCTTTGAGACATCTGGAATGGTACCTACCCTGATTACCATAGGAAAGACATTGGAAGCCTATTCCAAGGGAAAGACAACAAGTGCCATAAAGGGACTATTGAACCTTGCACCAAAGAAAACCCATGTCATCAGGGATGGAAAGGAAATCCTTGTCGATGCCATGGATGTAATGAAGGATGATGTTCTATCCATTTATCCCGGAGAATCCTTCCCGGTCGACGGAATCATCATAAGAGGTGAAACCAGCGTCGACGAATCCGCACTGACGGGAGAATCCCTGCCGATCGACAAGTCGGTCAATGACAAAGTCTCCTCAGGGACCATCAATCAGAACGGTCATATAGAAATCAAGGCAACCAATGTGGGAAAAGATACGACTTTGAATAAAATCGTCCAAATGGTTGAGACAGCTTCTGGCACAAAAAACAAGATTTCAAGAATAGCAGACAGCGTATCCGGTGTATTCGTTCCGATTGTAATTGCAATATCATTGCTCGTATTTGTCTTCTGGCTTACCTTAGGCGGAGACTTTGTCTCATCCATCGACAGTTCTACGACGATACTCACCTATAGCATCAACAAAGCCATATCCGTATTGGTCATATCCTGTCCATGTGCATTAGGCCTTGCCACACCCGTTGCCATCATGGTCGCCAACGGCAAGGGGGCCAAAAACGGCATTCTCTTCAAGACGGCGACTGCCATGGAAGAGACAGGAAAAGTCGATTTCGTCGTACTCGACAAGACAGGTACCATCACCACGGGAAAGCCTACCGTCACGGACATCCATCCATTCAATATAAGTGAGGAAGAGCTTCTTCTGATCGCCTGTTCATTGGAAAGTCAATCAGAGCATCCTCTTTCAAAAGCCATCATGGAGAAAGCAAAGGAATGGAACATCCATCCGGAAGCATGTGATGACTTCAGGGCACTTGTCGGCTCCGGACTGCAGGGAAGAATCAAAAATAAAACATATCATGCCGGAAACATGAAACTCATGAAATCCCTGAATCTGTCAGACAGCCATTTGGAAAATCTCGCACTTGAATACGCAAAACAAGGCAAGACTCCGATATTCTTTGCAGAAGAAAGCAGAATCATCGGCATCATATGCGTCGCTGACAGGATCAAGGACGATTCAGGAAATGCCATAGAAGAATTCAAGAAGATGAGTATCATACCGATCATGCTTACCGGAGATAATCGCGATACCGCTCTGGCCATAGCCGGAAAAGCAGGAATCGATCATGTCATATCAGATGTACTTCCAGATGAAAAACAGGCCGTCATCAGAAAACTGCAGCAATACGGAAAGGTGCTCATGATCGGAGATGGCATCAATGATGCCCCTTCTCTCACCCAGGCCGACATCGGCATGGCAATCGGAGCAGGTAGCGACATCGCCATAGATTCCGCCGAAGTCGTATTGATGAAGTCGACCCTGGTGGATGCCGCAAAGGCAGTGAAGCTCTCCAGGCAGGCCTTAAGGAACATCAAGGAGAATCTCTTCTGGGCTTTCTTCTATAACCTCATCATGATTCCAATCGCCGCAGGATGCTTCTCAACACTCGGACTTACAAAGCTTCGCCCATGGATGGGTGCGGCAAGCATGGCACTTAGTTCACTCTTCGTCGTACTCAACGCACTCAGGCTGAACCTATACAGATTCAAGAATCATATTCCCTACATCAAGAAGGAAAAGTCCTTGCCTGAGGACATCTTCATGAATAAGGAAAAATGTCATGTCAGAATAGTCGAAGTGCCTGACATGATGTGCGAAAACTGCGTTGCTCACGTCAAGAAAGCATTGGAAGCAATTCCAGGAGTCATATCCGTGGATGTTTCACTTGGAAAGCTGAATGCGACAATAGAGTCAAAAGAAGAAATCAGTGAAGAAGAAATATCCAGGGTCATCCATGACGCCGGATATCAGACAGGAAAAATCATATAGACAGGAGGAAAGAATATATGAAAACCACAATCATCGTAGAAGGGCTCAAATGCCATCATTGCGAAATGCATGCCGAAGAGGCAATCAGAAAGATTCCAGGAGTCAGGGAAGTCAAGGCTGACCACATCACGAAGGAAGTCAGCATCGTTTCCGACAATCCGATCAACGAGGATAGCCTGAAGAAGTCCATGGAGGATGCAGGCTATACCTACAAGGGAATAAAGGCATGAAGTGCGATCACTGTCAGATCAAAAGAAAGCTTTCCATCGCAAAAGGCCAGATTGACGGCATCAGCAAGATGATCGACGAGGATCAATACTGCATCGACATATCCAACCAGATTCTCTCCACGATCACTCTTCTGAAACACGCCAACAACGAAATCCTCTCCAGCCATATCTCACATTGCGTGAGGGATGCCAAGAACGAAGAGGAACTCAAAGCCAAGATGGCAGAGGTCGACGCACTTCTTGAAAGAATGACAAGATAATTCATAAGGAATTCAAAAATCGGCATCGAAAATCAGATGCGTATCATTTTCATTGTTTTGTATTGTAAAATTCATTTCACAATGAAGTCGACAATTTTATCTCCGTCATTGGTGTGGATGATGAGCTGAGCCTTTTCTTCCTTTGTGACCTTCTTGCTTCTGACATAGATGGATAAGGAACCGCCCTGAAGCGTGACAAGCTCATCGGACAATATCTCGATAGGTCCTCTTGTCTCCAGCCTCAACGGAAGGAAGGAATAATGCTGCTGTTGATGATTCTGGTCGACATAAAGGATGCTCACTCTGGTGGCATCATATGTTTCCCCATTCTCAAGAACAGTCTTTGCCGGTGTAATCTCATACGAGAATCTTAAGGAAGGTTCAAGAACCTCCTTGCAGACAACCTTGTCTTTCTTATACCCGAAGAGACGATAGGAATTGGCTTTCTCACCCCAGGCTGAAATATATTTCTGATACCAGGAATAGACAGTGTCAAAATCAAGATGTCTCCTCACAAGGACAAGGATGGCCTTGAGAAGTTTCTTCTTCTCGATATGGGCAATACCTGTCCTGCCGACATAGTTCAGGGCATCGGAGATGATGAGGGATTCCCTTTTGGAAAGGCCTTCATCAAAAGTCTCACCGATGAAATCATCGATGATGAATGGTGGGTGCTTGAGATGTGGATAACTCTTCTTATCCGGATAGAAGGTCCGGATGAATTTTCCGTTGCGATAAAGTTTGATGCTGTCGCAATTGGAAAAGACGACAAATGGCTTGAAGTTCGCCTCATCCTGATCTCCGCTGACAGGAACATTGCAGACATGCATCATGATTTCCTCACCTTGGGACATATAGGCATAGCCGGCATCCTTCATGTTGCGATAGATATCCGCCACGCCATGATAGCAGACATGGTCACCAGAGCCGAAATCCCTATGTGTGTTGTAATCAAAGGCACACCACCCGATACATCCCATATGTTTTTCATATTTTATGGAATCATCGATGACTCTTAGATGCCTTAAGGCATGCTCAATTCTTCTGTCCGTCGTGTCATACATCTTCGTCGGGAACATATGCCCGTTGTTTTCCGTGTCCAGGACCAGTTTGCCCTTTGCTGACTTGACGGTCTTCGGATCATCAAGTCCATGCTTAAGTCCCGCACAGGAGAAATCATTGTATCCGTAATAATCCTCAAGGCAGTTTGATGTCTTGAAGTTCCTGACACCTGTAGTCAGTCTGTGAGGATCCAATTCATGACAGATCCTGTTGGCCTTGGAATACAGGTCATCATCATCGATGGACTCATCGACTCTCACACCATAGGCGATGAGGCTTGGATGGTTCATTTCCTTATAGACCATCTCCGTGATGAAATATAGGAAATTGTCTCTCCATTTCTCGTCCTTGGAGACGTATTGCCATCCAGGAACTTCCGTCTGCACGAGAAGTCCGATTTCATCACAGCGCGAAAGGAATTCCTCACTTTGAGGATAATGGCTGGTACGGACAAGATTGCATCCCATCTTCTTGATGAGATCCGCATCTTCTTCCTGGACTGACTTTGGCATGGCTGGACCGACATATGGATAATTCTGATGTCTGTTCAATCCGAGAATCTTTATCTTCTTTCCATTGAGATATAACCCATCCGCCTTCAGTGTGATGTTACGGAAACCAACCCTGATTCTTTTTTCATCATGAGGAAGACTGACAACCAATGTATAGAGATATGGATCTTCGATGGACCATGGATGAACATTGGGAACCTTGAAAGACCCGACATCCGACTTACAAACCACGTTCGAATCAGAATCAAGAAGTTGGTATATCGGAGAATCATCTCCTCCATCGACGATGGTCTTGACTTCGATACCTGTTTCATCCGCCTTTAGTACCATGACCTTCCTGATGAAGCAGTCCTCATGTGAGATAAGAGAAACAGGACGGTATATGCCAGAGAAGGTAAGATAATCCACCGCTTTTCCAAACGGAGGAATGTTTTCATCCTCCCTGCTGTCAACGACAACCAAAAGTCTGTTGTTCTTTTCCTTTACATGATCCGTGATTTCCACTTCCACCTTCACCCAGCCGGAGACATAATGACCAAGATGGGTTCCGTTGAGATAGATGTCCATCTGCAGCATGACACCATCGAAGGAAAGGAAATGTCTCTTATGTCCGTCATCCATGTCAAAGAATTTTTCATACGAATAAATTCCCTGATAATCCGTCTCGTCAAAATGGTTGACTGGCATTCTTCTTGCACAATGGGGAATGTCCACCACCTCATATTCATCCATCGGAGAGGAAATCCATCTTTCCTGAAATCCATTGGCAAAATGCCATCCGTAGTTCAAACCATGTCTCATCTTTTTACCCTCGCTAAAGACAATTATATCTTCTTTCGCCATCCAATCCACAGGAAAACAGGAAAAAAAGATATAATATCCACCAGACAGGTAAAACAACATGGAAAACAGAACATTCAACAGCGGAGACATCGTCAGACATTTCAAGAGGGAGACCGTGGATCAGAATACCTCAATGTATCTCTATCGCATCCATTTCATCGCCATCCACAGCGAAACGAAGAAGGAGATGATGGTCTATCAGGGACTGTATGGTGATTTTTCCTATTATGTAAGACCTTTGGATATGTTCCTCTCCGAAGTCGATCATGAGAAATATCCACTCATCAGGCAAAAATATCGTTTTGAAAAGACTACCCTCACCAAGGAAGAGGAAAACATCATCGAATCCCTGGCCAAGGAAAAAGGAATCACCTTATGAGAGATGACCAAAAGCATTGTCCGAAATGCGGACATCCGCTTATCGAAAAGCCACTCGTCGAGGAAGGCATCGTCCCATATTGTGAAAACTGCAACGAATATCGCTTTCCTTTCTTCAGCGTTGCCGTATCCATGCTCGTCTTCTCGCCGGACAGAAATCAAATCCTTCTGATCAAGCAATACGGAAGGGACAGAAACATCCTTGTCGCCGGATATGTCAACATCCAGGAAACTGCGGAGCATTGCCTTGCAAGGGAACTGATGGAGGAAGTCGGACTGGAAATAGAAAGTTACGAGTTCAACAAGTCCTTGTATTTTGACAAATCCAATACTCTGATACTGAATTTTGCCGTCATCGCCAAGACAAAGGATGTGAAGGCAAATCACGAAGTCGATTCCTACCAGTGGTTCAGTATCCCCGATGCCGTAAGGAACGTGGTCAGGCCATCCCTGGCCTGTCAGTTCATGGACGAATATCTGAAAAAGAAAGACATCATATGAATCAGGACACCCATACCGAAAAAAGAAAAAACATGCTATCGACCCTTCTTGGGCAATACCTCGTCAATCTGAAGAACATTTGGCTTCCTTTTCTCCTCTTCTTCTCGTTTCTTTTGATTGCCTTTCTCATCTCCTATTTCGGAATCAAGGCAACAATGCGTGATTTCTCAGCCAGCACGAACGGTGAAGTCACCATCAGCCTGCTCGGAGATTTCTTTTCCGAGAAGATGAAGGCACTGAAATTCGATGAGAACCTACCTATCGCCATGAACAACATGTTCTCCTTCTCCTGGCTGAAGAACACGTTATCCGAATTTGACGAATATGTCAGAAACGCAACCGAGACAAGCGAACAATTTGCCTCCTATAACGAAGTATACCGTGAAAACATGCTCCTATGCCTGAGGCTTTCAGCCATCACGATCATCCTCGGAATCTTCCTTACCAACTTCATCACCTCTTTCATCATCTACAAGAAGTATGTGAAAAAGAAACTTTCCCAGGCCATACTCGGAAAGATCATCGATACCCTTTTCATCTCAACCTTATTGTCATTGACTCTTGGACTGACCGCAAAATATCATTTCTCATCCCTGATTTCCTTTGCCGTCCTTCTTCTTGTCACGACAGCGCTATATCTCATGAAATCCTATTTCATCTTCGGAAAAGGCAAGATAAAGATGAAAAACGCCATCAACCTGAAAAGCATCCTTCTTGCCATACTAGGCCAGGTCATCCTCTATGCCATCAACTTTTCTGTCATCGCCCCAATATATTTCCTTCTTGGCGCACTTTCCAGCATCCTGCTCTGGATTCCACTATATATTTATACCGACAGCATCATCCATACGGCCTTTGACTACTATATTTATTCATTTGAGGAAGCATGAACGAACAAAAGACCTACATCTGCATCGACCTGAAATCATTCTACGCCTCCGTGGAATGTGTGAAAAGAAACCTGGATCCATTGAAGACCAACCTTGTGGTCGCTGACATATCCAGGACGGAAAAGACCATCTGCCTGGCAGTGTCTCCGTCACTGAAAGCCTATGGACTGAAAGGACGTTCCAGGCTTTTTGAGGTGGTCGAGAAAGTAAGGCAGATCAATATCGAAAGAAAGAAGAAATGTCCCTATCGTGACTTCCTTGGTGAATCATCGGACAGTGATGTCCTGCTCCGTTCTCCTGAACTTCGCCTATCCTATATCGTCGCCACACCGGAGATGAAGAAATACATGGAAGTGAGTTCCCATATCTATTCCATCTATCTCAGATACGTAGCCAAGGAGGACATCCATGTCTATTCCATCGATGAGGTGTTCATGGATGTGACGGCCTATCTGCATAAATATCATGATTCCGCTCACGAGATGGCTTTGTTGATGATAAAGGATGTTCTTAGGGAAACTGGAATCACGGCAACAGCTGGAATCGGAACGAACCTATATCTTGCCAAGGTCGCAATGGACATTGTCGCAAAACATGTGAAGGCAGATGAGGATGGAGTGAGAATCGCAAGTCTCGACGAGATGTCCTATAGAAGACAGCTATGGAATCATACTCCGCTTACGGATTTCTGGAGAGTCGGAAGGGGATACGCCAAAAAGCTGGAAGACATGGGACTATATACGATGGGTGACATCGCCAAATGTTCTCTCCTAAAGACAAAGGAATATAACGAAGATCTGCTTTATTCCACATTCGGTGTGAATGCCGAGCTTCTCATCGATCATGCCTGGGGCTATGAGGACTGCACCATGAAGGACATCAAGAACTATAAGCCTGGAAGTAATTCCCTCTCCGTAGGTCAGGTCATCCACTGTCCTTATGACCATAGGCAGACAAGAATCCTTCTATGTGAAATGATTGATGAGCTATCCCTGACATTGACCCAAAAGAAGATGGAGACGGACATGATCGGTCTGACACTCATCTATGACGTATCCAATCTTGAGGCCGGATATCACGGAGAGATAAAGAAGGACTACATGGGAAGAAACATGCCAAAGCCGTATTCCGGAAGAATCCGTCTGGATCATCACACATCCTCAGACAGGGAATTACGTGAAGCACTCCTTTCACTCTATGACAGGAACGTGAACAGAAATCTCCTCATCAGGAAGCTGAACATATCATTCGGAAACCTGCAGGAGGAAAAAGAACAACACGAAGACAGTTTCCAGATTTCCCTTTTCGAGGATTATTCATCCGTCATGAAAAGGAAGGAAACGGAAAAGAAGGAAAGAGAGAAGGATAAGAAGATTCAGGAAGCGGTCCTGAGCATAAAGAACAAATACGGAAAGAACGCCATCCTGAAGGCGAACGACTATGAGAAGGATGCCACGCAGAGGGAAAGAAACGAGCAGATAGGAGGACACAAGGCATGAATGACGATGTACATGACCATTTTGATATCCTCACCATGACTCATCCCATCAGCAAGAAGCACAAACGGATGAAGATGGAGGAAAGGGCGGCTCAGTTTTCACCCTTTGCCGCTCTTGTCGGATATGAGGATTCCATAAATGAGATGGGTAGAACGACCACAGAGAAAAAAGTCCTAAGTGAGGAAAAGAAGGAGGAAATCGATAAAAAGATAAAATACCTCCTTCTACATCCTGAAAGTGAATGTATCCTGACATACTTCCTCAAGGACAGCAAAAAAGAAGGTGGAAGCTACAATGAAATTTCAACTTCCATCACAAAATACATGGAGGAAGAAAAAGTCATCGTCCTGAAGGACAAGGCAAAGATAAGGATTGATGACATCTATGAGATCCGTATTCCGAATGAAACAGAAGTCAACTGAAATGACGCCCTCATGGGGCGTCATTCTTTAGTCTTCAAGCATCGGATAATAGGATTTCACGATATCAGCGGAACGATGGAAGGCTTCCTCTTCTTCCTTGGAAAGCTTCGGGGCGATGTTCTCCCTTACGCCATCATGGTTGATGACACAGGGAAGCGATATGGCGATGTCATCAAGGCCGTATTCACCATGGAGGAATGTCGTGACAGGAAGGATTCTGTTCTCATCGAAGAAGATGGATTTCACGATGGATGAGACACTGGCTGCGATGCCATAGCAGGTGTTGCCCTTCTTGCTGACGATGGTGAATCCTGAGGCGATGGTATCCTCAAGGATATCTTCCTTCGTCTTTGAGCCAAGTTTGTCCTTCTTTGCTTCCATCATGGAAGACAACGGATTTCCGCCGACGGTCGAAGAAGAGAAGACCGGAACGGAGCTTCTTCCATGTTCACCGATGATGAGGGAAGAAACGGATTTGCTGTCGACACCAAGTGCCTCACCGATTTCATATTCAAGACGGATGGTATCCAAGGTGGTTCCCGTGCCGATGACATGGTTCTGGGGAAGCCCGGACAGCTTCCATGCATAATATGTCATGACATCGACCGGATTGGAGATGACGATCAGTATTCCGTCAAATCCTGATTCCATGATTGGAGAGATGATGCTTTTCATGATGGCCTTGGATGAGCCTAGGAATGCCATTCTGTCATTGTCTGTCTTCTTCATCGGAGCAGAGGCCGTGATGATGATGATATCCGCATCGGCACAATCCGAATAGTCACCACCTTTTATGGACACCTTCCTATCCATGAAATGGGAGGCATGTGACATATCCATGGCCTCACCGATGGCCTTGTCCTGGTCACGGTCAATCAACACGATGGAAGAACATAGTCCCTGATTCAGAAGCGTATAAGCCGTCATAGACCCGACATTTCCGGCACCGACGATCACGACTTTCTCAGATGCATGTTTCATGTAAATACCCTTTCCGTTTCGATCTCTAAAAAACATAACAATGATATTTCATCGTGTCCTGTCTTTCAAGTGACTCTTCCGTGTTAGTGCTTTACCACGAAAAAAGGCAGAGCCGTCATGCCTTGGCTTCTGCCTTTTCTTTTCCGATTGGCGATGGTTTCTTCCATTTCTTGTTGAAGATGACACAGATCGGAGTGTTCATGAAGAGATAATAGACCGGGACGGAAATGGCAACGATGAAGAGTGTTCCTACAGCAGCACAGAGGATTTCCTCCGGATCGAAGGCTTTGTCGATACCGACATGCTCATACCACTTCGCGCCGACAAAATATGTGTAGAGCTTGATTCCGATTTCCTCTTCGATGGCAAGAATGATCATCGTCATCTTTCCGATTTCTTCCATCACGATGTTCTCCAAGGCATGGGCGAGGAAGAGAATGGCTGCCATACCGACAAAGGTCAAAGGGATGACATACTGATATGGGGAATAAAGGGCAAGAGTTCCGGAGAAGGCACTCATGTCACAGTATTTATAAAGGAAATTCGATCCGATGAGGGTAAAGGTGAACAGGACAAAGAAAAGATATAGGGATAGGATTCTGTTCCTGAACAGGAAAGAGAAGACCTTGTCGAATTTCGGATGCACGAGAAGGTATCCGAGATAAAGATATGCCGTACCGATGAAGGCAGTATCCAGTGACCAGAAGAGAAATTCGTGGAAGAAATAATTATAGACGAGTGCCCAAGCCATCATCAAAGAGGCCAGAAGGAGAGAGAAAGGAATGCGGTCCTTGGATAATCTGATGATGAAATAGCAGAACAGCTCTGACCAGAAGAGGGAAGGAAGATACCATAGGGAATATGTCCTGATTTCCGGAAGAATGTCATAAACGATCCTATCCATGAAGAAGGCACCGTCTATCGTCACGCCTTCCACAGGGGCAAAGGAGACCTCGGCAATCAACAGAAGGAAAGCAAGGAAATAATAAGGTATGATGAACCTTCTGATGGTTCTCCAAATCATATGAGGGGTATCTATTTTGTTGTCCAACATGCCAAAGGCCATACCATCCAAAAGGAAGAACAGCGGGTTCAGAAAGGAATTCAATACCGAGACTTCCTCATAGCAGACCCTGACATATACATACACGAAAAGAGTGATACGGATGCACTGTGCGGTAAGCATGAGATCTTTTCTCTTCTTCAAATCAATTTCATTCATAATAAAAGCAAAAGAAATTATACAAAAAAGTATATTTCGTGGCAAGAAAGTAGTTGGATTCAGAGAAAACACAATCTGTGTCTCCATACCTTTTAATTGGATAAATGTCGTTGGGAATAAAGGGTCAAGCCTCTCTCTTAACACAAACGACGATATTTCGATAATCATGAATTATCTCAAAGATAAGCCTTTGTCTGAAAATATGGAAAAGATAATGATTGAGATATACAACAACCCAAGAGTCACGGGAGCTCAGTTGAAGAATTTGATATGGATCAGCATCGACAACAACATCAAAAAAATGGAAAGACGTCGGTTTGCCTGAATTGTTGCGATTTCATTCATGCCAATCCTAGTCCTCAATCTTAGTTGGAAAAGGTCATTCTGCATCACAAAGCATATTTTTCGATACAGTTATTTCCACTCGGCCTATATAATAAAGGCAAGAGGAAAACACTATGCATGAAATCATACAGTTGATCAGTCAGGACAAGACAATGGAAAAGATTGAGCTTGGAGAATTCTCCAGGATGAAGGTAGGCCCCATGAAGTTTGAAATCGAGGCCTATGACATAAAAGGTGTGGGAAGAATCTCGGCAATGAAGGGATCGGCGTTGTTCAATCTGATGAAGATGGATACGATCATCCTTTCTTCCTACAATAAGGACATGCCTTTGTTCAGCTATGACAGAATCAGGGTCGGAAAGAAGGATACCCTGATTGTGGAAATCTATGACACCTGCAAGGAACATAAGGAATATGAAAATATTCTCAAGGCAAAGGAAAAGTTCTCGGAATATCCGCTCTACAAGGCTAAACCGGCATGGTATGATTCACTCAGATGCAAGGAAAGCTTTGCCGTAACCTATAAGAAAAAACACGACTTCGATACTCCGTTGAAGGAGTACATGGACGCATTCATGAAAGCCATAAATGAGGCAAACGACATATCCAGGGAAGAAAAGAAGATACTGAACGCAAAATATGTGGACGGACTTCTTGAAAACGGTGGTCCATCCACGGACATGTTCGTCAAGAAGATCGGAAAGGAAAAGACATCCCTTCTCTTCAGGAAATATCTCTTCGGAACCGAAGAATGAAAAGTCAGAATCGACATCGACATCAGCCATGTAACGGATATCCGTTACATGGTTTTTTATATTAAAAACCATTTTTGTTTATTATTTTCTTCCAAAAATGATATAGTGTAACGGAAATTTAATTAGTTGGAGCTAACATGAAATCAAGAAATCCAAGAATGACGGATGAGAAATACTCATCCGAGACTTACATCGTAGATGAGATGATTGCCTTATATTGCCATAAGAAGCACAAGACGAAAAAAGGCCATGAATGCGAGGAATGCAAGGAACTTTCCGAATATTGCCACTATCGTCTTTCCCTATGCCCATGGGGAGACAAGAAGCCCTTCTGTTCCAACTGCAGCATCCACTGCTACAACAAGGAACACAGGGAAAGAATCAGGCAGGTCATGCGCTTTTCCGGACCAAGGATGCTTTTCCATCATCCAATTCTGGCAACAAGGCATGTCATCGAGACAAAGCGTGAAAAGAAGAGGTTAGCAAAAAAAGAGAAAAATGGCACAAAATCAAAATAAATCGAAATTATCCAAAAGCAGGATCATCAGAGTGATGTTCCTGATTGTCGGATTCATATCCTTTGGACTTGGAACCGCAGGCATCATCATTCCGATTCTTCCGACCGTGCCGTTTTATCTTCTCACGGCATTCTGCTTCTGCAGGGGAAGCGAAAAATTCTCAAACTGGTTCCTCAATTCCAAGCTATACAAAAACCATATGGGAAACTTCGCCAATCACAGGGTCATGACAATCTATGGGGAAATGATTCTTCTCTCCCTTGTCTCAGCCATGCTTCTTACGACCGTATGGTTTGCGAACAAACCGGTGGTAAGCATCATCCTAGTCACTCTGATTGCGTGCAAATACTGCTATTTCGTCTTCCGCATCACGCCGATTGGCAGAAGCGAGTACATGACCATCAAGGAAGAAGACAGAAAGCTTGAGGAAATGAAGGCGATGGAAATGGAGAAAGACCATGATTGACAAGGATTTATTGGCATACATAAAGGGAAAAAGATATTTTCTCTTCATCATCACATTGTTTTCCTTCCTCGGACTTGCATCATCAGTCTCATGCACCTATTTCCTGAGCGTCAGCGTGGAATCCTATGTCTTGGCCGACTACAGCAAGGGAACGACATATCTGCTCAGCAGCATCGGTTTTGCCGTGCTGTTTGTCATCTTCCACATCCTCAAGGGAAAAATGGCAGAGAAGCTTTCCGAATATGTCTCCGTCAAGATCAGGAACGACATCTATGACAAGAACGTCGCACTGAAGGGAAACAGCCACCTCAAGGTTCAGGAAATCAGTCAGCTTTCCAGTGAAGGCATCGAACAGCTGAGACTCTATTATTCCTCCTATCTTCCATCCTTCTTCTACAGCATGCTCGCCCCGATTTCCCTTTTCGTCCTGTTCTGTTTCTTCTCCTACAAGGTAGCCATCATCTACCTTGTATGTGTTCCATTGATTCCGATGTCCATCATCATGGTATCCAAATGGGCAAAGAAGATCTTTGCCACGTACTGGAACAGATATCTTTCCCTGGGCGGAGCCTATCTGGATTCCGTCTCCGGCATGAAAGAACTTCTCATATTCCACTATGACGGGGAAATGGAGGAGGAAATGAAGAAGAACAGCGAGGAATTCAGAAGAATCACCATGAAGGTCCTCGTCATGCAGTTATTCTCCACCACCATCATGGATATCGTCGCCTATGGCGGAGCCGCAATCGGAATCCTGCTTACCCTTCTGGAATTCACCAATGGTGCGATAAACTTCCAGACTGGCATGTTCCTCATCCTCATCGGCGCGGAATTCTTCCTTCCGATGAGAAGCTTGGGTTCCGCCTTCCACGTCGCCATGAATGGTGCAACGGCCGGAAAGAAGGTAATCTCATTACTCAGGGAAGAAATCATTCCGGACGGAAAAGAAACAATCTCCGGCATCTCTGACATAAAACTGTCAGACGTTTCCTTCAGATACAAGGATGCCGACACAAACGTCATTGAAGGCATCAACATGGAAATGAATCATGGATTCATATCCCTTTTGGGAGATTCCGGCTGTGGAAAAAGCACCTTGGCAAAGATTCTTGCCAAGCAGCTGACCGACTATGAGGGTTCCATAAAAATCAACGATGTAGAACTGAAGGATATCTCCTTTGACGACTACAGAAAGCATATCTCCTATCTTTCCACCGACAGTTTCCTTCTCCATCTCTCCATCCGTGATGGGTTCCATTTCTACAACAGGGATCTGAAGGAGGAACAGATGACTTCCCTTCTCGAGAAAGTCGAGATGAAGGAAAGAATCGATGATGCCGGAGGACTCGACTACATTCCAAAGGAAGGCGCCTCTGACTTGTCCGGAGGTGAGAAGCAGAGACTGATTCTCGCCTACTATCTTGCCACCAGGAAGGATTTCTACATCTTTGATGAGACCACCAGCAACATCGACAGGGAAAGTGAAAAGATCATTCTTTCCTCCATCAGGGAACTGAGCAGGAAGGCCATTGTCCTTTTCATCTCCCACCGCCTTTCCAACGCACTGAACGGGGATTACATCTATCTCTTCGGAAAAGACAGGAAAATCATCGAGGAAGGCTCACCAGCCAAGCTGACCACAAGTGACTCCATCTTCAGCAGCAATCTGAAAGCCGAGCAGAAATGGGAGGAAATACTATGAAAAAATATTCTTTCTTCTCTCTTTTGAAGGGTATGCTTTCCCTGATTCAGGGAAAAAGATACCTCATCGTCCTTGCCGTCGTTTTTGGAACACTTGGTTTCCTTTCCGGCATGGGGATCACCTTCTTTGGTGCTCTCGGAATCCTATATGGTCTAGACGTCGATGTCCACATGCCTTTTTACCTCATTCTCATCCTGCTTGTACTCAGCGGATTCATGAGAGGTGTACTCCGTTATGCTGAACAGTATCTCAACCACTATATGGCATTCACGCTTCTTGCCCTGGTCAGAAACAGACTCTTCTCATCTCTAAGAAAACAGGGCAGCAAGGTTCTCGACGAAAGAAACAAGGGTGAGCTTCTCTCCATCCTTCAGTCCGATACGGAAAGCCTTGAGGTATTCTACGCCCACACCATCACGCCTTTCTTCATCGCCATCCTGACGGAAACCATCGTCCTTGTCCTTCTTGGCGTATTGACGAATGTCTACTTCTCGTTGATGGGACTCTTCTTCTATCTGCTGATCGGAGCTCTCATCCCCGTCATCTTCTATCTCTCGAACAGAAAGCTCGGTGTCGAATACAGAAAGCTTCTCTCCGAAAGCGAAAACGAATATCTGAATTCCTGCTATGGCATGAAGGAAATCCTGTACCAGGAAAAGGAGAATGAGGAAAAGGAGAGACTCTCCGATGTATCCGGCAAGCTCAACATCATCAACAGAAAACTCAATGCCAGAGCCTTGTCCTTCTCCGGAGCAACCAACCTTCTGATCATCCTGGGAGACATATTTATCATCCTGATCGGATATCTGTTATTGAAGAATGGCATCATCAACTCCATTAATATCATCCTGGCCTACATGATGATTGCCGCATCATTCGGCCCTGTCGTCGCCTTATCCAATCTTCCCGGAAATCTCACGATGTCGTTTGCCTCGGCAAGAAGAATTCTATCCATCATCCATGAGAAGCCAAAGGTGGAAGACGGAAAGGAAGACTTCGACTTCGAAAGTCTCGATATCACATCCCTGTCATTCAGATATGACAAAAACGATGTTCTGAAAAACATCAATCTGTCCGTGAAGAAGGGCGATATCATCGGTATCGAGGGAAAGAGCGGTTCTGGAAAATCGACTCTCTTCAAGCTGCTCCTGAACTTCGAAAAGCCAGATTCAGGGCATGTCCTCTATAACGGATTGGACGTATCCGAATATTCCAGAGAGGCGATAAGCAGAAACATCACTTTGTTCAGCCAGTCAACCTATCTTTTCAAGGACACATTGGAATACAATCTTCGTATTGCCAAGAAGGATGCGACAAAGGAGGAAATGGATGAAGCCTTGAAGAAGGCATGCATCTATGACAAGGTGTACTCACTTAAGGATGGACTGAAGACCATGGTCAACGATCTCGGTGACAATTTCTCAACCGGAGAAAGGCAGCGTCTAGGTCTTGCCAGAGTCTTCCTTGCCGACACTCCTCTTATCCTTCTTGATGAGGCGACAAGCAATGTTGACGGATACAACGAAGCATTGATTCTCAACCAACTCAGGAAAGAGAAAGACAAGGCCATCATCCTGATATCCCACAAGAAATCCGGTCTTTCCATATGTAACAAGGTATATCACCTTCAGAAAGGGGAACTATCATGATTGACTTCTCTGATCACAGGGTAATTGCCATCACTGTCGGTCTATCCATCGCGGTGACCTCCCTTATCATCATCTTCATCCGATTCCTGGTCAGGCAACATAAAAGGAAGAAACAGAAAAAAAGCGACGAGGCAAAATAGCCTCGTCGTTTTTTCTTTGTTCAATTTACTTTCATGAATTCATATATCGCCCTTGCGGATACGACCTTGTATTTTCCTGAAAAGCCATGGCCTTCATGTTCGTATTCCTTCAATGTGGCATGGGTATATGTCTCATTGTAATAATCACATAATTTCCTCGAATATTCGATGGAAACCATGCTATCTTCCTTTCCATGCTGAATCAGGACATTTCCCTTATATCCTGAGACATCATATTGTGAACCTTTTACCATTGCCTCATCAGAGAGAAACATCGCCGGATATTCCAATATCAGTCCACGAAGAAGATCAGTATACCTAGGAGCAGTCACGGCAGCCGTGACACCACCCATGGAACTGCCAAGAAGATAAAGATGAGTCTTATCCACGAAGTCAAAGTCACTTACCTTCTCAATCACATTGGAGAGGTCGATGACCTGGCTTTTCACCTGTTCCTTGTACTTTTCCTTTTCTGACATGGGAGTCGAGGAAAAATATCCGGCACCTTTGTCTCCCGTGCTTCTTTTTGACCAGCCATAGTAGTCAAAGGCATAAGATGCCACACCGCTCATGGCCAAGGATTTCAGTGTCGTCTTATCCTCATCATGGTCTTCTCCGGCACCATGGGAATAAATGACGGTAGGAAAGGAGGAACGTGAATCATCCTTGGGAACATAGGCGATTCCATAAAGATTCACGTCATCATGTAACACGTGGATTTCCCTTGTCTCATAATCATATGTCTTTTCTCCGACACATTCAGGAAAGCCGACAAACCGATATACACATAAAAGACTGATGAATATGCCAAGCAGGACAGTCAATATACCGATACCACTGAAGATGAATATTTTTCTTCTTTTTGTCATGACCATAGGATAACACTTTATCCACGGAAACATAAAGGACTTAGAATAATCGAAAGGATATTTCCTTGTGAACAAAATAGGGAGATGACATGGATTTTTTCGAAATCATCAGCGCTCATCTCGTCCAACAATAATAGATTATTCATGCCACAATCCCTTTTCCAATTGGTTTTGTCACTAATATGGTAAGTGATTGTGGCTTTTTATGTGGCCGTTTTGTCTTCATAGGCTAGCCAACGCCTGTTACCGGACGTTACCTTTACACATGAAGGTTGCAAATCTCAACAATTACAAAAGCTACGCTTAAAAATTAAGAGAAATCTTTTTGCAATAAAATAAATTTACTTCTTTTTGGTAAACTTGCACTTCGGATAGCCGGAACAACCCCAGAAAGTATTGCCACTCTTTGATGTCCTCTCGACCAACGGCTTACCGCATCTTGGACAGATATTGTTGTCGATATCACGACTCATTGCCTTAATGTTTTCGATGTGTTGTCTGTTAGTAACAGTGCACTTATCCTGGGCATATATTATTGCGTCATTGATTTTGGTCATCTCGGCTATCGTAAGAGTCTTTGAAGTTATTGGCCTTTTCAGTACCGATTTCAAATCACTGATTCTATAAACATAACTTGACTCTATATATGCTGTATTATTCTGGACAAAGACAACAATGGATTTAACCGGGATATCATCC
>CAVJFW010000020.1:0-27483 GCA_963648975.1 bacterium | reverse complement strand
ATTGAGGACAACGCCATCCTCATAGCACCAGGTACCATCCTTGTAAGGATGATATTCCTTCAGGAATTTTTGGATGAAGGAGTCTACTCTGCTTTTTTCTTCTTCGTTCAATGTCATACTTTCCTCCTGAATTCTCATTTTCTTCTTCAGTTTCGTAATTTCGACTATGATGACGACGATGGCGACAAGACCGATGCAGATGTTGCTTACCCCCATGGATATTCCAGCTACCATGAACCCGGGATTATCATCTCCGACACCCGGGAACTTCACACCATTTGCAATCAATGCATTGCAGATGAGGAAAGATGGAATACGGAAGACAAAGACTCTTGCAATATTCATTACAGAAGCTATCTTTGTCTTTCCAAAGCCATAAAGGAAGCCCAACACGGACGAATTGACGGCAAGCGTGATGATTCCCAGTTTCTCGTAGAAGAAGACCTGAGAGATATGCGCTGCGTATTCCTCAACGTTTTCGGCGCTTCTGGCAAAAAACATCGTGATTGGCTTGTCGAAAATGGTGACAAGCACAACGCCTATGACAGCGATGGAAAGGTTGTAAACAAGTCCAACATAGAAAGCCTTGATTGCTCTGTCTATCTGCTTGGCACCGAGGTTCTGTGAGATGATGCTCGATGAGGAATCCTCGATGGAAGAAAGCGGATTGGTCACCGCCCCACCCATATTGTTGGATACGCCAAGCGAACCGACGACATCCGAACCGAATTCCTTGGCCAAGCCATTGATGACGACCTTACCTAGTGAGAAGATGAATTTTCCCAAAAAGATAGGAAATGAGATCAATGTAACCTTTTTCAAGGACGTCCCCTTGAAGGAAACGTCCTTGAAATCGAATCGGAATAGATATTTCGTAAAGAATAATCTTACCAGAATGAATATGGTCAATGTGCTATTGGCAATCAATGTTGCCAATGAGACATACATCATATCCTTAAGTTGAAGGGCATAGATGAATACGACATTCAGTATGACCTTGATGACGACAACACCAACATTCAGCAATGTAATCGGAAGTGTGGAGCCATGCGCCTTTTCTACACCCATATAGACCGTGTTGATCATGACAACGGCACTCGAACAGACCGATATCATGAAGTAATTCGACCCGATTTCTATGGATTCCTCAGCAATGTTCAGCAATCTCAACAACGGTTTTGTAAGTGGCAGTACAATGGCGACAGTAAGGACTGCGATGACGAAGACATAGAAGAATATGGTCGAAGACCACTTCTTCGCCTTGGCATAATTACCCTTGCCGATTTCCCTGGCGATGAGAATGGAACCTCCGGCGCCTAGTCCGGCGCCGATGGCTGAAATCATGTTGTTTGCCTGATTCAGGGCACCGACGGCATTCAATGCATCTTTGGATAATCCGGAACACATGATGGTGTCGATGATGGAATAGGCATAATTGAAGAGGGAATAGAAGAACAGTGGCAAGGCAATGATGAAAACCACTTTCCATAGATTACCATGAAGGATGAAATCTCTTCGTTTCAACTCCTTCTCACTGATGGAATTGGTCGATGAACTCATTTTCCTTAGGCGTTCTCCTCAAGTTCAATGGCATCTTCCGTATCAGAATCGAAGAAACGGAAATCGGCTTTCCTGACATAGTAAGTCATATCGGCACCAATGTTGATTTCGATTTCCGGCTTCGCCTTGATAATGGCCTGTTCGGAACCGACGGTTAGATAGACGTTCTGCAAGTCACCGAGCATTTCATAGACTTCGATGACACCCTTCATCTCAAGGTACTGGCTCTTGTCAGCGATTTCCTCGCCGACGACGGCACTCTCAGGACGATAACCCAAGGTGATGTTCTTGCCTTCGAGCTTGGCTTTCTGTTCATCATTGAAGTAAGAAAGTTCGAAGTGATAGAAACCATCCTCGGAGTCAAAGACACCATTGACGACCTTACCCTTGATGAAATTCATCGGCGGATCTCCAATGAAGCCTGCGACAAACAGATTCTTCGGATGGAAATAAAGTTCTTCCGGAGTACCGACCTGCTTGATGACACCGACATCCATGCAAACGATTCTGCTAGCCATGGTCATGGCTTCGATCTGGTCGTGGGTGACGTAGATTGTGGTTGCACCGGCTTCACGGTGGATTCTGGCCAATTCGGATCTCATGCTGACACGTTGTCTGGCATCGAGGTTGGAAAGAGGCTCATCCATGAGGAAGATCTTTGCGTTACGGATGATGGCTCTTCCTAAGGCGACTCTCTGTCTCTGACCGCCGGAGAGGGCTCTTGGAAGTCTGTCGAGATACTGGGTAAGGCCGAGGATCTTGGCAGTGCTCTTGACACGTTTTTCGATGACATCTTCGTCGAAACCAGCAAGGTCAAGTGCGAAGGCCATGTTCTCATAGACGGTAAGAGTCGGATAAAGGGCATAACTTTGGAAAACCATGGCGATGCCTCTGTCCTTCGGTGGAAGATTGTTGACTTTCTTTCCATCGATGATGAAATCACCATGTGTGATTTCTTCCAGGCCGGCAATCATTCTCAGAGTCGTTGATTTGCCGCAGCCGGAAGGACCGACAAGAACGATGAATTCCTTGTCATCGATCTTGAGGTTGAAGTCTGTGATGGCCTGATAACCATTCGAGTAGACTTTGTATATATTATTTAGTTCAAGTGACATATTGTGTCTCCTTTTTTAAGCAAAGTATTCGGCAATGAACTCAATCTTCTTGAATTCCGGAACGACCAGGGAACAGATCCATGTTGCGCCATTCCTTTTCATATGCGTCCTATCCGTCTTACCTTCCGGATAATTCGGATATTCACCAGGCTTGAGGATCATATAGTGCTGCTGATTGTAGGATATGTCATGTTTGGCAAGATCCTGGAACGTCAGCTCTTCGAGATCGACAAGTGGATCATGAAGTTTCTCTGCTACCTTCTTCATGGCATCAGGATAGTCCTGATGAGTACGGACAAGCCTGTCGTCAACATATTTGAGTCGACTGACACTCGTAAGGAAGATTGTCCTGACTCCCTTCTTCTTCATTTCGCCTTCCATATATATGAGGTTTTCACTATAGGTGCCATATGGAGTGGTATAGCGAGTCGGATCTTCTATCTTTTCGTCATTGTGTCCAAAGGAGATGAAGCAGACATCTCCTTCGTCGGCGGCATCAAGTGCTTCCTTGAATCTTCCTTCATCCATGAATGATTTCGTGCTTCTGCCGTTAAGGGCAAAGTCTGCGATTTCGACTCCGGAATCCTTCTTCAGGAATTCGGGAAGAGCCTGAGGCCATCCAGTCTGTGGGAAAGTATCGTCTCCATTCGGCTGCATCAGGGAGTCGCCAAGAAATATGAATTTCATCTGTCGACCTCCTCCAATCCGGATGTTGCCAGGAATTTCTCAAGCTGTTTTTCCGAGAATCTCGAGCAGTCACCCAGGATTGTCTGTTCCAGGACGCAGTTGGCCATGCCGTATTTCATGGCCTGAGCCAAATCATTTTCATCTTTCAGCAAGCCGTGGAGATATCCTGCGACGAAGGCATCACCGGCACCGATACGGTCGAAGATTTCGAACTGGTATTCTTTTCCGATGACCTTTCTATCCTTGGTGTAGGCAAATGCCTGAAGCTTCTGTTCTCTTGAGGAAATGACTGTTCTCTTTCTTGTGAAGATATACTCGAAGCCGAATTCCTTGCAGGCATCCTCGAACAGCTTGTCCTGATCTGTCTCCTCAGGATGGAACCCAAGAAGTGTCTGGATATCCCATGCCGAGGCAGATACGATATCCGCATATTTGGCGATGCATGGATAGACGTTCTTGGCATCTTCCAGCTTCATGAGCTTCTTGCGATAGTTGAAGTCAAAGGAAATCTTCATTCCCTGGGCCTTGGCTTCCTTCATGGCAGCGATGGCCGTATTCCTTGCTTTTTCGGAAATGGCCAAGGTGATACCGGAGACATGAAGGATTTTTCCATCCTTCATGATGTCCTTGAAGTCAAAGTCTTCCGGTTTCATCTGGGCGGCAGAGGACCATTTGCGGTTGTAGATGACAACACTCGGCCTTGCACCTTCACCTTCCTCGACAATGCTCGTACCTAACGGATGCTCACCTCTGGACTGGATATAGGAGACATCCACGCCCTGAGTCTTGAGATAATCGATGGCGCCAAGTCCCAATTCATCAGAGCTGACTCTGGTGATGTATCTTCCCTTATGTCCAAGATGACATAAGGAAATGATGACGTTGGCTTCGCTGCCACCATAGTTGGCGACATAGTTTCTGGCTTCCCTGATGAGGGTTCCACGTTCAGCGGTGAAACGGATCAGGAATTCACCAAGACCTATGACGGTAGATCTATCCTCCATATACAACCTCCCCTGATGCCGGAACAAGGATGTTCCGATCATCTACTTGCAGATATATATCCCGATTGCTCGGATTGATGAATTTTCCATCACGATGGTAAACCATCAAGGCGGCATGGACATATTCGTATATTTCATGATTCGTCAATGAAGCGACATCATCATGAGCACGGATCTTCTTACATATTTCGTCCATAAGCCCGAAATTGTGATCAATTGCGAATTCGTATGCATGTCCCCAGATATACATCAGGGACAATTCGGAATCATCCTGAAAGAATTTTTCGAGATAATCCATGATTTTCTTATCCCTATGATGAATTGTCGGAGCCCATACCAGCCAAGAAGAAGGAAGTGAGAAGGAATAGGTGGAACGTGTCGTCCTGTCATATTCGATTCCCAGTTCTTTCTGGACGAGGATGGAATCAGAATTGAAGGTTCCATATGGATATGCCGCACCATATACCTTCCTATGGAAGAGTTTCTCAAGTGCGTCCTTGTTGTCCAGGTATTCTTTCTTCTGTTCATCCTTGGATATGACTTCCAGATGTGGATGATTGTAGGTATGGTTTGCTATTTCATGACCTTCATAGAGCGAAACTTCATCTTCAAGGACGATGTGGGAACAATCGATTTCCTTTCCGTCCTTATCCAATCTCATCTTCGGCTGACCGGAATGTCCATAATTCAGATTGAAGGTAGCCTTCATTCCATATCTGTTGAATATTCCGATGAGTTCTCTGTCTTCGATGACGCCATCATCATAGGAGAATGTGACGGCCTTTTTCTTGAAGCCAGGATACAATAGACGAAAATCAAGCATTTTGCTTAAACGATGGAATCGTATTCGACGGAGGCATAGGCCTGGTTGATTCCGCTAAGATAACCAACCAAGGAATCATAGCCGATGGCCGATGTCTTGCAATCGGTGATTTCCTGCCAATTGTTGTCATTTTCCTCGGCAGCAGTTGCGGCAGAGGCCTTGGAGCCTGTGGCCATCTGGGATAATGTCGGGTTATAATACCAGACACCACCGTCAGCCTTCAAAGTCTTATGTTTGTCAAGGTCATCATCTTCAAGCTGCTCAACGAAATTGAAGTTCTTGCCGACAAGATACTTGCAAAGGGCATCAGCGGATGCTTTCCAGGTTGCATCATTTTCACTTCTGGACTTCTTTCCGTTGGGGAATGATGGTGTGATGCCGGAATCCTTAAGGTCCATTGCATCGCCGGCACCAGCATTCTTGAGGATCTTGATGTTGCCGTCCTTGACATCATTGAAATAGGTATTGCAGAAGCTTCCGAGCTTGTACTGATCAGAGTCCGTTGTCTTCAGATAATACATGAAGTCATATTCAGCGGAATTGTCATCGGTGGAAGCATAATAACGGACATATTCATGATGAATGGAAGGCTTGAACTTTGAATCTTCCTCATCACGGGCAACACCGGTCCAATTGATGCCGTTGACATAGATGTACTTGGCATAATAAAGGGTTTGACCGGATGAATTTTCGACACTGAGGTAATTGCCTTCACCCAAAGTAGTCTTGGAAGCTTCGTCAAGCTTTGCCCAGACATTGGGAGAATAGGTTTCCTCAATGCTGACAGAGGTAAATTTTCCATCCTTCACGGCAACATCTGCCTTGTAGATGGTATCGCCATAGGCCTCCGAATGAAGATATTCATTCAGTCCATAGCAAGTCGCCTTCATTTCCTTGGCACAGGCAGTCATCGGTAAGACGCTGGCAAACATCAATGCCGCGGATAACAGTTTGTTTTTGTTTTTCATATTGAAGAATCCTTTCTCCCATGTTCAGACAAGGGAATTTATTCTGAGATTTTACTTAGGCTGTTTGCCGATATAGGCTAAGATACCGCCATCGACATAAAGGATGTGACCATTGACGAAATTGGAAGCATCAGAGGCGAGGAAGACAGCTGGACCCTGAAGATCTTCCGGAGTTCCCCATCTGCCAGCCGGAGTCTTGGCTCTGATGAACTGATCGAATGGATGCAAGGAACCATCTGGCTGCTTTTCTCTGAGTGGAGCAGTCTGTGGAGTGGCGATGTAGCCAGGACCGATACCGTTGCACTGAATGTTGGCTTCACCATATTCGGAACAGATGTTCTTGGTGAGCATCTTGAGACCACCCTTGGCTGCAGCATAGGCAGAGACGGTTTCTCTTCCGAGTTCGGACATCATGGAGCAGATGTTGATGATCTTTCCGTGTCCTTCCTTGATCATATATGGAATGACAGCCTTGGAGACGATGAACGGAGCAATCAAATCGACATCGACGACAGCTCTGAAGTCTTCGCTGCTCATGTCAGTCATCGGAATACGTTTGATGATACCGGCATTGTTGACAAGAATATCGAGATGGCCATAGGTCTTGACGATGTCCTCGACCATATCCTTGACCTGATCTTCCTTGGTGACGTCACAGATATAGCCCTTGGCATCGATGCCGATTTTCTTGTAGGATTCGATACCCATCTGAAGTTTGTCCTCATTTCTGTCATTGAAGACAATCTTGGCACCCATCTGTGCATAAGCGGAAGCAATGGCAAAACCAATGCCATAGGATGCGCCAGTGACCAAAGCGACCTTACCATCCAAACGGAAAGAATTCGTATCCATAATAAAGTTCTCCTTTTTATAAACAGAATGATTATAAACTTCTTGTATACAAGTTAAAAGCCCTTACATTCTTTCTTGTGCCAAGAGCACAACCTGCAAATGCTGACAAATATAAATAAGGTTTAAAATCATCTTGAAATAATTTTACACTAACCTCTTTGGTTATGAAAGATTGTTTGGTCTCACGGAACAAAGAAATTTTTTATTGAAAAAGCAATCACATTCAATCATAATAGTCCAAAAAGGAGCACACATATGGCAGAAAATCTGTTTACAAGTGAGAGATTCAAGCTCATTTCTGATTATTTGAAGGAACATGGACGTGCCACGGTCGATGAACTGGCATCATATCTCTATGTTTCTCACGCCACGGTCAGAAGAGACCTGAATGAAATGCAGCGTTTAGGCATTGTCAAGAGAACCCATGGTGGAGCAATCCTTCTTGACAGCAACGATGACGGCAGCATCTTCATCCGTATCGAAAAGAACGCCATAGACAAGGAAAAAACCGTCAACGTGGCCATAAACAAGCTTCCTTCCTTCAATACGATATTCATCGATAACTCCTCAACCTGCCTCGCACTTGCCCAGCGAATGGATTTCCAATACAAGACCATCATCACAAACGGTCTTCAATTGGCCGTCAAGTTATCCACAAAAAAGGACGTCAAAGTCATATTCCTAGGTGGTGTCATCCAATATTCCTCCTATTCCACAGATGGTTCCCTGGCAACCGACATGCTTGATAGATTCCATATGGATCTAATGCTTTCAAGCTGTGCATCCATCAAACCCGACGGGACCTATGAACCGACCATAGAGACAATGGAGATAAAAAGGGCAGCCTTCGTCAGAAGTGAAAAGAAGATTCTTCTCGTGGACAAGAACAAGTTCGACAATTCTCAGCCTTTCAAGACGATGCCATTGAAGGAATACACGGCCATATACACAAATGCAGGTGACGAAACGATTCAAAGCCTGAAGGATAACGGTATAAAAATATACAATCGTTAAGTAACAATGAAGCCCTGACGAAAGGGCTTTTTCTTTTTATTATCATTAGTCATATGATTATTCGTGATTGTTTTTGAGTATGAAAAGCGGTTTCACTGCTCATTTATCTAATTTCTTATCAACATAAACCAAAAACGAGCAAACGGCAATCACGGATGATAGAATACAATCACTTGCGGTGGTAGCGGTTTCCAAATCAATTCCTATGCCAATGATGGATTGAAATCCGATGCCTCGCAACAATAGACATAACTAAGGAGGAAAACGTCTATGAAGAAAACCAACTTATGGCGTGGTTTGTCCGGCACTTCCTTATCTTTGGTTGTCTTGGCCAGTTTGGGCTATGGCATTGCCAACAGATTCAGAACCCAGGTCGATAACGCTTTAGGCACGCAGTCCTACCAAGTCAACAACAGCAGCAGCAAGTACGTTTCTGACTACAAGACAGGTGATGATATGATGAAAGCCGCAAAGGATCTTTCCGTCAGGGAAGGCGTCGAAGGCACCGTCATCATGAAGAACAAGAACAACGTCCTTCCATTAGGCACCAATGTCGCCCTCTTCGGAAACTCCGCATATTCTCCATACAAGTCCGCAGCTGGCAACGAAGATGCCGTCGATCTTGTCAGTGCGTTGAAGACCGAGGGTGTCTCATTTGACCCGACCGTCCAAAAAATCTATGACAACCTCATGGGAATTTATACCGAGAAAGAAGTGACCAACAGATGGACAGGTCAGAAAACGATGCAGAAGACCTATCTCTATACTCCAAATACATCTGCAGGTGACTATCTTGCAGACGGATATCAGGTCAAGGAAATTCCGGTCTCAAAATTCACAGAGACCTATGTCGATGAAAAGACAGAAGGTGGTGGTGGCGCCGCTGCCGATTGGAAGGATACCGTCAAGGCCAGAAAGAACACCGGTGTCGTCGTCCTCATGAGACCTGGTGGAGAAGGCACGACCTATCGTCCTGGCGTCGCTCAGGATTATTATGGCAACAAGCTTAACCAGAACCCACTTGCCCTTTCTCCAGAAGAAAAAGAGTTGATCAAGACGGCAAAGGAAACCTGTGAAAAGGTCGTTGTCCTCCTCAACACATCCTGTACCATCGAAATTGCTCCTTTGATGAGTGGAGAATATGAAGTCGATGGCATCGCCTATATCGGTATTCCGAATGACTATCAGTTCACCGGCATTGCCCAGGTTCTCACCGGAAAGGCAAATGCCAGCGGACATTTGGCTGACACCTATGCATATGACACTGCCGTCAATCCTGCCATGCAGAACTTCGGTGGTGGATATTTCACCGATTACAAAGATCTTGCCACCACGGCAGGTCAGGATCCAAGATGGACCAAGGATGTTTCCAACGATGTCACAGGATCATTCGGTGGCTCTGCCTCCTATTCTGGCGGTTACTATATCGTCGAAGCCGAATCCATCTATACTGGATACCTCTATTATGAAACGAGATATTATGATGTCGTCACCAGTGCCGGCAACGCCAACAGCAATGTCGGTATCTCCTACCCAGGTGATTCCGCATGGACATATGACCATGAAGTCTGCTGCCCATTCGGCTATGGTGAATCCTATCTGAAGTATTCCGAAAAATTGGTTGACCTCAAGGTCGACAAGTCCGTGAACGGAAATGTCACCGCAACCATCGAAATCAAGAACGAAGACACCAAGGATGGCAACTTTGTCGGACAGTTGTATGTCAACACACCATACACGCAGTATGACAAGGACAACCTCGTCGAGAAATCAGCCATCAACTTCCTGACTTCCGAAAGAGTCAACATCAAGGCTGGTGCCACTCAGCAGGTCAAGGTTTCCGTTCCGACCAAATACCTTGCCTCCTATGATTACAAGAAAGCCAAGACCTACATCCTCGATGGCGG
Organism: bacterium; assembly: GCA_963648975.1. Classification (GTDB taxonomy): domain Bacteria; phylum Bacillota_I; class Bacilli_A; order RFN20; family CAG-288; genus Enterosoma. Next base: position 17,553 of record CAVJFW010000020.1, on the reverse strand, counting down.
AAAATATTATTTTGCCGTCGGCAACGGTTCCCACGAAGCTGTCAACAATGTTCTGAAAGCCAAAGGATACAAAGTCGATGGCGATGCAAACAAGGTCATGACCTGGGACAATGGTACGGAAAGCAACACCGATGTCACCACCTTCTCCAAGTCTGCATCCGGTGCAGCCATCACCAACAAAGTTGATGACGCCGACATCAACTACTGGTTGGACAACAAGGTCACATACCTTAGCAGAAATGACTGGAAGTCAACATATCCAAAGAATTGGAATGAAGCCGCCAATGCACTTACCATCTCCGATTCCACGAAGAAGGATGAATGGAAGAAGTGTCTCCAGAACAAGAACTATACCGTCAAGACGGACGAACCGGTCAAGAACTTCGACGGCAAGAACAATGGCATCAAGTTCTCCGATGCAACAGGCGATGCCCTGACCGACATCAACTCCGAATTCTGGACCAAGCTCGTCGAACAGATTCCAGCCGAAGAAGCTTTGGGTGCCATCGCCCACGGCGGTAACCAGTCCGATGTCCTCACCAACGTCGACAACCCGGTTGTCGGACAGGCTGACGGCCCGAACGGCTTCAACAGCACCAAGCTCAGTGCAAACAACGGAGAAAATGCTGAAAAGGATAAGTATTATGTTGATCCGGAAACCACTGCAGGAAAATTCAAGGTTGCCATCAACTCACAGACTCTCTTAGGTTCTTCCTTCTCACCGAAGCTTGCTGAAGATTGGGGTTGCATCCTCGGCAACACTGGTCTCTGGACATCCAAGTTCGAAATTTGGGGTGCCGCTCTCAACTATCACAGAACTGCCTACAACGGACGTAACACCGAATATCTCAGTGAAGATCCGATGCTCAGCAACGTCATCGGCGGTGGCATCATCCGTGGTTCCAAGAAATACGGCATCATCGTCGGTCCAAAGCATATCGGTTTCAACGATCAGGAACATGACCGTTCCGGTATCCAGGTCTATATGACTGAACAGAAGGTCAGGGAAACCGACCTCAGAGGCTTCCAGATGGCCATTGAAGATGAAGGCGCATTAGGCATGATGGTCGCATTCAACCGTCTTGGTGCAACCAACGTCTCCCACAATGTCGGTCTCATCAGCGGTATCTTCCGCAGCGAATGGGATTTCAAGGGTCTCATCTCCACAGATATGATGAACAATGCCTACTACTTCAACCCAGAATCCGCAACCATGGCAACCATCACCATGATGGCTGACTTCGCCGCAAAGGACAATCACCTCAATCAGGGTGAAGGTGGTGTCGACAAGACTTGGACATACCTCTCTCCAGAGGCAATCAAGAACGACAACACCCTCGTCGAGCAGGCAAGAACCAATCTCAAGTATCAGCTCTTCGCCTTTGCCAATTCCGCTTTGATGAACGTCTCCACCACCAGAGTCACTCCATGGTGGGAAGGCACGATTGTCGCCGTCATCATCGTCTTCTCCATCTTAGGTGCTGCCACACTTGCCATGACCGTCTATAACGGCCTGAAAGGAGAATAATCACATGTTAAAGAAATTAGGTATCGGTGCATATCTTGCATTGGGAACATTCGTTCTTGTCATCGTCAGCTGGATTGTCTATGGCGTTTCCGTGACTGCCCCAGGTTATTTCCACAATGTATCTGTCGGTTTCGTTGTCCTCTTCTCCATCTTCGCTCTTCTCTGCTACGCCATTTCCATCGCCTTATCCTTTGTCAAGGTTGATGGAATCTTGGGAAAGATCCTTCCAATTGTCCAATCCGTCCTCCTCGTCGGTGCCAGTGTCTTCCTCATCTCCTGCGCCATCAACATCATCGGCGCCAGAGCTGAAGGTTGGGGCTACATCTACTTCTCCGATTCCAACGTCTTATCCGAAGTTCAGACCGCTGACAATATGTCCAGTGCTGCCAAGAGCATCACATCATTCATCTTCTATCTCGTCAGCTGGGTCTTGAGCATCGTCACCCTCTTCTTCAGCCTCACCAAGAAGAATGCCGAAGCCACGGAAGCCGTAGCAGAATAATTCACTGAATCCCCCAAAGTCTTCGTCGGGCAACATAACTCGACGAAGACTTTTTTTCTAGCATCCTCTATAATTGAAAGAAGGAGTCCAATATATGATTTCCATAAAACATTTCCAGATTGAAGGAAAAGAAAAAGAATGTATCACCGACAATAAGGCACCGACATTCAGCTTCTATTATGAAAGTGATGACACATCCATAAAAAATGCCGTGTTCACATTATCCAACGGATATAAAAAAGAACTCACCGATGAAGTCTTCTTCACCTATGACGGGGAAGCATTGTCCCCCTATAAGACGTACAAAGGCACTTTGACGGCCTATGGACTTGACGGCAGTTCTGACAAAAAGGACATCGTCTTCAGCATGGGAAAGATTGACGACCCATGGATAGGAAAATGGATCACCGACCCAGAATACACGTTCACCGAAAAAGGTGTTTCTCCCAAGGTGATGACCTTCAGAAAGAAATTTCATCTGGATGAAGCAAAGGAAAAGGCAAACATCTACATCACCTGCATCGGTGTCTATCGCTTGGAGGTAAACGGCAAAAAGGTCTCCGAATCCTTCCTCAAACCTGGATTCACATCCTACAAGAACAACCTGATGTATCAGGTATATGATATAAGCAGCCATCTGATGGTGGGAGACAACGAAATCGTCGTCCATGTCGCCGGAGGATGGGCAGTTGGAAGCTTTGTCTTCACCAGAGTCAACAGAGTATACAAGGATAAGCAGTCCCTTCTTCTGGAACTTCATATGGAAGGTGAGAGCAAAAAGGAAGAAATCATCGCTTCCGATGATACCTTTGAAGTCTCCACCGATGGTCCATACCTCATGGCAGATCTCTATGACGGAGAAACATATGACGCAAATATCGATACATCAGTCCTTAACTATCATAAAGTCCATGTAGAAACAATCGGATTCAAACCTTCCATCAATGCCGATGATTCCTCCGACATCAGGATCAATCGAATCATGAAAGGGGAATTCGTCAAAAAAATCGACAACAAATTCCTTTTCGACTTCAAACAGAATCTGACGGGTATCATCCATCTGAAAATAAAGAACGGCAAGAAAGGAAACAGGATAATCATCCATCATGCCGAAATCCTGAACAAGGAAGGTGACCTCGATTTATCGCTTCTTAGAACAGCCAAAGCCACACTGACATACATCTGCAAGGATGGTTATCAGGAATACACGCCGGAATTCACTTATATGGGATTCAGGTACATCACCATCGAAGGGATCGAATCCCTGGATGATGTCGAGATTCTCGCCTATCATCTCACAAGTGAAATCAAAGAACACGGTCATTTCGAATGTTCCAACAAAATGCTCAACCAACTCGACAGCAACATCCATTGGTCTAGCCGAAACAATTTCATGGACATCCCGACCGACTGTCCTCAAAGAGACGAAAGAATGGGATGGACCGGTGACATCTCCATCTTTGCCAATACGGCTTCGTTCAACTTCGAGATGCATCGTTTCCTGAAGAAATGGCTAAGAGACGTCAAGGCAGAACAACTGAAAACCGGTGGCATTCCGAACACCGTTCCAATCCATGGATACGGATTCCCGGCAACCATGCCGAAGATGGCCATCGATTTCTGGGGTGACTGCATCCTGACCGTTCCTTATACGCTTTACGAGTATTATGGAGACAGGAAAGTTCTCGAGGAACTTTATCCGAACATGAAGAAATATGTCGAGGCCGAAAAGTTCTGGGCTAACCTCATCGGTATCGGAAAATATCGTTATATTTGGCATACTCCCGCAATATTCCATTTTGGTGATTGGGTATCTCCCGATGTTGACAAAATGTCCGCCTGGCAGAAAAGATCAAAATATACCGCCACTGCAAGTCTATGCAGATGCTCTGCCCTTCTATCCAAGATAGCAGGCATACTCGGATATAAGGAAGATGAGGCCAAATACAGAAAAATCGCATCCAAGGTCAAGAATGCCTACAACAAGGTGTTCACCAAGGATGGAAAGCTGAAGAAGGAAGAATTCCAGACCGGCTATGTTCTTCCTCTGGCATTTGACATGTTCGACGAAAAAGATAGGAAGAACGCCTTGTCCAACTTGGTCAGGCTCATAGAGAAGAACGACTATTGCATCGGAACAGGATTCCCTGGGACACCATATATCCTTTTTGTCCTTGCAGACAACGGATATGCGGATGTCGCCTATAAGATGTTGCTCAACACCAAGGCTCCATCCTGGCTATACAATGTCAGTGTTGGAGGCACGACGATTTGGGAGAAGTTCGATGGCATGATGCCAGACGGAACCGTAAGACCGAGCAAGGATGGAACCGGAAACATGGTATCCTTTGACCATTATGCATCAGGTTCCGTCGGCGAGTTCCTCTATTCGAGAATCGTTGGCATACGCATTCTGGAAGCTGGATACAAATCATTCGAAGTCCGTCCGATACTTGGCGGAGATATCACCTATGCTTCAGCATCAACATTGACTCCACACGGAGAAATATCTGTCAGATGGGAAAGGAAGGATGAGGATTTCACCATCAGCGTCAAGGTTCCAATGTCAACGACATGTAAGCTTGTCTTACCTGACGGAAGCACAAAGGAGCTTACACACGGAACGCACACCATAAGTTGCAAGCTTGACTAATTAAAAAAAGATGCAGGATCAATTGCCTGCATCTTTTTATTCATGAATCTTACAAGAATCACTTATTCCTTCACGTCAAGGAAATCCCAACGGACCTGCTTCTCAATCTTGAAGATATGAATCAGCTGAGCCATATCCTCATCGGAGATATTGTTCAGAATCGGTCTGTTGCCGATGAGATTGTAAATCTGAGCGGCTTTCTCGACTGTCTCGATAAGGCCGAAGGTCTCATCCAGATTCTTTCCGGCACCATAGATGCCGTGGTTCGTCCATAAGACGATTCTGAAGTCATTCATCTTCTTGGCCGTGGCAACACCGATTTCATCCGTGCCACAGAGCATCCATGGAAGGACGCCGACACCCTCAGGGAACACGACGACACATTCCGTGGACATGGTCCAAAGCGTGTGGGAGAAGGATTTCTCATCGAGCGGATGGACATAAGTCATGGCAAGGATATTTGTCGGGTGGCAGTGCATGACTACCCTGTTCTCAGGATCGACCTTGAGTCTTGCCATATGGCTCATGAGATGAGCCGGAAGTTCACTTGTGAATCTTCCACCGTCCTTGTATCCCCAAAGAAGTTCAGCGTTCTGTCCGTCCTTGCTGATTCTGAAAATACCGGTATTGGTTTCTGGATCATCTTCGACGTTCTTGAAATATTTTCCGGTACCTGTGACAAGGAAATATTTACCCGCCAATGGAGTCGCATCCATGGAGGACTTAAGAATACCGGCAAGCGGAATTGTCCTGATGATATGATCAACATCCAGATATTCCTTCACCTCCTCATCCTTGAGAAGATAGGAGATGTTTCCACCGTTTCTCTCATCCCATCCAAGACGATACATGTTGCTGGCCGTCTTGCAGAATTCAACAAGGAATGGTGCTTTCAATATGTCTTTCATTTCATTTCCCTACTTTCTTTTACTGAGAACTTCGTCTTCATATTTTACGACTTCGTCATAGTAGTTGTCATCCATGCCCTGCCTACGGAGATATTCATCCCAAACGGCACCAAACGGAAGCATCTTGACTCTTTCCTGAAGAACCATGAGCTTGGTGAAGTTGGCTTCAGCCTGAAGTTTGGCAAGTTCATCATTCGGAAGGGTTGCCGCATAAAGAAGAGCCTTCTGCATGCTTCTTTCACCGGTGATCCAGGCAGAGATGCGGTTGATGGAGGCGTCGAAGTAATCCAATCCGATCATGACCTTGTCTTCGGCATGATTGCGGATGATTTCCTTTGCCACTTCCTTAAGTTCATCATCATAGATGACGACATGGTCAGAATCCCATCTGACCGGTCTTGAGACATGAAGGGCAAGCTTATCATAGAAACAGAGCATTGATGGAATCTTGTCTGAGACGACTTCAGTCGGATGATAATGTCCCATGTCCATGAGACAGGTGATATTTCTGGTGGCAGCATAATTCTGATAGAATTCGCTGTTTCCGACAGTCATGGATTCGACGCCGATGCCAAAGACCTTGGATTCCACGGTCGGCATGACATTTTCCCTGCTCCAGTTCTTGTCCGCAAGGATGGCATCAAGGGATTCGACAAGTCTTTTTCTCGGGGAATAGCGGTCAGACGGAACATCCTTGAATCCATCAGGAATCCAGATGTTCATCATGCACGGCTTTCCGAACGCCTTACCGAATTCGTTGGATATCTCAAGACATCTCTGACCATGCTCGATCCAGAACTTTCTTGTTTCCTCATCTGGACTGGACAATGTGAGATTGTCCTTGACCTTCGGAGAGGAGAAGAAGGTAGGATTGAAGTCGATGCCATCAAGATGGATTTCCTTGGCAAATTCCGTCCATGGTTCGAAATACTTGTATGTATATTTGTTTCTGTCAACCTTTCCGAGGTCATCACCGAGAATGGCGTAGTTGGCGTGAAGATTGAGTCTCTTCTTTCCTGGCATGAGCGAAAAGGCCTTCTTGATGTCAGCCATCAGCTCATCCTTGTTTCTGGCACGGCCAGGATAATTTCCTGTAGTCTGGATACCACCTTCCAAGGTGGTGCAGCCTTCCAGTCCGAGGACATCATCTCCCTGCCAGCAATGGACGGAGACAGGTATGTTCATCACTTTTTTGATTGCTTCTTCCGTATCGACACCATATTTGGCAAACTCTTCCTTTGCCTTAAAATAATTCTCTTCGACGGACATGATTGTTCCTCCTATTCATGGATTATCTTCAGATAATTCTTCATCTCGGAATCATAATATTCACTATCTTTCGGATCGAATGTCATTGAAGGGAAGGAATTCAATATCCTTTCTCTTCCTTCCTTCACATCCTTTACGGCACCTAAGGCGATGAACTGAGATAAGGCATTACCCATGACGGTTGCCTCACTGGCACCGGTGATGACCTTTATCTTGCATGCATCGGCAACGGCCTGATTGAGATAACTGGCCTGATTGCCGCCTCCGACGACGATGATGGATGAGAACTTCTTGCCAATGATAACTTCCAAAGAAGACAAAATCACACGATACCTAAGTGCCATGGATTTATATATCATCCTTAACATCTCGCCAGGAGTTGTTGGTTTTTCCTGATTTGTCTTATCCAGATAATCCATCACCTTGGCAATCATATCTCCAGGAGCCTCAAAGCACGGAGAATCAACGTCCAGATAGGAATGTATATCCTTGCTACCCTTGACCAGGGAAAGAATTTCGGAAACCTTTATTTCGATACCTTTCCTCTTATAGTCATTTCGGACTTCATTGATGAGGAACATACCCATGGTATTCTTCAGATATCGAATGGTGTTGTTATATCCGACCTCATTGGTGAAGTTCGCCCTGAATCCTTTTTCGGAGACATTCATACTGTCAAGCTCCGTACCGATAAGAGACCATGTGCCGGAAGAAATGTAGGCAAACGTCCCCTTTCCGGATGCACCGAGAACGGCACTTGCCGTATCATGGCTAGGACAGGCAACGACTGGTATTTCAACAGGCGAAATTTCCTTCTTCAGCATGCCGTATCTCTCTCCTGGATATATCATTTTTGGGAACACGCTCTCATCTATGCCTATGAGAGATAACAGTTCCTCGTCAAAATGACCATTCCTGAAAGAATACAGTGATGTCGTCGAGGCGTTGGTAAGCTCGATTCTCATCTCACCTGTGAGGTAGTAGGCAATCAGATCCGGGATCATAAGCAGGCAATCCGCATTCTTCACATTTTCCCTATCGAAACGAAGCTGATAGATGGTATTGAAATGCAGATTCTGGATTCCGACCTTGGAATAAATTTTTTCAAAAGGCAATTCGGAGAGAACTTCCTTCTGTGTGTCAAAGGAATGGACATCCCTATAACACATCGGATCAGAAAGAAGCTTTCCATCTTTTATCAGACCATAATCCACGGCCCATGTGTCAATGGAGATGGATTTGGCATCCGGTGACTCACTTAAGGCCTTCTTCAAGCCAGAGATGACGTTATCGATCAATAGGGAAAAATCCCATCTCAGGATATTTTTTCCATCAAGATACGTCTTATTGTCAAACCTTGCATTTTCCACATAAGAGAACTTTCCGTCCTCATAGCTGACGGTCATGACTCTTCCGCTTGTGGCACCTAAATCAATGGATATGACTTTCATGTTGGCAGTCCTTTTGAAATCGCTTATATCATAACACGGGCGATAGAAAAAGGCCGAAAATGAAAGCACGATTGACAAACGAAAAGATTAGATTTTGAATGTAAACATAAACAAGCGTAAATGAACATAAATTATGACGTCTTTTTATAATGCAGGAAAGTGTAATCGGTTTCTTTTGATTGTTTTGTATTGTTTGTGAAAGTTTTTATCCATCACATGGATTCATCGATGATTTTGAAATTTTATCAAACAACGTTTTGATTATCGTCAAATTATGAGATAATTTTCATATGAAAAAAAACAAGACACCAATCAACCGGAGAGAGCCGGATATCCATATAGGTCTGAGTCAGAAGGAAGTCGAGGAAAGAATCCAAGGCGGATATGACAACAGAAGCAAGAACAACGTCGAAAAGTCATACGCAAGGATCATCTTCGACAACTTCTTCAATTCCTTCAACATCGTGCTCATATCCATCGCCCTGATGTTCCTCTTCTTCGTAATCTATCTCAATGCAACGGGACACAAGGACGTCTCAGACAAATATTTCGGCTATTCGAAGTTCACTTTCATCATTCCGGTATTCCTCAATTCCATCATCGGTACCATTCAGGAGATTCATTCCAAGATTGTCCTTCATAAGATCAACATCGTGAACAAATCCAGAAGTCTTGCCGTCAGGGATGGAAAGGAAACGGAAATCATCTCCGACGACATCGTCCTTGATGACATCCTGCATCTCAAGGCAGGAGATCAGGTCCTATGTGACATGATACTTAAGGAAGGAAATCTCGAGGTTGATGAATCACTTCTCACCGGAGAATCCGAGCTGATAAGGAAAGGGCCGGGAGACAAGTTGCTTTCTGGTTCAAGCATCATCGTCGGAAGTTCCTATGCCATCGTCACGAAGGTCGGAAAGGAAACATATGCATCACAGCTTTCCGATAAGGTCAAGAAACTGACCAAGCAGAAATCAGAGCTAATGACAAGCATATATAGGCTGATCAGCTTCCTTGCCATCGTCTTGGCCTTCATCGTGGTCATCGTCTTATCCACCATGGCCTATAAGGTCTATCGCTGGGGTGATGACCCAAGCGTTTGGTCAGAGGCGCTGGATGTCACCTATTCCCTGACGGATGCGACGACATGGGCAAGAATCATGTTGACGGTCGGAGCCTTCTCCATCGGTGTCATCCCTACCGGACTCATCCTTCTTACCTCCCTTACCCTAGCTGTATCCATCGTCAGACTGATCAAGCAGCAGACGCTCATCCAGGATCTGTTCTCCATAGAGAATCTGTCAAGAGTTGACACACTCTGCCTTGACAAGACAGGAACACTCACTGACGGAAGCATGCAGGTATCCGACACCATATTCTATGAAGACGAAAATGAAGTCATGGACTACATCAGAAAATTCAACTATGCTTCCACCGACTGTAACCAGACAGCCACTGCCATCAAAACAAAATTCGGAACAAAGGAAATCAAGGATGTCACCTATGAGCCATTCTCAAGCAAGACAAAATCTTCCCTCCTTCATTATGGTGACCATACTCTGAAACTTGGCGCACCGGAATATCTTCTTGATGTCAATTCCAAGGAATACGAAAAGGTAAAGGAAGAGGCCTCAAAGGGAAACAGGGTCCTCGCCTTTCTTCTCGATGAAGCCTTGATTGCCTTGTTCGTCCTGAAGGACAACATAAGAAGTTCGGCAAAGGAAACAATTGAATATTTCTACGAAAACAAATTGGATATTAAGATCATTTCCGGAGACAATCCACTGACGGTCAGCAAAATCGCATCAACATGCGGTGTCCGGAACGCCGATCGATACATCTCGATGGAAAACGTGAAGATTGAAGAAATTCCATCCATTGCCGAGAAATATACGATATTCGCAAGAGTCTCTCCGGAGCAGAAGAAAGCCATCGTCGAGGCACTTCAGGAAAAAGGAAGAAAGGTCGGCATGACCGGAGATGGCGTGAACGACATCCTCGCCCTCAGAAAAGCCAACGCCTCCATCACTTTCAACAAGGCAACCGATGCAGCCAAGGCCTGTTCTGATGTCATACTGCTGGACGATGACTTCGTCCATCTCAAGGAAGTCGTGTTCCAGGGGAGAAGAGTCATCAACAACGTCCAGAGGACAGCCACGCTGTTTTTGATGAAGACGATATGTTTCGTTCTTCTTGCGGTTCTGCTCATCCCCTTCAAGAGAGGTCAGATGTGGTTCAGCGTCGAGAACATCTATCTCATGCAAAACAGCGTCATCGCCATCGGCGGATTCCTTCTTTCCCTGGAAGGAACCAAGGAACCTGTCAAAGGGACATTCAAGGAAAACGTACTCTCCAAAGCCGTGATCTCCGGTGTCTTCATGACACTTGGAGCGATTCTTCCCATCATGCTGAACCAGATTCCCACATTCTTTGGTCAGACTCCGATTCTCAATATCTCCAACGTGAGTTCCGCCATTTCCGTCCTTACCACGACGGCCGGATTCATCGTCATGTTCGCCATGTCCTATCCGTATAACCGTTACCGCACCATCGTCCTTATTATCGCCATCGCCTCCGCACTTCTTCTCGCCTTCGCATTCCCTACGAGTTTCATCGGAGGAAAAGCTTCCACCTTCTCCATGTTCCATTCCGCCGACCATAACCTGTTCCACAGTCAGTTCTTCAGGGAGATGTTCCAGCCATGGAACTGTGCATCCATCATCTCCATACATGAGCAGCCACTGAGCTTTTATCTCACTTTTGCTCTTTTCGTCATCATCGGAGGTCCACTCTACTTCTTCCTTCTAAATCTCATGAAGAAAAGACAAGGCAAAAACATTTCACTGAAAAAATAAGCAGCAAAAAACCCGGGTTGATGTCTTTCCCGGGTTTTCTTTTTTCGATTAGTCGGCGACGTATGGCAAGAGAGCCATGTATCTGGCGCGCTTGATGGCGACAGCAAGCATTCTCTGATACTTGGAAGAAGTGCCAGTGATTCTTCTTGGAGTGATCTTTCCAGATGGAGAGATGTACTTCTTCAAGAGTTCGGCATCCTTGTAGTCGATATGCTTGATATGGTTCTTGGTGAAATAACAGAACTTTCTCTTTGGTTTAACTCTACGGAACATGATCCGAGTCCTTTCCGCCTAGGACTTCTCCTAAGCTTAGAACGGCAGTTCGTCGTCAGAGGAATCGATTCCCTCATGGACGACGGAAGAATTGTCTGAGCCGTTGTCAGATGGCATGGATGAATCATATCCACCCTGATCAGAGCCACTCTTGCGTTCGAGGAACTGAACGTTCTCCGCAACGACTTCGATGACGGTACGCTTACCACCATTTCTGTCTTCGTAGCTTCTCTGATTCAATCTTCCATCCACACCGACAAGAGAGCCCTTCGTGCAATACTTTGCGACGTTTTCGGCAGTCTTGCTCCAACATGTGCACGGAATGAAGGATGTGGTCTTTTCCACACCTGTACGCACAGGATTGTCGACAGCGATGGTGAAGGATGTCACCGAAGAGCCAGAATTGGTTCTCTTCAGCTCCGGATCCCTGACGATTCTACCGACCAAGACACAACGATTCATTGCAGCCATAATTCTACTTTCTCCTTTTCAATTAGTTGTTGGCAACTGTGATAAGGAATCTCATGACTTTGCTGTCAAGAGAGACGATGGAGTTGAACTTGGCGTTGACTGCACCATCAGCGGTGAAGTTGCAAACGACATAGTAACCCTTGGTCTGCTTCTTGATTTCATAAGCCAGGTCTCTCATACCCCATTCATTGACACCGGTGATCTTTCCACCATTGTCAGTGATGATCTTCTGAAGAGCAGCATTTTCGTTCTTGATGTCTTCTTCAGAAAGCTCTGGCATGAGGATGTACATGAGTTCATAATTTTTCATGTTATCTATACCTCCCTATGGTCTTCTGGCCGGCTCTACATCATGAGTCGGCAAGAAAGTATATGGCCTTCCAGAAAAAAGGCCTAAGGTATTTTATTAAATTGTGAACTTCAAGTAAAGAAATTCTTTTGTCAAAATTGCCTCCTCATATATTTATTCCCATTTCGAAGCCAAAATTACGAATTTATTTTTAGAAAAATTCACATTTCGAAGCTGATGAGAGAGGAAAAAGGCAGACTGAAATCCTTGAAGAAGACATTCCTCGTCATCCCATCACTTTTCAGGAATACGACATTCCTCGTATGGATGGTTCCACCATCAAAATATGTGACCGTCGTCCTATCCCCTTTACGCAGGGAAGAAAGTGCCCTGTTGAGATCATCGATCTGATCGATGGAAAGTTCCGGTTTCTCCATCTTTTTCCTTTCAGTTTTCATTTCATCAAGCATCTCAAACTGTCCTTTGAGTGACTTGAACGGCAGCCATTTCTTCATGCCTCTCATATATGATGTCCTCCTATTTGGTTGCTTCTTGCAAGAAACGTGGATGATAAGGACATTGCCGAACAGGGCATGGCCTTGTTCGGCCCATGCCTCATCCTGATGTCCAGGAGTGTCTTTTCCAAATTTCTTATATGACAATCCTCTTCGTATTCCTCAAAAAGGGATTGCTGGTAATCACCTTTATCTACATCCAATGCCACCATTCCGATCTGCCGAAACAGTGTATTGGACATCAATTCACCGAATTTATCCTTGTAGTCCTCGAATTTTTCATTCATTGCCCTGGAAACCTTCTCACAGCTGTCCGTCGGTGTATAGAAGCTCACCTTCATGGAAAATCCATGATGCTCCCTGTCTCCGAACCAGGCGACGAAATCCTTGGCCATGACATTCTCCATATGCATTCTGTCAGAAAGTTCGATTGCCATATCATTGATGAGAATCCTCATCTCCGAGGGAAGATAATCCCTGAGAAGAGCCTGTCCGACAGATAGGGAATGGTTCCTCGAGACATAGCTTTCCTGAATCAATGCATCGTCATATCCCAGGGAATGATAATAGATTTCCTCACCGATGACGCCAAGTTTCCTTTTTAGGAACAAAGGATCGGAACAGGCAATGTCCCCGACGGAGAAGAAGCCCATTCCGTTGAGCTTCCTTTCGAGCTGATGTCCGATTCCCCACATCCTGCTAAGTGGGTTTACATTCCAGAGATGTCCGGGAATGTCCGGATAATCCCATTTGGAAAGGAAGTCCGGTCTATGCTTTGCCTCGATATCCATACATGCCTTTGCCATGAAGAGATTCTTTCCGATGCCTGCCGTGACGGTGAGACCAGTCTGATGCCGGATGTCGGAAATGATCTTTCTGGCATAGGATTCCGCGGTGTCATTGTTCCTTTTCAGATAGTGTGTGCAGTCAAGAAAGCTCTCATCGATGGAATAGACAAAGAGATCTTCTTCCGAGACATAATCCAGATAGATGGAATTGATCTTCGACGACGTCTCAAGATATGTCTTCATGGATGGCATGGCAATGATAAGACCAGGTATGTTCTTCGGAACATCATAAAGCCGACATCTTGAACTGACGTGGTATTCTTTCTTGATAAAGGGGCTGGCCGCAAGGACGATTGTCCCATCACCTCTGGATTCATCCGCAACAACAAGTGGTGTCGTAAAGGGATCCAGTCCCCTGTTGATGCATTCCACCGATGCATAGAAGGACTTAAGGTCGATGGCAAGGATTTCTCTGTCTATTCTTTTCATGCCTAAAGTATAAAAAAGAACATGTCCGTTCCTTTGGACACAGGAAAAATAATGACGTTTGTTCCAAGACAAAGACCGCTGATGATTTTCGTATTCCACTCACATGTTAAATTAAAGCGATTTCATTATGTTGCTTTCGCCGTTTGCTTCCGTTATATTATCTTGCCATGAATTGTAGCACAAACGAAATCCGTCGCAGGTTGATTGACTTGCGAAACCAGCTCAGCGCCACTGATATCAGGGAAAAATCCCTCAAGATGACAGATGACATCATCCAGTGCAAGGAGTATAAGGATGCAAAGCATCTTTATATCTATTCTCCGATAAACAATGAGATTGACACAAATTATCTGATTGTCAAAGCGTTGCAGGATGAAAAAGTTGTTTGCCTTCCAGTCATCCTTTCCAGCGGTGACATGGTATTCTGCCAGGTCAACAGGACATCACGTTTCCATTATGACAGATACAAGATACTTGAACCTGTCCTCGATCCGAAGACCATCGTCGACCAGCCAGGATTGATGATTGTCCCACTTGTCGGGTTTTCCGGAAACAGGCGTGTCGGATATGGAAAACAGTACTACAACAACTACCTTGCAGGCAGAACCAAATACATCTATACCATCGGCGTCGGATATAACTTCCAGAAAGATGATTCCATCATCTTCTCCGACAAGGATATCCCATTAAACGAAATCAGGGCATACTAAAAAAAGCTGCATTCCAACCGGAATGTGGCTTTTTTGGTTTCAGTCCATATCTTAAAGTATCTTATTTCCTTTGACGTACTTGGCAACGACATCTCTTTCGTCACAGAAATATATCGCCGTGATCATCCTGTCTTCAGTCGAAAGTTCATTCGGATGCCTGATCCTGGAATCGTCGATGACAACGGCATCGAATTCATATCCTTTTTCAAATGATCCTACCTTGCCGAAGAAGGAACCACCCTTTTTGGTTGCCAGATAGAATCCTTCAGCTTCATTCAGCCACTTATGTTCCTGGTCCATGATTCTCCATCTCATCTTGCTGGCCTTGACGGTCTCTTCAATGGCCTTGAACATATTCAGGCTGGTTCCACCGGCAACATCCGAACCAAGCCCCATGTTGTATCCCTCGTCAAGATACTTTCTTATGGGGGCGATGCCACTTCTTACGTTGACGTTGGACTCAGGGCAATGGACGATATAGACACCATTTTCCTTGATCATCTTCAGTTCTTCGTCGCTGGAATACACACAATGTGCCATCAAGGTAGGACAATCATTTCCACCAAACAGGCCATGCATGGCATAAGCCTCTCCATATGTCTTTGCCTTGGGACAAAGTTTCCTGACCCATTCTATCTCGCTGAGGTTCTCCGAAAGGTGCGACTGCACAGGCAGATGATATTTCACCTGTATTTCCTTTATCCTGTCCAACAGTTCATCCGTGCAGGACGGAAGAAATCTTGGCGTCAGGATGGGCTTCGTGTTCTTATAGTTTCTTTTTTCTGCTTCCTCTACCCATGCAAGAGTTTCCCTGTAGGATTCCTCTGTCTCTTCCCTGATATAGTCAGGACAGTTTCTGTCCATGTTCAGTTTTCCGACCATGGTGACAAGTCCTACATGCTCAAGCTTATCCATCAGAAGCAGTGTGGATTCCTTATGCACGGTCGCAAAGATGGAGGCTCTGGTGGTAAAGCTATGCAACAGATCATCGACAAAGATGTCATATGCCTTGGAGGCATAGTCGACGTCTTTGTATCTTGATTCTTCCGGGAATGTATTCACGTTCAGCCAGTCAATCAGTTCATAATCCATCCCGAGCCCCCTGAAGGTATACTGGGGAGCATGGACATGAAGGTCAATCAGTCCCGGAATGATGAGCTTACCCTTATAGTTCTCTACTTCCACATTCTTATATTCTTCAGGAAGCTTTTCATATATTCCTTCCACGATTCCATCCTTGGACACCAAAAAACTATTTTCGTGGATATCGAATTCATGCGGAGCGGAAGTATATATGATGTTGCCAAACAAGATTCTGATCATTGGTTCACCTGCCTATTCATGCTTGAAGATTCTTATTGCATCTGACTATGGATAAAACAAATATATTCCTGATACCAAAAACCTTGGCAAAGATGCCAAGGACACGACTATTTGCTTTCTGGAAGCGTGATTCCTCTGCTCTTAAGCACTTCGATATATTTTTCATAGATATACTTCGATGCGGAAGCGAGGTCATGATTCTTCGTATCGACATTGACGTCGATCATCTTCTTCTGCTCATCACTGAGGTGGAAGGCTCCCTTGTCATTTTCGATTCTGGAAGCCACCTTTTCCGGATCATCTCCCCTGGCAAGCATTCTCTGTCTGCAGGTGTCCTCGTCAAGGTTCATATAGAAAAGGACGATTTTTGGATCGTTGAACGACTTATAGGTCATGGCACCATTGATTTCCAAAGCCATGCATTTATCAATTCCGACCTCCTTTTTTGAGGTTCCATAGGAATTTCCATTGAAGGTGACATGCTCGATGAATTCATTGTTCTTCACCATGTCATCGAATTCATCCCTGGAGACGAAATGATAATCGACATCATTCTTCTCACCTTTTCTCATATCTCTTGTGGTATGGGTGATGACTTTCCTGATTCCGAAGTGTTCCTGAAGATACAGACATGTTGCAGTCTTGCCAGATGCAGACGGACCAGTGATGACGATCATATTTTCATCCTCCTAAAATATTGTGAATATTCTAATTAGGTGTGTAGTGGATTTCAACATCAAACAATTCCAAATTTCAACGTTTCACGCCTTGAATCGGGTTTTATCTGACAGGCATGCGATTTTTCTGATTTCCGTTGGACTGTCAAGATAGATGTCTGGCTGAAGCTCATAGGCTTTCAATGTCTTCATATCCTGGTATCCCCACAATACGGAACAGGTCAGTCCGACCTCTAGATTATGTGCCGTGCGGATATCAGTGACGGAATCTCCGAAATAGGCCACCTTGGAATACTCGAGATGGAAATCCTTCACTCTCTCAAGAAATGGTGCAGCGTCCGGTTTTGTCTTGCCACCCAAAGGCACTCCGACAGTCAAGACAAACAGATTTTTCGGGAATAACTTATTCACGATTTCAAGAGCTATCGGCTCCGGCTTGTTTGTATATATGAACAGCTGAATTCCCAAGGACCTGGAGTACTCCAAAGCCTCAATCAGACCATCATACGGCTTTGTCTTCACATTGTAGTTTTCAAGATAATGTTCAAAGTAATCATCGAAGACTTCCTGAAATTTCTCAGTCCTCATCCCCTTCATCGCCCTTTGGATCAATTTGACTGATCCATTGCCCAAAAAACTTTGGCATTCATCATATCCAATGATGGGAAATCCATGCTTATTCAACGAGAAATTCACGCTGTCACAGATGTCCTCATTCGTGGAGACGATGGTGCCATCCATATCGAATATGAAAGCTTGAAAAACAGAGTTCATTTTTTTAAGAAATCCTCCTTGAAAATTATATCATTTTTTTCTTTGATTTTTCGGCGCCGGTTTCCAGTGGAAAAAATG